>NZ_JCAMRX010000001.1:321276-357896 GCF_059821285.1 Spirulina sp. LEGE 11439
ATCAGCCCGAAAATCAGCCCGAAAATCAGCCCGAAAATCAGCCCGAAAATCAGCCGATAGCGCCGCCACTGTTGTTGATTTTCTAACCAACTCGGTTGTAACTTTTCAATCAAAAATTCTCGCTGATTGATTCCCTCCCGTTCCATACTCGCCGCCAACCATGCCAAATAACGCCGCGCTTCTTCAGGTTTGTAATCTTCCAGTTGCCCGGATTGCGACGGTTGCGCCAAATTTAGCCTGCGATGCAAAAACGCATCAAAAAGGAGAGATTGACAGGTTTCTGAGTCTTCTGGGGCGTTCTCCGGCAATCTTTCTGGATAGGCAATAGGCAGCAAATTCAATAACATCGGCTTTTTCGCCAAGGCAAAGAATCCCGGTTTAGCCTGTAAATCTTCCCAGAGATCTGCGGCGTGTCTCTGTTGCAAATAAGTCTGAATTTGCGACTTGCTTAACTCGCATAAACGCACGGCGCGATCCACTCCTCGCAAATGATATTTTGTTTTTCCTTCCTTCTCCTCCGTTATCGCCTCGCGATAGTCTTGGATGCGACAACAGATCGCCAAATCTGGTTGATGTTGATAAGCGTCTTGCAGGGCATCGATCGCGGCGATCGCTTCTCGAATGCGCTCTTTCCCCAACTCATCCAACCCATCCAACAACGGCACCACCTTATCCCGTTGCAACCATTCCCGACAAGTGGCTAAATTTAACCCATAACGTCCTTGTATTTGTGCCGCCATCCAATTTAACATCGGCTCCCCTCGCCAAGCCGAAAGCTCAAAAATCACCGGAATGGGCGATCGCAAATCCCGTGCTTTCTCGCTCAAATCTTTAGCTAACTGCAATAGTTCCGTTGTCTTCCCGCTTCCGGGTTCCCCCAAAATCAACAAACGGCGCTTTGCTTCCTCAAAAACCTCTAAAATCGGTGTACTCTTGGCTAAAAGCGATCGCTCTCCCGTGGGTAAATCTTCCACCTCTCGCTCCCTATCCAACCGCAAAACAGAATTCTCATTCTCTTTCGCGATCGCTTTAACCCTTGTGAACCCGAAAACCCCACTAAACCCGAGAAACCAACGGTACCAAGTTTTTTGTGGTGAGGGTGTTGGGTTTTCCGGAGACTGATTTGGCGATCGCCCCAAATCTTCTGGAGTATCCTCGCGAGATAGGACAATGTGATTGTGGCGATCGAGGGCTTGTTTGCAACGGTCTCGAATCAATTCATTATTTTCCCGCCAAAAATCCTCTCGTAATTTATCCTCTGAGAGTTTATCTGGGTTAATTAACTCTGAACCGACCACTGCGATCGCCGCAAAAAACAACGCCCCAAAAGCTACCCATATTTTTGGTATGCTTTTGAGCCACTCTAACGCAGGTATTTGATTGACCAAATAAGGATAGAGAACAAAAGCCAGCGCCACAACAACCAAAAGCACAAAACGCAACAAGCGATCGCGATTCTTCGACATCACACCACAACTCAACACACTATCTTTAAATATATCCTCTCCCTCACAATGCCAAGAGAAAAACCTGCCTCGATCGGCTTTATTCTCTATCTTTCCCAAAAGAGCGATCGCTCTAACCATTCATTGTTCTGCGATCGCTCCTTTGAATACCCAACAATACCATTGCGATCGCTCCTCCGAGTCAGATCGCGAGCGATAATGAGATTACGTTGTCGAGTTTCTCCCTTCATTTTCTAACCAAGTCGATAAATCCTCTATCGTGGAAAAATCAAATTGTGCGACTATCAAGCGTTCGAGTTGAGAAAGAGATAGAGAATCGATTTTAATTCGTATTACTGGAGGAATTTCTCCCAAATTACGAGCTAAAAATTGTAGTAAAAGGCTGACCTTTCCCTGCTGCAAACCCTGCTGCAAACCCTGCTGCAAACCCTGTTGCTGTCCTCGTTCGATTCCCGTGCGGAGAATTTCTTGATAAATAGCTGATTCTTGCATGAGTTCCTCCCGAAATAATCGACGAATGGTATCTGGTTTAAACCGCAAACCCGCTAAAACTTCTGCGGCTGCGGAGATATTGCGCTGTAGTTTGGGTTCTTCTATTGTAGCTACCCGTTCGGCTACTTGCTCCAATAATTCTCGCGGCTCTCGACTCCGAGTTAAAGTCGCCAAAGGGAGTAAAGCGCGATCGCTTAAAAAGAAATCCGGTTCTTGCTCCCACATCCGAATGACTCGATAGCGGTGTTGGGTATTTTGTTGCTGAAAGCGATCTTGCAAGGCTAACTCGGATCCTGTTTCTTTGAGATAAATCACCACCTGTTCGATATCGCACCAATACTGCCCATAAAGTAGCGTCCAATATTTGAGCATTCGATAAGGCATGGGTGGATCGCTGTAAGGTAAAGTTTGGAATTCGAGATGGAGAATTTTGCGATCGATTTGCAGAAGAATGAGAGCATCAGAGCGAATGGGTTCGGGAATAATTTCGGTTTTGAGAACCCGAATATTTTCCGATTCCGTTCCCAAAAGCCAGCGTGTAAAATTCTGACAATAAGTTTCTGCTAAATATTTACAAGTGTTATCGTAAGCCACGGCGATCGCCTTATTTTTCTCGAATTATACGCGATTAATGCGATCGCAAACTGGGTCAACTTATAGCAATTCAAGACACCTTTCCCGCAGCAATTACCAATTACCAAATTGTTTGCGTCCGGATTCGGTTTGTTGGAGAATCTTTTCTAGAGTTTGCCAGTTTTCTTGCTCGATCGCCGCGATCAACCCATCTAAATGCTGACGATAGTGGGTAAGCGATCGCAAAACTTCCTCTCGATTAGAACGGGCGATCTCGACTCCTAACTCGGGATTCCCTCCCCCGACGCGGCTGGTATCCCGAAACCCAGAACTCGCAAAGTATTGTGCTAATTGTAAAACTTCTGCGTCTTCTTCTCCCAAACAGCTATCGACTAACCCCGCACTCACCAGTAACGGCAAATGAGAAATCCAAGCAACGGCGCGATCGTGCTTCTGAGGAGAGCAAGAATATAACTTTGCGCCGATCGCCCGTACAATTTCTTCGAGTTGCGCGATCGCTCTGAGGGGCGTATTCTCAACAGGCGTTAAAACATAAGGTGCATCGACAAATAAATCCCTCTGTGCCGCCTCAATACCTTGAGCTTCCGTCCCCGCCATCGGATGCCCACCGATAAAATTTGGCCAGAGAGGGGCGATCGACTCGACAATCGGGGTTTTTACCGATCCCACATCCGTCACGATCGCTTCCGGGGACAAATAAGGAACGAGGGCGGCAACCGTTGGCGCGATCGCGCGAATTGGCGTACAAATGAAAATAATCTCCGCCCCGCTTAATACAGAAAAATGAGTATCGGCTTCATCGGTAACTTTGCGGAGCAAAGCAGTTTTGCAAGTCTGCGGCTTGCGGGAAACCCCGATAACTCGGTATCCTTGCGATCGCAGATCTAACGCCAAAGAACCGCCAATCAGTCCCAAACCGACAATGCCTATTGCGATCGCGCCCATCTACCTCTCCCTCCCCAATTTTCATGAATGTTCAAGAGCTACGCCGTTTATATCTCTCGGGAACGAGAAACTTTGGCAATATTAACCTTAATGAAGCCAATTTGAGAAATATTAACCTCAGCAATGCCGATTTAAGAGGAGCAAAACTCAATGTTGCTAACTTGAGCGGGGCAAATTTAAGCGGGGTAAATTTAAGCGGAGCAAAACTCAATGTTGCCAGATTGAGCGGGGCGAATTTAGCCAAATCTATTCTCAATCATGCCAGTCTCAATGTTGCCAATCTTATTCGTGCCGATTTACGAGAAGCTGAATTAATCGAAACCCTCATCATTCGCGCGGAACTGATTCGTGCTGATTTAAGCGGGGCAAATTTAAGCGGCTCGAATTTAGAAGGAACGGACTTGCGAGAAGCCAGTCTGCGAAAAGCAATCCTGAGTTATTGTAATTTGAGCGAGGCGAATTTGCGCGGCGCTTTTCTCACTGAGAGCATTCTCGAACAAACAACATTGAATGGAGTCGATTTAACGCGGGCGGATCTGCGCGGGGCCAATTTACGAGAAGCAGAGCTTGCCCAAGCGACTCTGACGCGAGCCACCTTAAGTGGTGCAGATTTGCGGGGGACTAACTTGCGTTGGACGGATTTAAGCGGGGCAGATCTGCGTTGGGCAGATTTAAGTGAGGCAAAATTGAGCGGTGCGAATTTGACAGGTGCAGATCTCTCTCATGCAAATTTGGTCAATGCCAGTTTCGTTCATTCGGACTTGAGCCGCACTCGCCTGATCGAAGCAGAATGGACGGGAGCAGATCTAACCGGTGCAGTTCTGACCGGAAGTAAACTTTATAATGTCTCCCATTTTGGCTTAAAAACTGGGGGTCTTTCCTGTGATTGGGTAGATTTGAGTCCAGAAGGAGATGAGAGTCAAGTGTATCGCTTTGATGCGGATAAAGCACAGAAATTCTTTAATAAAACGCCACCAACGGTACAAGTGACCATTGATTCAACCTTCAATCTTTATGCCAATTTAGCCCTCGCGACGATTTATCATCAGATTGCTTTAGCATATCCCAAGTTAAGTAAACCGCCGAGTATTAAGGTGAGTTCTCGTCGTACCTATCTTACTTTTAGTGCGGACAAAAATGACGATTTATTCTTAATTGCTTATTGTGCAACCCTTCCTTTTCAAGATTGTAAAGCCGTGGAACGCAATTTAAAAGTTTTATTGCAGACGGTACAAATGCAAAAAAATGGGGTATTTAAGACCGCGCAGCATCAACATTTACGAAAATTGGGCATCGAACTTTCCGAGGCGATCGCAGCACTCCATCTGATTGAAAAAGGGAAAACGAATTCATTGTCCGAGGAGGCGAAAAAGTTTCTCAATGCTCCAACGTACACGGTAATTACTAATTCTCGCAATAAAATTGTTGATATTTATCACAATCTCGAATTCGGTCAGCGTTTTGCCGTGAACTCTCATATTCTGGACGGTATCGGGTGCAAAAATTCTTTAGGAAAAGAGTTGGCTCTACCGCCGACGAATATTTTAGTGCAGTTCGTCCAAGATTTTTTCTATGATTTTGATGTCTTGGGGCGATCGCGCGAGAGAATGGGTAATGGCCAATGGATCGCAAAAAAGTGAATTGGGTTATTAGGAACTCGTCACTCATGCCTCGATCGCCTTTGACGATCTGAGAAAATGCAATAATCTGTTACAATAAGATAAGAATAAAAGAATTTCTTAACAGGCCAATAGTAAACTGGTAATATCTCAAAAATGTCAGCTCCTCCTCCTCCGGAAAGCGAAATCCTAAAAGCTGTTCTCGAACCCTTGTTAGAGGATTTTCTGGATTGGTTTTCGCAATCGCGTTCTTGTCTAGAGTCAGAACCCGTAGATTTCCTAAGCGAAGGAGATCGTGCCGATCTCCTCGCTAGAATAGAAACGACAGAACGAGAAGTCCGTGCCGCCCAAATGCTGTTTCGAGCAACCGAAGGAAAAGCGGGAATTGACCCTTCCGCCCTCGTTCCGTGGCATCGTTTGGTCGTGGAATGCTGGCAAGTATCGGCAAAAAAGAGAAAGCAAAAACAACAAGAAGGATGAATTTGTCAGCCTTCCCCATTAAGAAAATGCTTTAAAACCCCATAGAAAAAATCATAATGAGAGGAATAAAATGTTACATCTTCTTTACATTCTTGCATTTACCGCTATTGCCTTTGTTGCGATCGCGAATTTAGTTCGCAGCTTGTTTACCCTCGGCCAAGAATCCCATCGTCCCGTTCCCAATATGGGAGCATATAATAACGTTGTACCCGATTCTGCGTCTACGGCGACATCTCGCAGGATGGCAATTCCTCATCCAGAATTGTTAGATAGTAATGGTAAACCCGTAAACGAACCGTTGCTCGTAATGCGATCGGTTGATGTTGAAGAGGCACGAGAAAAACTCGATGCTCTCTATCGTTCTTCTCCTAGCGTCAACGAACATGACGGGTAATTAAGTAAGTCAATTTTTTAGCCGCTACTGCTATCATAATCTTTGATTTGATAGCAGTAGTTTGCTATCTTTGATCCTCCCCGCTCTAAAGAGACGGGGCTATCAATCTCCCGATTTTTCTCGTATATTGAGGAGTGCTTCGATGAATCAATGAGATGTCGTTGCAATTGGAGCCAATACCGCAGACATCACTCGCACTTCCGAAGACATTCTCGAACTCAAGTGAAGGCATTATTGGTAAAAATCGCCTCGCTCTTGCTCATATTAACTCCATATTTTTCCCTTTTTATCAATCAGTCACTCCTTTTATTGCCGATCGCACCGTGCATAAGATGCGGACAATTGAGATGAGATAAATTTAGGGTCTTAAGAATTCCCAATTTTTTGCCCACTCTTGTTATCGATTGTCGATCGCACCCTGCAATCGACCCAAGAAAAAAGTAGTCATCTCGATAATGACTACTCGATCTGATTAATATTGATGGAGACCATTATAATGGCAGATTTTAATTATTGTCACCTTTCTTCTGTATTACATTCTACTCTCAAACAAGGTAAAACTCACGTCATTCAAGATCCACAACATCGCGATCGCGTTCAAAAAACCCTCGCGCAACTCGATCGCGGGATTTTGCAAGAAAAACTTGCAAAACTGGATCTCAGTTCTGTCGCGGCTTCTCTGGAAGGATGGACGGAGCGACAGGCTCATCTCGCGATCGCCCGTTATCTCCTCTTTCTTTTTCTCTCCTATTTGCATCCTTCGCAAATTCTCGTTCCTCCCAAAGAAGTAGATCTCGTTTGGCACGAGCATCTCCTTCAAGATACCCGCAAATACGCTCGAGATTGTGACATGCTCTTTAATGGATTCGTTCATCATACTCATCAATCTCAATTATGGGAAAATTCGGAGGCCGAGAAGACACAGGAAGCCTATCAGCAAACGCGATCGCTCATCCATCAGTATTTACAGGGATCTGAGGACGATTTAGCCAAAGCCTTGTTAGCGCGAGAAGCCCTCTCTCAAAACGAAGAAAGTGGTGCTTGTGGTCATCCCGTTTAAGCGAAAAAATTAGATAGCAGCACGACGCGAATATATTTAACCTGAGTTCGGGTTAAGCCAAAACCCCAAATCCTCGCAAAACTAAGCCTTAGAGCGTGTCAACCCCCGTAAAAATTCACTGAACTTGCTGGGAAAGCGGAGCGTGCGCGGGGGCGGCGCGGCAGTGCGACCCCGCGTCGGCGCAAGATGCAAAGGAACGAGCACTGTTGAGGTCTGGGAGGTATGCGGAGAAAAGATTTCCGCGTACCTCTGGGGTGAAAAATTGTTCTCTCTTTTAGCGATCGCCATTTCTAACCCGGGCTGCAATTTCTAACAACTCCGTCCAACGTTTTTGTAACTTTTTCGGCGTTAAACTGAGAATTTGTATGATTTCTGCATCGTTTTTGTCCTCCCGTCGCAATTCTAAAATTTGGTGTTGTTGGGAAGAGAGTTGACTGAGAAACTCATGCCATTGACTTTCCGTCATCCCCAACCGTTGCTCTAAATCTGCCCCGAGCCATTGATGGACGAGTTGCCAATGAGAAATGCGAGCGAACTTTTCGACATGATACTTGAATCGCTGTTGCAAGTAATCTCGTTCCCGAGAGGTTAAGCCCATAATTTCATCAATTTCTGATGCGGGTAAATCTTGCATTTTCAGCGCCAAATAATTCGCACAGTCTTCCCGTCCTTGAGCTTGGAGATACTCAAATAAAGAAGCCATCACTCGCTCGCGTTTGACTTTTTCCCAAGGATCTGGGTTATCGGAAACTAACTGCGATCGCACCTGTTGCACCACTGCCGATCGCTGCATTTTTTCCGCATCTTCTCCTTTAGAGAACTCCGTCGCACGTTCGATATCCACCGACGTTTCTTTGGGTTGACGGCGAGCAAACGTTTGCGCTCTTAAGATAATCAATTGTTGAGAGTATCCATTGGGAAGAGAAATGCGCCGCTTGGCATATTGTTCCGTAAAAGCCATATATTCGGCTAATTCTAATTGAGTGCGGGGTTGGTATTGTTCGGGAACTTCATTTTCTCGGCGGAAGGCTTTCAAAGACTCCGCGTAAAAATCTTGGAGAAAGTCCTCAATTAAGTTGTAACGACCGGAAAAGCCTAATTGTGCTTTAGCGGGGGCAATATGGCGATAAACGATGGTGCTGAGAGTGCCGTGGAGTTCGACTCGACCCCGTTCGGAACCCGCCTTATAATAGTCCAAGCACTTATTGAGGCGATGGTGTACCAAATAGAGTTGGTGGGAACGAATCTCGCCAGATTTTTGAATGCGGGTGCTTTTGCTGCAAACCCGGTGGACTTCTGTAGAGATACGAATTGCTAATGCTTGTGCCGATCGTGGCATCCTTCCGAGTCGAGTTTCCAGTTCATTTAAAATAACGGTTTCTAGCGGTAAGGGAGAGGGAGAATTTTGTTCCGGATAGACAGAAGTTTGAGTGGAAGAAGAATTAAGAAGATTGCAGGTGTTAGCGTTCATGGTAATGCCCCAGTAAAAAGATTGGAAAAGTGCAAGCGAGCAAGGATAATGTTTTTTTGACCTTGTTGCTTACACTTTGAATCTACGAATCCCACCGCCGCGATCTAGGAATCTCTGTGTCACCAACCCGAGTTGACGCATTTCTCCGAAACCTCCGAAAAGTCCGGGAAAATCCCCAAAACCCGCTAGAGGGAATATTTTCAGCACTGTATTGACCTCTTTTGAACATGCCCGACTTTCCTGATGTTACTGTCATTTTTAAGAGACAGTTGGGAAAATGCGGCCTTGCGTCCGGAATGGCGATCGCTGCTTTTGTAGAGAGTGTTGCTCAATTTCTCTCCCGTTAACTCTCGATCCATTCCTCAGCAAGTTCCCATCCCAGACCCTTTCGCAGGAGAAAAGGTTTCTGAGAAGTAAAATCGAGGATGGTGGAAACTTGGTAGCCTAGCTCGGAACCGCGATCGATGATGATGTCTACAAAGGGATCGAGGGCATCGAAGAGACGCGATCGCTCGAGTCCAATGGTGGGAAAGTCTCCTTCTTCGTCGGGAAGATGTGCCGAAGTGGAAATAATCGGATTTTTCAAGGTTTCTAAGAGGGTTTGACAGATAGTATTATTGGGAACTCGAATGCCGATGGTCTTGCGTTTGGGGTTCTGGACGATGCGAGGCACTAATTTGGTGGCAGGGAGAAGAAAGGTGTACGGCCCTGGAATCAAATGCTTCATAATACGGTAGGCTCGATCTTCCACCAAAGCATAGCGAGCAATATTGGAGAGGGAGGAGCAAAGGAAGGTAAGAGGTTTATCATTGGACAGTTGTTTGATTTTCCGAACTCGCTTGACGGCAGATTGAGCGTTGAGATCGCAACCGATCGCATAGACGGTATCGGTGGGATAAAGCATAATTGCCCCATCGTGGAGGGCATCTACTATTGTCTCTATTCGTCGTTTTTGCGGGTTATCCGGATGAATATCGTATACGGTAGCCATTGGTAAGGATTAATGAAAACATGAGCAAAATCGCTTATTTAGATTGTCCCACGGGAATTGCCGGAGATATGTGTTTGGGGGCATTATTCGATCTGGGGGTTCCGGTGGAGTATGCGATCGCGCAGTTGAAAAAGCTGGGACTCGATGACGAGTTTTCCCTGCGGGTTGAAACGGTTCAACGTCAGGGACAGCGAGCAATGAAGGCGCATATCGAGCTATTATCGACATCAGGAGAACATCACCATCATTCCGCCCGACATCTCCCGGAAATTGAGGGTTTAATCAAGAGTACCAATTTACCCCAACGCGCCCGAGAGTGGAGTTTACAAGTTTTTAAAACCCTAGCCGAGGCAGAGGGGGAGGTTCATGGGATTCCCCCAGAAAAGGTTCATTTTCACGAAGTGGGAGCCACTGATGCCATTGTAGACATTGTGGGGACTTGTTTGGGGCTGGATTGGTTGGGGATAAACGAACTGCATTGTTCGGCACTCCCGACGGGAGGTGGTACGGTAAAGGCGGCTCACGGTATTTTACCGGTTCCGGTGCCGGCAGTTTTGAAGTTATGGGAAAGGGGACGAGTGCCAATTTATGATAATGGCATGGCAATGGAGTTGGTGACACCGACGGGGGCGGCATTAGCGGTGACTTTAGCGACTCATTTTGGGTCTCGTCCTTCTTTGCAATTGTTACGGGTGGGGTTGGGTGCGGGGACGAAGGATTTGCCGATTCCCAATATTCTTCGTATTTGGTTGGGAGAAGTTGAATCTTCTGGTAATTTGGAAGCGATCGCGGTCTTGGAAACTCAGATCGATGATATGAACCCGCAAGGGATTGCTTATACTTGCGAAAGATTATTAGAAGCGGGAGCATTGGATGTCTTTACGCAGGCGATCGCCATGAAAAAGTTTCGCACGGGTATCCTTTTAACCGTTATTTGCGAACCCTCTCGCGTTGCTTTACTGGAGGATATTCTCTTTCGTGAAACAACGACTTTAGGCATTCGTCGCCGTTTCCAAGAGCGTCGCATTTTACAGCGAGAAATACAAGAAATCTCTCTCCCTTACGGAATAATACGGGTTAAAATTGCTCGCCAAGACGATAAAATTTTCAATATTCAGCCTGAATATGAAGACTGTGCCAAAGTTGCGCGGGAATGCGATCGACCTTGGCAAGAAATTCATCAATTAGCTCTAGATATTGCAACAAAAAGGGAGGTTTGAGATGGTCATTTCAATGAACAATGAACAATTACAAATTCTTTAATGCAAAAGAGTCTCAATTACAAGTTACATTTAATGTAACATACATTCTCCTCAACCCCCAGATGTCAAACTCAAAGCCAACTATCCTGCATCTCGAGCGCATCACCAAAAGATTTGCCACTCTCAAACATCCCGTGGTCAAGGATATTAACCTGCACCTCGAGCGCGGAGAAATTCTCACGCTTTTAGGTCCATCCGGGTGTGGAAAAACAACCTTATTGCGTCTGATTGCTGGGTTTGAAGAGTTGGATGAGGGAAGCATCGAAATTGACAGCAATCTGGTCTCAAAACGCGGTTATTGCCTACCTCCAGAGCAGCGAGGGGTAGGGATGGTATTTCAAGATTACGCCCTATTTCCCCATCTAACGGTGCGGGATAATATTGCTTTTGGCTTGACCCAAAAAAGCGGGAAATTAACGGGAGCAGTCAAAGAGCGCGTCGGAGAAGTCTTACAATTGGTGGGGTTAAGTGGGTTGGGCGATCGCTATCCCTATCAAATTTCTGGGGGTCAGCAGCAGAGAGTCGCTTTAGCAAGGGCTTTGGCTCCTCGTCCGGCATTGGTATTATTAGACGAACCTTTGAGCAATTTAGACGTACAAGTGAGATTGCACCTGCGACAAGAATTGCGAAATATTTTGAAAGCGGCTGGGACTTCGGCGATTTTTGTCACTCACGACCAAGAAGAAGCCCTTTCTATTTCTGATTCTGTGGGAGTCATGCAAAGGGGATTTTTAGAACAAATTGACTCTCCAGAAGAAGTCTATTTGCATCCTGCTTCTCGATTTGTAGCAGATTTTGTCACTCAAGCCAATTTTATTCCCGCTCAATATTCTGAGATGGGTTGGGAAACAGAATTAGGCTGTTTTGCTAGTAAAAATACAGGCGAAGAAAAGGGAGATTTAATGGTGCGCCAAGAAGAAATTATCCTGCAACCCGACGAGAAAGGCAATGGCCTGATTCGCGATCGCCAATTCCTCGGACGAGAACATTGTTACCGCGTAGAAATGTTCTCGGGACGAGAATTAATTGCTCGCTCTAGCGCCTTGAAAAGATTGACGATCGGGACAAAAGTTAAAGTGTCTCTAGAATTACAAACACCGCAAATTTTTCCCTCTTGGCAGAGAGTTTAGTCGGCAAATTTTGCAAGGGTGAAACTGAAAATTAGGAGATTTTCCGCAATCTCTGTATTATTTGTGTAGTATAACTCGATCGCCATCCCAGTGCGATCGCTATTTTGGCAAAAAGGAGCCATAACCATGAGAATTTTGCAACATATTCGTAACATCGGCATTTCCGCTCACATCGACTCGGGTAAAACAACTTTGAGCGAGAGGATTTTATTCTACACGGGAAAAATTCACAAAATCGAGGAAGTTAGAGGTGGCGGTAGCGGCGCGACGATGGATTATACAGAGTTGGAAAAACTGCACGGAATTACAATTAATTCTGCGGCGACAACTTGTTTTTGGCATGACCATGAGATTAATTTGATTGATACTCCCGGTCACGTCGATTTTACCATCGAAGTCGAACGCGCTTTACGAGTATTAGATGGAGCGATTATGGTACTTTGTGCTGTTGCTGGCGTGCAATCTCAATCTATCACTGTTGACCGACAAATGAAACGTTATCGCGTCCCTCGTTTGGCGTTTATTAACAAGATGGATCGAGCGGGTGCTAATCCTTTTAAGGTTATTGAAGCCTTGAAAGAAAAGCTCAATTTGAATCCTGTTCTCTTGCAATACCCTATGGGTGAAGAAGATGAATTTGAGGGAGTTATCGATCTCATTACCTTAAAAGCCTGTTATTTTCTAGGAGAAAAAGGGGAGGAATGGGTGAGAAAAGATATTCCCGATCGCTTCCTCGAAGATGCCTTACAAGCACGAGATAAACTTCTGGATATACTCTCTTTTTATTCAGAAGCAATGACGGAACATTTGCTCATGGATGAAGATGTTCCTCATGAGTTAATTTGGGAGACCATTCGTCAAGCAACTTTACGTTTGGATATCGTTCCTGTCCTCATAGGTTCTGCTTATAAAAATAAAGGCGTTCAGAACTTATTAGATGCGGTAATATTGTATCTTCCTTCTCCTCGCGATCGCGAAATGGTGACGGCTTTTGATATTACCAATGACAAGAAAACTCAAGTTCTTGCCGATCCTGATGCGCCGTTGGTTGCGTTAGCATTTAAGTTAACAGATGATGAATTCGGACAGCTAACTTATCTGCGAATTTATTCCGGTACTTTACGAAAAGGAGATAAAATCCTGAATACCCGCACGCAAAAAACCGTGCGAGTGAGTCGTTTGGTACGGATGCACGCAGACGAACGCCAAGAAATTGAGGAGGCGAGTGCAGGAGCGATCGCGGCGGCGATCGGGTTAGACTGCGCTTCGGGAGATACTGTATGCTCTGAGGGCGCTAATCTGTCCTTAGAGGGAATGTTTGTTCCCGATCCGGTGATTACCCTCGCTATTACTCCCAAAACCCAAGAAGATATTACGAAAGTATCTAAGGCGTTACATCGTTTTGTCCGAGAGGATCCCACCCTGCACGTCAGCACCGATCCAGAATCGGGAAAAACCCTAATTTCCGGGATGGGGGAATTGCATTTGGAGATTTACATCGAACGGATGCAGCAGGAGTACAATGTTGAGGTGTATGTGGGTAAACCTGCGGTTGCTTATCGGGAAACGATTACTCACAAAGCAACTTTTGACTACCGACTGAAAAAACAGTCCGGCGGTCCCGGTCAGTATGCCCATATTACCGGCTATCTCGAACCTTGCGAGGATGGGTTTATTTTCTGCGATCGCGTGGTGGGGGGTGCAATTCCCAAACAATTCATCCCTGCTTGCGAGAAAGGATTCAAGGATGCGATCGTGACGGGTTATTTGCAAGGATATCCCATTGTTGGGGTCAAAGTGGTTTTACAAGGTGGATCTTTTCATGCTGTTGACTCTAATGAGATGGCTTTTCGATCGGCTGCAAGGTTGGGTTTTGAACAAGCATTTGCAAAGGCAAAACCGACGATGTTAGAACCAATTATGGCGGTAGAAGTGGAAACACCAGCCGAATTTACCGGACGAATTCAAGGGAATCTACTCTCTCGTCGCGGGGTTTTAGTCGGTTCGGAAGTGATGTCCGATTATACTGTTTTGCGAGCAGAAGTTCCCTTAGCAGAAATGTTCGGTTATTCGACTCAGTTGCGATCTTTGTCCTCGGGAATGGCAACATTTTCGATGGAATTATCGGGCTATAAACCCATGCCGGAAGGGGTAATGGTATAAACTGAAAGGGGTGCTATGATGCGCCCTTTTTTTTACAAGATTATTGGGTTAAATTTCTAAAGTCCAATCGTCTTTCTGAAAATTTTCGATGACATTATTAATAAACCAACTTTTAATTCTCGGTATTTTTCTGAGATATAAATAGGAAAATTCAGCAGTAAGAAATAATATTGCAAACATCATAATTATAGAGACCAAAATATAAAAGATATAAAATAAGTCAAAATAATTATTGTCTGATGGTTGATCAACAAAAGAAATTGTAAATATTGATGCCATAAAAGCCACTATTGTTATCAAAAATTTGAAAAAAGTTATCAAATCAGAAATCTGTAAATCAAATAGCTTACTTCTGTTCTTGATTTTATTTCTCGTATCTTTGAATCTACCTTTTATCTCAACAAAATAATCGTTTTCGCCTATACTAATAACTTGCAAACACAAACCATCTTTATTACCAAGATATTCAAAATTAATTTCTCCAGTTTCAATTGCGTTTTTTGAGTTTCGTTTTATATCTAATTTAATTTTATTATCAATATTGTTATAATAAGTTATTTTACAAGAAAGAATATTTTCAGGATATAAAAAATGTATTCTCAGAAAGTTTTGTGAAGCAAAATCTGAGCTATTAATCGGTTCTTTCTTAGAATTCCAAATTGCTACCTTGGTTAAATAAAGTTTATCTATTTCTTTGTTCTCATACAGAATTTTTATTCGATTTAAACCTCGTATATCATTACCTTCAGTTTTACTGATAACATTGATCCTTCTAGAAATCCAAGAGATTTCTTTATGGTTTCTTCTAAAAACTGAAGGCAAAGTAATCAATGCAATTACAAAACCTAATAGAGTTGCTAAAGTTGCTAATCCTACAATATATGGATTGCTGCTAAGAAATTCAAGAATTTGCGCCCAATTCATATTTTCACCTCCTTCAATTCCGTGAAATCAGTAGATTGAATAAGGTAAATTCATTCTTCTCTTTCTTCTCCTTACATTTAATTTTACTCCAATTTGCGATCGCTGTCTGCCAATCTACTTTTCTTGCGATCGCCTATTAATTGCCGTTCTGCAAATTATTGAACGAGTTGTTTTCTTTTTGAATGCTTTTCTATTTAAAAAAGAGGTTACAGGAGCGCACACTTTTCCACCTTGTTAGGATATCATTGTCAAGTCAAAAAAGTCAAGTCTTTTCGCAACAGTTCTCCCCAATTTGCGATCGCTATCTGCAAATTAACCATCCCATAAAAACAGCAGAGAGATTAAATTATTGGGAGTGAATGAGAGTTTTTATTTGCTGGCGAAAGGCTCTCAAAGCACGACTGCGACCGATCGCATTCGTTTGTTCGATCGCTTCTGCAACAAGGTTCAAGAGAGGAAATTCTGGAAAGATGGAACTTTGAGTAACTGCTTGATACTCTCCAAATTGGAGGCAGTATATTTTGAGTTTATTCCCTTCATAAATCCACAATTCGGGAACGCCAAGACTGACGTAAGCATTTATCTGGGTTTTAGAAGTAATATCGATTTCAATGGCCAGATCGGGAGGAGGATCGACTGATAGATCGATACGATCTCTCCCGACCATAATTTGATAATTTTGGATATAGAAACAGTCATCAGGTTCGATACCATAGCCCATTTCTTGACGCTTAAAAGTGGTTGAGCCAAAACATTCACAATCTATTTCTAGTTCTTCGAGTAAAATTTTGACGATATCGCCGAGTAAAGATTTTGTGCGTTCGTGTTTTGGCAAAGGCATTCTGATTTCTAGTGTTTTCTGACTATAAGCAATGCGAGTAGAACGTTTTTCTCCGAGTTCATTCAGGATTTGCTCGAATTCCGGCCAATTGAGATCGTGAATTAGCAATTGCTGACCGGGGAGAACTTCTAATTGTCGAAGTTGGAGGCTTAAAGACATTATTAAGTTTTAGATTAAGAATGAGTGGAAAATTTAAAGATTATAATAATATTTTACACTATTTTTTGCGATCGCGATCGCATTTCCTTAACTTCCTCTCAAGCGTTTTAAATACTGATTTATTCTATGTAATAACTTAATAATCGGATTGCGATCGCGCTTTTTTAATTGCGATCGCAGCGTTTCATTCATTTCTTGTAACTGTTGATAAAGTTGATAATTTTCAATTGCAGAAGCACCGCGATCGGCAAAAATAGAAATAAGTTTAATTTCTTCCTCTTCAAACTTGCGAGGATTTTGGTTAAAAGAGCAAATAGTACCGATAATTTCTCCCGTAGAAATTCGTAAAGGAACGCCTAAATAAGCACGATATCCTTCTGGTGCATTACCGTAATTTCTGCAAGTTATCGTATCTTCAACAACCAATGGCGAACCTGTTTTAAATACTGTTCCTGTCAGCGTTCCATGCAAGCCATAAACCTCATCGGAGGCAGTTCCAATATCAAGACTGCTGGCCAGAATTCGCTCCTGATTATTATGACAAAGTGTTACAACAGACCAATCAAGATCGATTAATTCACTCACAGATCGCGCAATTTCTTGTAAATAAGCAGAAAGTTTTCCACTGCGATAATTTAATATAGCTAAAATTTCGACAATTCTCCTTTCCCGACGGCGGCGATCGCGGGATTGACTTGCAGCGAGAAACTGATAATCGAGATCGCTCAAACTTTTTCCTTGCATCCATGTTTGAGCAAGTCGTAAATCTTGCTGTTGTAAGAGTTTCGTTTCATCTTGATAGTTAGATTCGATCCATGCTTTTAATGCCAAGTCATAAGGGCGTAGATTTGTCAATTGCTGCTCGATCCATGTATGATTAAAAACCTCGCGATAGATGCGATTGCGAACAAAAAATTTATCACCTTGACGCATGACAAGTCCGGACAAGAGCAAAGGGTTGAGATCGTCAGTATCAGCAGGAGAAAATCCTGTTTCTGTTTCGAGAATTTGTTGATAAATCCCTAATAATCGGGCAGAACGATCGCTATTATGGAGAATAAAGTTTTGAATAGTACGAAGATGTTCGGGTTCGTCGTGAATGTCCCAGTCATCGATAATTTGCGATCGCGTTAACCATTCTACACAATTACGTTCTGTACCGGGTTCAATGGTCATTTTTTGGGCTGCTTTTTGAATGCGATCGCAGATTTTTTGCGTTAAAAAAGGTTGTCCTGCAGTCCAATCTAAAATTGCTGTGAGGAGATCTTTGGGCTTGTCACAAAGTCCATTTAAACCTTCGAGAAGAGGTTGTGCTTCTGCTAAAGTAAAACCCGGTAAAGAAATTGCCGTTCCAATATTAAAAGGCGTGCGTTTGGTATCGGTAATTAATTCTCCCGGAGAGGCAACACCAAATAACGCCCATGTCAAGCGCTGATAAAGGGTATTTTCTGCCTGTTGATTGAAACAATAGCGAATAAAGGCAAAGAAATCATCGCAAGGAAAAGGCAAACTTTGTATACTGTCAATTTCATCGATAAAAATAAAAATGCGATCGCTTTCCACTCTTTTCAAGAGAATTTCTTCAATAAATTGTCCAAATTTTTGCACGGGAGAAATATCTCCTTGTTGACTCCACCAATCTGTAAGATTAATCTGGCGAATGAGCCTAAAATTTCGCAATAAATCGAATGCAATACCCTGATACCATTGATTGAGAGTCACATCTTCGCTACCAATGCGAGTCATATCAACAGAAGCGCATTTCCCTTTTCCAGTAGATTCAATGCGATAGCGAGTTCGCAACCTCAAACTCGATTTTCCCATCTGACGGCTGGTTAATACATAGCAAAATTGGCCGTCAAGTAAAGAATCATAAAGTTCGCGATCGGCTTGTCGTTCGATATAAGTAGGATGATTGGCCGTCAGACTCCCACCAACTTGGTATTCAATTGGAGAAAATTGGTCAACGTTCATTCTATTTCAACATTTCGAGAGCTTATGATTGAGCTAAGGGAGTTCGCGATCGCTGCTGTTCTTTGTAAATTTCTAACAAGCGATGAATATATTCTGTCATTATGCCATGTAAGAGTAAATCTCGGGCGGCATTAAAAGGGCTATTAGGGGCGAGGGGATGGCGATTGACAATGATATGATTCCATTCAGAACTTTCTAATATTTTACTCATATACAGTGCAAAATTTTCATCAAATTGTAGTGAGAGGACGGCGCGTTCAAATTCGTCGCAGGTCAAACAAAGAGAGTAGAAAACTTTGAAAAGTTCGATCGCGGATTCTAAATCGAGAATTCTCAGCCATCTGCGTCGCGCAAAATTAATATTTACCGGCGCATCTTGAATACTCTCAAAATCGATTCCTTGTTGTTTTATCTCTTCAATCCAATTAGGATTCTTTTGTTCGGCTTGATGATAATCCCAAACAAAATTATAGAGGATCAGATCGTGTTCGAGAAAGGCTGTTTGGGTTGCCAGATCGCTGACAGATTTGGGATAAAGTGTGGCTCTTTCGATATTGCGATCGGGACCGTTATCAATCAAAAAATTAACGAGATTAGAACCGAGACAAATATGCCGGACGATTAGATAGCAGGCTTCAGGAGTGACAAAATTTTGTAGGAAAAATGCTGCCGATCGGTGCATAAATCCATATAATTTAAACTGAAAAGGAAGCAATCGTTTAATCGTCAAAATTAACCCGAGAGAAATATTGGCAAAGATTCTAATCGGAATGAGTAAATAACTGCGCGTCCAGTGTTTTAAATCCCGAATCATGTGAGTTTTAGCAACAGGATCGACAGGAATAGCATTATCGAGATAGAGAACATCCCAAGTATTAGGATTTTTGCGATCGTAGGGTTTACATTCGTAAAGAGAAGTGTTGTTTTTGTTCATGATTCTTATTGAAAATGAGGGAGTATTGCTTGCATTATCAAGATAAGAGCTAATTAATTTCTTCGAGTTGAAGTAAGTACAAACGAGCAGTGACTCGAGCCGTTTTAACAATGCGCTTTGCGATCGAATCTGTCATCCATTCTCCTTGAATTAACGTTTCGAGTTTCCCAATATGAGATTCATCATTTTTACCATGATAAGCTAAAAAAGAAACTTGCTCATCTCGCAATTTCAGTGTTTCTTGAATGTATTTTGCCCAAGTTCCTGCCAGTTGATTTCCCAATCCTTCAATAATAAAGATACTCCCTAAAAGATCGATCGGATTTTCGCGAGATGCGCGATGAAAAATGAATGCAGATAATGCTTCGCTACCAATATTTTTTTCTGCTTCTGTAATCTTTGTTAATTGACCTCCAACGGAAACATAATTACGCTCTAACATCTGATAGTCTCGATGTTCGTCTCCTGCATGTCCGAGTAATAGCGATCGCAGTTCAAATACAGTCATATTTGATGCAGCCCGAGCGATCCATCTTGCACCTTCTACAACTTGAGGGCGAAGATTTTGCAATAAAAGTTTATAATCTTCGAGAGTAAATTCTCCTTGATATAATTTTCGTACAATGGGAACAGAACGCAATTTTCGTTCAAATTCTAGCCAAACTAAAGCCAATTGACGCAATAATTCAGCTTGCACGCTATTCTTTGGATCGGGTTGCAATTGTGCTAAAGGAGAAACAGTTTCTGGAGGACTCAGAGAAATTGCAGATCGCACAATATTCTTGTTTGCATTTTCAACAACGCTTAACATGATATAAGCTGTTGTAAAACGTCCACTTTCCGGGACAAAGCAAAATATTTTTTGCCCCGATCGCAATTTCCCAGAACGAAAGAGTTCTTCTAACATGAGATAAATCGAAGCACATCCTGTATTCCCTCGCGTGTATAAATTTGTAAACCATTTTTCTTCTGGAATCAGACAATTTGCTTTTTCCAAAAGTTCGACAATTTGACTGCGAAAGAAGTGTGAAGAATAATGACACAATAACCAATCAATTTCTTGCGGATCGACTCGTCCTCGTTCAATCAATCGTAACCACCCTTCAACTCCTAATTTAATGACATTATCTAAGAGGCGAATATTCTGCCGTAAATCCATTGCTCCCTCAGCAGCAGCGTCGAGATAAGATGAATAATCCAACCAACTTTTATTCGAGGTTTCCTTCGCAACTCCAGAATACATACAAAGAGGATAAGCATTCGCATGAGAGATCAGTTCGATCCACTCAACTTTAATACTAATTCCTTTAGTATTAGGGCGATCTTGTAATAAAAATGCTCCCGCACCATCAGAAAGCATCCAGCGCAGAAATTCTACATCAAAAGCGAGGGATTTCTTTTCTTGTATTGCAGTTTCATCTGCAAACTTTGTATGTTTGAACAAGCGAGAAGGAAATTCCGAAGCAACAGCGATCGCATTTTTTCGCTTGCCAAGTTGAAGTTGAGAAACTGCATAATTTAAAGCTGAAACTCCCGCACAACAAACACCTTGGGTCGAAACAGTTTCCAAGGGAGATAATTCAGTTAATTCTCCGTGTACCATACTCGCAAAACCCGGGACGAGAAGATCGGGCATCGTTGTTCCACAAGCCAACAAATCAATGTTTTTTGGCTCTAAATTGGTTTGTTTAAAAATATCTCGAACGGCATTGGCTGCCATTTGACTATTAGAATAGCGAGTTTTTTGTTCGCGATCGATCGCATAGTATCGTTGCTGAATACCATTGCTTTTGAGAATACGTTTTCTGACCTTAGAAGGGCGAGAATTGATTTGACCGAGATATGCTTCCATTTGGTCGTTGTTAATGGGATCCCCCGGTAAAAACTTGCCAACAGAGGTAATGTAAGCGTTATTCATAAAACTGTAAATTTTCTACTTTCTATATCTTATTTTGTGCTTGACCTCAGAAATAGTTCCGAAATGCTTGACAGTTTGTGAACTGTCAAGGTCATACCCGAGGGATCTCATCAGGCCGATCAATCCAATACAATAAGGTTTATCGATTTTCTAACAAAATCTTTTCGACATCTTGATATTTAGGTTGAAAAGATTTATAATCAGATAGTATAAATAAATCTTGCCAGTTTAGGAATGTCCGCGACTACAGTATGGTACAAGCAATGAAAAAAACAATTTTATTTTTCCTTTTTCCTTTAACCTTCTCGTTCTCACCTGTATTGATTTTTCCTCGCGAAGTAGAAGTCAAAGCACAAACAACCCGAACAATCTCTCCAGAAATGGAAATTGATGTGGGAATCGTGCAGCGTTTTGGTGATGAAGCAAGCGATCGTCTGACTCTCTCCAGCACTGAAGGAGATACCCTCATCATAAAATTCCAAGAAGGAGATGGAACGCCAAAAACCATAAATAGCAAAAACATTGTCTTAGAAATTGCTCCCCAACAACCCGAAACTCCTGTTTTGCAAGAATGGGTTGTTTTGAGCGATCTCGCTACATTTGAAACTGCCGAAGATAGCGCCAAAAAATGGGAACAACAAGGCATTGAAGTCGAAGTAGTTCAACCCGGACGCTGGCAAGTTTGGGCAAAACGAGATGTATATAATACTCCTCTACTAAGGCGAATGCTATTGCAAAATTTACAGGAACAAGGAGAAACCAATCCCTATCTACAATCAGAAGTTTTAAATACAATCCCGATTGTTTCTTTTGTTGTTAATGGCTTTCGTTACAATCGCAGCAATATAGAAATTATCAGCCAGAAAAATTTAATCCGCGTTAAAGAAGGAGATAAAACAATTTTATTTGGCGGGCGATTGCGCGTTCAACCCAATGCTTACGGTAATTTTACCCTCGTTAATGAAGTCCCTATCGAAGTTTATTTACGCGGAGTCGTTCCTCACGAAATTGGACCGAATGCACCTTATAATTCCGTGGAAGCACAAACTGTTATTGCTCGCACTTATGCCTTAAGAAACTTACGCCGTTTCCAAGCAGATAATTATGAGCTTTGTGCGACCGTTCATTGTCAAGTTTATAAAGGTTTAACCGGAACAGTGGCAAACGCCGATCGCGCCATCCAAGCCACGCGAGGATTAGTTCTCACTCATAACAATGAATTAGTCGATGCCCTTTATTCTGCCCATACTGGAGGCATTACCGCACAATTTGAAGATATTTGGGATGGCGAACCTCGTCCTTATTTACGAGCAAGAATTGATGGGACAAATCCTCAATGGAATCTTGCGACACAACCTTTAGATAACGAAGTCGCCTTTCGTCGTTTTATCAATTTAAAACAGGGATTTAATGGCACAGAAAGCGCCGTCTTTCGCTGGAATCGTCAAAGTAGTATTGCTCAACTCACCCAAGATTTAAATAAATATTTAGTAAAAACAAAACATCCTTTAGCTGGAATTCAAAAAATCCTGCGTATGGCCGTCACAGAGCGATCGCCATCGGGCAGAATTCGCCTTTTTACAATCGAAACCGATCGCGGCGTTGTCGAATTACAAAAAACAGAAGCAAGGAGCGCCTTTGGACCGCCTCGGAGTACCCTTTTTTATATCGATCCTATTCTCGATACTAATGGTAATTTAACAGGTTATAAATTTATCGGCGGCGGTTTCGGTCATGGAGTCGGTTTAAATCAATATGGGTCTTATACCTTAGCAAGATTGGGGTGGAAATACGATCGCATCTTACAATTTTACTATCCCGGAACGGTATTGCAACGCCTGCACCAAGGGATTGTTTTTTATCCAGAATCTGAGTCATAAAGTAGGAAAACAATGGAGAGAATTTTGATTGCGATCGCGGCAATGTTTGGCGGTTTAGCCGTCGCAGGAGGTGCCTTTGCTTCCCATGCCCTCAAAGAGAAATTAAGCGCAGGAGCATTAGCCATTTTTGAAACGGGGGTGAAATACCAAATGTATCACGCTCTTGCCCTTTTATTGGTAGCAATTTTGCTCGGGCGCAGAGAATTATCCCCAGGACTTCTGAGTGCAACCGGGATTACTTTTATTATCGGGATATTCATCTTTTCGGGTAGTTTATATGCCTTGAGTTTAACAGGAATTAAATGGTTAGGAGCGATTACGCCGTTGGGTGGCGTTGCTTTTCTCGTTGGTTGGGGATGTCTCGTGGCTGCAGCATTGAGGGCAAACTAACAAGATTTTTCCCACAATCTCAAGATTTATTTAATGCAGCCACCCGGTTTCAGTGTTCCAGAAAACAGCCAATATCGCTCAAATTTGGCAGACTAAAAATAAACTGAAAACCGTTATAGTTCCTTTCCTTTTGCGATCGCAATTTCTCTTAACCCTTACTCCCTAGAATTATGTCTCTTCGTCCTCACCGTACCAAAATTGTCGCCACGATCGGCCCCGCCAGCAGTTCCCCAGACACGATCCGCGCCATGATTAAAGCAGGAATGTCGGTTGCGCGGCTGAATTTTTCTCACGGAAGTTACGAAGATCACGCCCGCACGGTTCAACTATTGCGAGAAGCCTCAAAAGAACTCGACACCCCGATCGCGCTGTTGCAAGATTTACAAGGTCCGAAAGTTCGAGTCGGTCAACTTCTCAATGGGGAAATGACCTTAGAAAAAGCGGCAATTTTTACCCTCGTCAATCGCGATCGCTACCACAACGAACCCGATCTCATTCCCATCGATTATCCTTACCTAACCGAGGAAGCAAAAGCAGGGATTCACATTTTACTCGACGACGGGCGCTTAGAGTTAGAGGTAACAGAAGTAACAGAACTAGGAGTCACTTGCCAAGTAGTACGCGGAGGCATCCTCAAAAGTCGCAAAGGAGTCAATGTCCCAGATTTGAACCTGCGCTTGCCTTCCATGACCGACAAAGACAAACAAGACCTCGAATTCGGCTTATCTCAAGGCGTAGATATGGTAGCTTTGAGTTTTGTCCGAGAAATTGATGATATTTACGCCATTAAAGAATTTCTCAAAGATCGAGACGCAAGCGATGTTCCCGTCTTGGCAAAAATCGAAAAACCGCAAGCGATCGCTCACCTCGATGAGATTGTAAAGTCCTGCGACGGCATTATGGTCGCGCGAGGGGATTTAGGTGTGGAAATGAATCCCCAAAAAGTCCCCATGTTGCAGAAAAAAATTATTCGCGCTTGCAACCAACACGGCATTCCCGCGATTACCGCAACCCAGATGCTAGAAAGCATGATTGATAATGCTCGTCCCACCCGCGCCGAAGCCAGCGATGTTGCGAATGCAATTATTGACGGCACCGATGCCGTCATGCTTTCTGGAGAATCTGCAGTAGGAAAATATCCCGTTTTGGCCGTGGAAATGCTAGCCAGTATTGCGACAGAGGTGGAACCCGGTCTCGAGTTTATCAATCTTCCGCCAGAAATGTCCAGCGAAACCCACGCCCTGACGGAAGCCTTAAACACCATCGATAAAATCCTCAATTTGCGTTGGATCGCTGCCTTTACAACGACGGGATATACCGTGAATTTAGCCGCCGCAGAACGCCCTCACGCCCCCATTGTTGCATTTACCAACAATCTCTCTCTTTGCTATCGTATGGCTTTAATTTGGGGCGTAACGCCGATGTTTATGGAAGGTCCGGTAGACTCTTTGGATGTTTTGATTTATCGCATCGAAGCCACCTTACGCAATCGCAACTTAGCCAATCCGGGAGATAAGATTCTCATTTTAGGAGGCAGTCCCATTCAACAACACAACGGAACGAATTTTATGAAAATTCATACAATGCGATAATTTTGAGAAAAGCGATCGCCTTTCCAGACATTTCGAGAAAAGCGATCGCGATTTTATTTCCACAGCACAAACACAAAGGACGAGAGAAAAAGACCCAATTAATATAATAGGATGAATAACTTTAAATTTCGCGCCACACTTGCTATTTTATTAGGTATTGTGACATTGTTTTCCAATGAGACTTCTTTGATATTTGCGGCTTCTATCCCAACGAATCCTCAACACCTGGCCGAACGAAAACTGACCCCTCTACAAGAAGCCGATCGCCTTTTCCAAGCCGGAATTAAACTCTATCGCATCCATGAAATTCAAGCGGCAATTCAATCTTGGCAAAACGCATTGCAGAGATACCGAGATTTGCAACACCCAACCCGAGAGATGGCTGTTTTGGAACAATTGGGACTCGCTTACAAACAACAAGGAGAACTGAAAAAGGCGATCGCTGCCTATCAAGAACACCTCACCCTCGCTAATGCCCGCCAAGATACCGCCGCCCGAGCCAATAGTTGGGGCAATCTCGCCAATGTTTACCGCCTGATGGGAGACTATTCTCGCGCCCTTGCTGCCAATCAAAAAGCCCTACAACTACAACGAATCCGAGGCGATCGCAGAGCAGAAGGGATCGTGTTGGGCAATCTCGCCAATGTTTACCTCAATATCGGCGATTATGAAAACGCCGAACCGTTATATCAAGAGAGTTTAGCGATCGCCAAAGAAAGCCGAGATGATGGCGCGATCGCCCGTATTCTCAACAGTTTGGGCGCATTATCTGCCACCCGAGAAGAATACGATCGCGCCCGAGATTACTACCAACAAAGTTTAACCCGCGCCCGTTCCGGAAACTTTGCCGCCGCCGAAGCCAACGCCTTGAATAACTTAGCATCTCTGCATCATATTGAGAAAGAATTCCCCAGAGCGATCGCGCAATATGAAGAGTTCCTCACCTTTGCGCGAAAAATCGGCGATATTCGCTTAGTTGCCACGGCATTAGCAGGATTGGGACTCGCCCATGCTAACTTAGAAAACTACGATCGCGCCCTCGATTTCTATCGTCAAAGTCACGCGATCGCCAGAGATGCCAGCGATATCCCCGTACAAGGCATTGTTTTGGGGAATTGGGGACATACCCTCTGGAAAATGGGCAATCTCCCCGCAGCAGAAGCAACCTTAAAAGAAGCGATCGCCCTACGAGAATCTCTGCGAACGGACTTAGAAGACGCTCATCTCGTTTCCTTCCTCGATACCCAAACCACAACCTACAGTTGGTTGCAAGCCGTTCTCGTGGAACGAGGGCGCGTTGAAGAAGCCTTAGAAATCGCCGAACGAGGGCGGGCGAGGGCTTATGCAGAACAATTATCCTTGCGAACCTCGGGAGACACAGAGATTGCCCCACCCACCATTGCAGATATCCGCAAAATTGCCCGCGATCGCAATGCAACCCTTGTAGAATACTCCATTATTCCCGATGACAGTTTTATCGGTCAGGGGAAATTAACCGGAAAAGCCTCTAAACTGTTCATTTGGGTCATTCAACCCACTGGGGAAATCCATTTTCGTCAAGTGGACTTTAACGAAACTTCCCCAGATAATATTCTTGCAAACAAAAACTTCGATCGCTTAATTAGAGATACCCGCGCCGTTATCTTTTCCCGTACCCCCCGACGCGCTAAAATTAAACTCAAAGAAGCCCATCAAATTCTCATCGATCCCATTGCCGATTTACTTCCCGATCGCCCCGATGACCCCTTAATTATCATTCCCCATCGCCTGCTGTTTTTATTACCCTTTGCCACCTTACAAGATGCGGAAGATACTTATCTCGTCGATCGCCACCTTCTCATTATTGCCCCAGCTATCCAAGTCTTACAACTCGCACAAAAAAGAAAAACACAAGTCGATCGCGCAGCCCGCAAAGATATTTTAATTGTTGGCAATCCCGCCATGCCCGCACTACCGGGATATTCTGAACCCCTTGCCCCGCTTCCCGGTTCGGAAACCGAAGCCAAAAATATCGCGCAAATTCTCGACACTCCGGCTCTTTTAGGTGAAGCTGCCACAGAAACCGCCATCGCCCAAAGATTGCCCGAAGTTGCGATCGCTCACCTTGCCACTCACGGTTTACTCGATGAAGTCAAAGCCTTAGGGCGATCGCCGGGATCTCTAGCCCTTGCGGCTGATGCCGACACCGACGGTTTTTTGACCTCGTGGGAAATTAGCCGTTTGCGTCTCAATGCCGATCTGATCGTTCTCAGTGCTTGCGATACGGGACGAGGAGAGATTACCGGGGATGGGGTGCTAGGATTATCGCGATCGTTTCTGACGGCGGGGGCAGCCAGTACGATTGTTTCCTTATGGAAAGTTGGCGACAAACCAACGGCGGTTTTAATGACAGAGTTTTATCGCCAACTCCAACAAAATCCCAATAAAGCCAAAGCCTTGCGCCAAGCCATGTTAAAGACGCGAGAACAGTATTCGCGTCCCTCAGATTGGGCGGCTTTTTCCTTACTGGGGGCTTGGGAATGAAAAGTTCTTCTTCCTACTTCTCTAACTGATAACTGATAACTGATAACTGATAACTGAAATGACTTCCGTTGCAAAAATTGTAACTCCCGCGATCGCCTTTATCAATTGCCTTAACCTAAAAGCATCCCCACTCAACAAGACCATGCAACTGCGACAATTTGCTCTAATTTGCGTTTTATGTTTTCCCCTCGGTTTAACGTCTAGCGCGATCGCCCAGTCGGAATCTTCCAATGCGATCGCCCTTCCTTTAGCCAAACAAGAATCCCCCAGACAAATGAGTTACGTCGATTACACTTTCTATCAGCAGGTCATCCAGAAGACCGTCGCGATGGTTTCCAATGCGCGATCGCAAGCCTTAGCGCAACAATTTGGGTTAAATATCCTCAACGTCACTTGGGAAGATACGGGACGCTACAACAACTCGGCCGTGGGTCCCAATATCAGTGATATGACCATTCAAGTACAGCAGCGCAACCCGCGCACGGATGAGTATCAACTGCATCTAATGCCCGTCATTCGCCATCCCAACTTTACCGACAAATCCGCAGACATTCCCCTCGATCGCTTCTTTCTCCTCGCGGGCAATGAAAAAGGAGCATCTCTGCAAAAGGTATCCTTGCGCGAACTCTTAGGCAATTTGCGACGCTATCTCAATCAACCCGACTCTTGGAATGGTCGCAAAAACTCGTTACTGGCCGATCGTGATACTCACGTCCTCGTTTCTGCCCAAGCCTGTTTTCTCCCCATTCCCAGAGCAGGAAAGGCAGAATTTAACCCTGTCCTGTTCAATTATCAATCTTATGAAGGCGATCCCGCCGTCCTCACAATTCTCGCCACCCGAGAAGGCACTAGCGTTACCATAATTGATAATAAACGAGATGCCTTTGATGCTGGGAGAACTTGGGGACAGCGCTTATTTTTCAATCAAAACGGCGATCGCGCCAGTTTGACGGGTCAGCGTCTCAGCGACTTTCAAGCGGGAAATACAGACAATAATACCAGTAACTCGACTCCAGAAGCCGCAGGAGAAGAAGGATTAAATATGGTGATGCTCATTCAAGTTCCCCTCAAGCAGAAAAATCCCCTGCGTTTTGAGTTGGGTAGCTTGGAAGATGGTGTTGTGATGGCCGCCCCTCCAGCCCCAGAAAGTTCTGCCCGCAGCGATGTTGAAGCTGCGGTTATCGGTCATGGGGAAATTGAAGGACCTTTTACGGAAATCGATAATTTGGCGATCGAACGAGATCCCGATTTTCCCATCCGCGTGACGGTGCAGTTTTATAAAGCCACCAGTAACGGGGTTGTTTCTGAAAAAGATCTGCGAGAGATTAAAGAGCAGATCGATCGCATCTATGCCGATGCGGATTATGTCGGCAGTTTAGTTGTGGATGGCGAAACAGGACGACCGACGGAATACGACGGTAACAAAATTGAACCCCCGGACTGGTGGGATGCGTTTTGGCGCAGACATGAAGCCAATACCGGACAAACACGAGCCGAAGCCCTTGAGATGTTGCGACGCTTGTTGGGAGATAATTGGCAACCGCGATCGCCTCAAGAATTGCAAGAAAAGTTAGATTCTTTAAATTATTGACTTCTCCACGGGTTAAAACCGCGTGGATTCTAAGCGTTTGGGGCGCGGCTTCAGCCCACCCCAAACGCTTACACCAAGATCGAGACAAATAGCACCACTATCATTAGGAGTCAGAAAGAGCGTAATATTTTCACCGACATTACAACCTGTCAATCCCAATGCGAGTAAGAAAATTCCGATAGTCTTTCGCAAATATTGTTGTGGTTTCATCGATCGCGAACCCAAGACGCTTTTTTCTATTAATATAGTTTATCCACTTGCCGCGATCGCAGTTCTATAATGTTTCTTGGTTTTCTATGCTTAAGTTCATTTTTTCTCTCCTCTTTTCAGTTTATTATCTTTTTTTTCTACCACAATTTAGGTGTTTTTACAGAACCGAAATATACTCAGTTCAACTTTACAGAAAATTGATATTCACTCATTCAATATATAATTTTGATAAAGCCATTATATGAGAGGAAGATTTTTGTTTAAGATGTGGGAATAGTTTGTTAACACTGGACACAAGCTTATGATTATTCTTTAATATGACTCTATCTTCTCGCGATCGCGAAAGTTCCCGCCTCACACCCCAAATTCCCTTGCGCTGGGTTCTCATCGTTCCTTTCATCGTGCAAATTTTTGCAGCAGTTGGCATTACTGGCTATTTATCAATTCGCAACGGACACCGTGCGGTTAATGGAGTCACCGAACAACTTCGCAGCGAAGTCTCGAGCCGCATCGAACAACGTTTAGATTCTTATCTGGAAACACCTCGCCTCATCAATGCGCTAGCTGCCAAAAATATTCGCCGTTTCAATCTGTGGAATTTGGACGATATGGGAGCAATGCAAGGTTATTTTATCGAACAACTCTTGCATTTTTCTAACTTGAGTTACGTCGGTTTTGGCGGCGAAAATCGCGAATTTGCTGGAGCCGGACGCGAAGATGATGGCTCTATTTTTGTCGAGTTAAGCGATCGCACGACGAAATTTTCCACCAACACTTATGCCGCTAGCGATCGAGGAGAGGTCGGCGATCTCGTGGAAGAAGGTCCGGACTACAATCCTACGATTCGTCCTTGGTACAAAGCTGCCGTGAAGGCCGATCGATTTGTCTGGTCGGAAATGTATATTACTAACCAATTTATTGATGGCAGGCCGCGTCCTGTTTTTTCTGCTGTCGAACCCTTTTATGATACAAAGCGCATTTTTAGAGGAGTCTTAATCATCGATCTAAGTCTTCGGCATATTGGCGAATTCTTACAGGATCTAAAAATTGGTAAAACCGGGCAAGCCTTTATCATGGAGCAAGATGGATTATTAGTTGCCTCTTCCACCCCAGAAAAGCTTCCTGTCGATGAAGAAGGAGAACCTCAACGCCTCCCCGCCTCCGAGAGCAGTAACGAACTGATTCGCGCCAGTGTTACTTCCCTGCAAGCAGAATTTGGCAGTTTGGAGGACATTGCCACATCAAAGCAACTAACCTTTTCGATTGGCGATCGCCAGCAATTACTGCAAGTTACTCCCATCAAAGATGATAGCGGCCTCAATTGGTTGATTGTGGTTGCCGTCCCCGAAGCTGATTTTATGGCGCAGATTAATGCCAATACCCGCCAAACCGTTTTGCTCTGCTTGGCAGCTTTGGTCATTGCCACGATTTTAGGAATCTTAACCTCTCGCTGGATCGCTCGCCCTATTTTCGACTTAAATCAAGCCTCAAAAGCGATTTCTGAAGGGAATTTCCAGCAGAATCTCACCATTCGCGGTATTACAGAGTTAAACAGTTTAGGGCGATCGTTTGCTCGAATGGCAGAACAGTTGCAAACCTCTTTTGCGACTTTGGAAAAAAGTAACGAGATTCTAGAAAAGCGCGTAGATGAACGAACTGCCGAACTGAAAGAAGCAAAAATAGCTGCTGACTCTGCTAACCAAGCCAAAAGTGAATTTTTGGCTAATATGAGTCACGAACTGCGAACGCCCCTCAATGGCATTTTAGGATATGCTCAAATCTTACAACGCGATCGCCAAGCCACCCCCAAACAAAAAGATGGGGTAACGATTATCGGTCAATGCGGAACTCACCTGCTCAATTTGATTAACGATGTTCTCGATCTCTCCAAAATCGAGGCGCGAAAATTGGAATTATTTCCCAAGGATTTTGATTTTGATATCTTTCTCAAAGGAGTTGTCGAAATTTGTCGGATCAAAGCCGAACAAAAAGAAATCGGTTTTACTTATCAAGCCCTCAATCACCTCCCTTCAGCGATTCGTAGCGACGATAAGCGACTGCGACAAGTGTTAATCAATCTTCTCGGTAATGCGATTAAGTTTACCGATAAGGGAGGAGTCACCTTAAAAGTCGGCGTAGAAGAACAGCCTTTACCAGTCACCAGTCACCAGTCACCAGTCACCAGTCAGGAAGGGAATAACCCACCATCGATCGCGACCATCCGCTTTCAAGTTGAAGATACTGGAGTGGGAATGACCCCAGAACAATTGGAGAAGATCTTTCAACCCTTTGAACAAGTCGGAGAAAGCGATCGCCAAGCAGAAGGAACCGGCTTGGGTTTAGCGATTAGTCGCCAAATTGTCGAGATGATGGGGGGAGAACTCCACGTTGACAGCGAATTGAATCGAGGAAGTACTTTCCAGTTTGCGATCGACGTACCCGAAGTCGCCGACTGGAGCAAATCTTCTACCGCTCAACCTTCACAAAATATTATCGGTTATCAGGGAGAAACCCAGAAAATTTTAGTCGTTGACGATCGCTGGGAAAATCGGGCAGTTATTCTCAATCTCCTCGAACCTTTGGGATTTGAAATGCAAGAAGCAGAGAATGGCAAACTTGGGATTCAAGTCGCTGAAACTTGGCAACCGGATTTAATTATTACCGATTTGGTCATGCCAGAAATGAGTGGTTTTGAAATGACCGAAGCACTGCGAAATTTACCTGCATTTAAAGAGATCCCGATCGTTGCTTCCTCAGCAAGTGTTTTTAACTTCGATCGCCAGAAAAGTCGCGAGGTAGGATGCAATGATTTTCTCCCTAAACCCGTACAGATAGAGGAATTATTGACCCAGTTGCAAACTTACTTAAATCTGCAATGGATAATGGAAGAAAACGTGGAGGATTCAGCGTGTGAGTCTGGAAAAATGATTTATCCAACTGAAGAGGAATTAACTCCTCTCCGTGCGGCTTTGGATATTGGTGATTTTGATAGTTTAGAAGCCGAAGGATGTCGATTGGAAAAATTAGCCCCATACATTCCCTTTGCTCGCAAGCTCCTAGAGTTTACACGAGAGTATGATGAAGAAGCGATCTCTCAACTGCTCAACTCTGCCCCGGTCACTAGCTAATAAAAACATGGATTTACAAGCTCTTATCCTTATTGTCGATGATAATTCGACTAATATCAAAGTGTTGTCAGATAGTCTGAAAGAAGCAGGCCATAAAATCCTGATTGCTAAAGACGGTTACAGTGCTTTAGCCAAATTAGAGAAAATCCAGCCAGATATCATCTTGCTGGACGTGATGATGCCCGGAATCGATGGCTTTGAAACTTGTAAACAGATTAAAGCTAGCGATCGCCTTCGAGATATTCCGATTATTTTCATGACTGCTCTTTCCAACACCGAACATAAGGTCAAAGGATTGCAATTAGGAGCCGTCGATTATATTACCAAACCGTTTCAACATGAGGAAGTTTTGGCACGGCTTGGAGTTCACCTGAAATTGCACCAACTCAATCGCGAATTAGAACAACGCGTTGAAGAGAGAACCCAAGCATTGCAACAAGCACTCAACGATCTCAAACAAACCCAAGGGCAGCTTGTCTACAGCGAAAAAATGTCGGCTCTAGGAGAGATGGTCGCCGGAATTGCTCACGAGATCAATAATCCTGTCAGTTTTATTTCTGGCAATTTACCGATGATTAACGACTATGTTAATGATTTTTGTACGATCTTGCAATTGTATCAAGATATGATTCCTTCTCCTCCCGTAGAAATCAAAGAATGTTGGGAAGACTTAGAGTTTGATTTTATTATCGAAGATTTACCCAAAACAATAACTTCAATGAAGCTGGGGTGCGATCGCCTGCAACAAATTGTTCTATCTTTGGGGCAGTTTTCCCGCTTTGACGATCGCAACGCTAAACCTACGGATCTTCATGCAGGAATCGATGCAACGATTACCATTTTGGGCAATCGTCTGAAAGCCCAAACAACGCGACCTGCGATCGAAATCCTGCGGGAATATGGCGATCTTCCTTTGGTTGTTTGTTATGGCGGACAACTCAATCAAGTATTTATGAATATCTTAGCCAATGCGATCGATGCTTTGGAGCAATCTAATGCCGGACGTTCCTATCAAGAGATTAAAGATTGTCCTAATATTATTAGGATTCGGACTGAATACAATTCAGAGCAGGAATGGGTTAAAATTGCCATTCAAGATAATGGTACAGGGATGACAGAAGAGGTGAAAAAGAAGGCATTCGATCGCCTTTTTACAACGAAAAATGTCGGGGAAGGAACGGGATTGGGAATGTTTATTTCTCGTCAAATTGTTGAAGAAAAACATGGCGGGAAAATAAGTTTTACTTCTGTCTTTGAGGAAAAAACTGAGTTTGCGATCGAGATTCCTCTGAGCAGGAAAGATAAATAATGAATCTTCCCTATTACTCTGGACTCCCGGGACAGCGATCGCATTTCGATCGCAAAAATTCAGCAAAATGTAGGAATCCGTTGCTATGGGCTTGAAGTCTTGAATAGAGAACAGAAGCTCATGTATGGTGGGAGGATAATCATGAAATACATTACGCCTTTATTTTGGTCATTGCTTGCGGTTATTGCTTTGGTTGAATTCTCTAGCCCTCGTTTGCTCGAAGCGATCGCATCGGATTTGATTGCACTGTCCAACGCAGATATGACAATTTTAAAATAGTCTACCGTATCATCATTATTATGGTTCCAATGATTCGGCTGCGTGCGATCGCCTTAATTTAATCAGGCTAACTCTTTTGCAAATCGAGACAGTTATTTTTTTATTGTTAAGTGCGATCGCCTCTCAATAGCAATCTTAGTTAAATTAGCTCGTATTGTTACGATAGAGGAAAAAATCGTGCGCTCGAAGTATGTAAGGACAGTTTTTAGATTTCTCCCTTTTTATGCCATTATGTAAATATCTCTGACGATAAGAGTGAAACTTTGATGACTGATGATAGCATTCCTAAAGCTGAACATTAAAAGTCAATAAAAAAATGGTAACTCATAATAAGTTGTTGCTGATTGATTTAGATGGCACTCTAATAGATACAGCAAAACCAGTTTTTAAACCGATGAAAGATGGAAAAGAAAAAACAGATGTATTATCAATTCCGATTTTTTCTGAAGCTCAGTCATTTCTCGAACAAGCTCAGCAACTTGGCTTCAGATGTATTATTGTATCTGATTCACATCAAAAATATGTAGATTCTATTTTTAATCAATACTTCAAAGAAAACTGTACTGATTATCTTTCGCTTGCAAACAAGCCAAACACCTCAAAAACACAAGATTTCCTGCAAGAAAAAGATATAAATCTTGAAAATAGTATTTGCTATGTATTGGGAGATTCTTGGTTAGATATTGAGCTTGGCAGAGGATTAAACGTTTCAACCATACTAACTGATTTTTATCAAGCAAGCGAAAAAGAAACCAGAGATGGGATCGGAGATTATTTAAAAAATATCGGAAGCGGCTCTACCTATTTTGTGAAGACGTACTCTGATATTATTAATATCTTGAAAAATCCTTTGAAAAATCTACTCTGCTTAGAGTCTAAGTTCAATGGTTCTGTAAGTAATATAGCAAGAAAACCATGTATTGATAAAAGAAACCCAGACAACCAAAATTTGACTGCTTGTAGAGTCTTGGCTAGACAATCTCAAGGAGAGTGCGATCGCTATCATGCTACAGACAAATATTTTGAATTTAGTCGAGCAGATAGAAGCGAAGATATGCTAGTTAAAATTCGAGATACTGTTGTTGCTTATTTAGAGCCTATTATGGCTCATAAATCTTATTCATGGCACATTTTTACCTATGTTCCAGATAAACAAACAACACAACCATCTAATAAAATGAGAACGTTATTCGATCTAATTGTAGAACAGATTCAGTCAAAATCAACAGATTTATATTGTGACAGTATATTTACATGGAGTAACAATGTTAATTCTTCTACTCGCAGGCAGTCAACAGCAAATAAGCGAAGGGAATTTATCAAAGAAAATTTGAATCTTCGCAATGAGATAGATGTTAGAGGTAAGAATGTAATAATACTGGACGATCAATATACAACTGGATCAACAGCAGACAGTCTTGCAAATAAACTTCGTGATCAAGGAGGACAAAATATATTATTTATTGCTTTATTTCATCTTATAACCAATGTTAGCAGCAATAGATCGTGTCCAGAATGTAACAAAAGACTACAGCTTAAAATTAATAAACAGACTGGCGAAAAATTTTACTCTTGTGTCCTTCCTGAATATGGTGGTGATGGATGTGGTTATAATGATAGTGGAAAACTTTGTCCTGCGTGCTTGGAAAATAATATACACCGTTACATGAAAGTAAAAACGAATGGAAACAATGGCAAGAGATTCTATTCTTGCGTACCGCCACACTATAATGGTAATGGATGTGGTTACACAGAGGATATGGAATGAAAAATTACTCAGAGATTGATTTTCTCATACTTTCTCTCTCTCTCTTAAAAGGAGTCGGACCTGTTTTTGTTAAAAAAAACTTATCTCTTCTGAGACAAGACACCAATCGAGATCGATCGAGAAAAAATACTTTTGAAAATCTTAGAAACCTCTTAGCACAAATAGGAAAGAAGTATTCTAGTGCAGATATTCACAATGCTATTTCTAAAGCCGAGGGTGTAATAGCTGAATGTGAATCTTCTCAAATAAGTTTTATTTCCCTTGTAGATAAAAACTATCCTCAAAAACTTCTGGAACTCAAAGACTCACCACCAGTAATCTTTTTTATTGGCAATTCTTCTCTACTCAATAAAGGTACAATTACTATTGTTGGTACTAGAAAACCTAATAAAAATGGTAAGATAATTGCAGAACGAATTGGAAAACATTTTTCATTAAAAGGATGGTCTATTTGTAATGGTCTCGCCGATGGAGTAGATACATCTGCTATCCAAGATGCAGAAGACTCTTGTTTTGAAAATGTTATTGGAGTTATAGGAAGTGGTTTGGCTCAAACATCTTTTCAATCGTTATCAAAACAATCGGTATTCAACATTGAACGTATTTTAAAATGTAACGGACTTGTTATATCTGAAGTTCCTCCGTCTAAAAAGCAGAATACTTTTTCAGTTATCAAGTCTTGTCGTCTTCAAGCAGGACTTGGAGTCGGTTTAATTCTTATTCAGAGTTCTATTGAAGGAGGATCTCGTTTTACAATAAAAGCTGCTGTTGGTTCCAACAGACCTCTAGGAGTTGTACGTCCCTTGAAAGCAGATATTTATCATAATAATTACAGTGCTAACCGAAAAATTATTGAAGAAGGCGTTCAAGGTCTAAATAATTTTATTTCTTTAGATAAAAGCAAAAAATCTGTATCTAGAATTGTGATTTTATCAGGAAAAGAATCTTATCCAGAGTTTGAAGAAACCTTGAAATCTGTCCATACAAGCCCATTCTGAAATTCAGAATGAATTATATTATATCCAATTCGTTTAATTTGAATGCTATTATGCTGGTTTTAAAGTTTCCAAAACATCAGTAGACCTCTCCGAAATACTTCGGAGAGAGTATAATAGAGTAAAAAGAGTGTATTT
>NZ_JCAMRX010000065.1:0-32677 GCF_059821285.1 Spirulina sp. LEGE 11439
ATTCTTTTTACTGTACTATTTATATTTTCTTTACACAATAACTTCGGTAGACCCAAATTGAGGAATCATCGATGCAAATGAAACTCAAACAACGCTTGCAGGAACAACGAGACGCGATCGCGGCAATTGCTGCCCAACATGGGGCATTTAACGTGCGTATTTTTGGTTCGGTTGCGAGAGGAGAAGAAACCGAAAATAGTGATATCGATTTGTTAATCGATTATGATTTAACAAAAACCTCTCCTTGGTTTCCGGGAGCATTATTAATGGATTTACAAGACTTATTGAACTGTAAAGTCGATATTGTCACCGAAAAAGGTTTGAGTCCCTTAATTCGCGATCGAGTTTTAAAAGAGACAAAACCATTATGAATCGAGAACGAGATAGAGTCTATATCCAACATATTTTAGAATGTATCGATCGCGAGGAAGATATGAGGTAAAATTGAATCGTTGCCAATGGGAGTAAAGAATAATGGCTATTTCTTCTTTCCAAGAAATCATACAATCCATTGAAAGTTTATCACTTGACGATCAAGATTATTTATTCGATTTAATTCACAAAAGAAGAATTGAAAGACGACGTTCTGAAATTGCTGAAAACGCAAGAATAGCACTCAAAGCAGTGGAAAATAGAACAGCAAAGCGAGGAAGTTTTGCCGAAATAAAAGCATATTTACTTGAGGATGAAGAGGAATGATTTTAGTTTTGGAGAGTCGTTTTAAAAGAGCATTTAAACGATTAATCAAGAAAAATCCAAAATTGCAGGATAGAGTCTTAGCAACTTTGGATTTACTAGCAAACGATCCTTTTACTCCTTCCTTAAAATCTCATAAGCTGACAGGAGAATTAGAGAATTTATGGTCTTGTTCGGTTGCTTATGATTGTCGGATTATTTACACTTTAAAAAAAGATGAAATAACTGGAGACGATTTAATTATTTTAGTTGATATAGGCAATCACGATGAAGTTTATTAAAATCAAGGAAATCTAAAACTTTACCGCACAGCAAGACTTTAAGGATCGTTTTTGCGAGCCTCATCAATGTTACCAATCATATAGAGAGCCTGTTCGGGATAGTCGGAAAACTCATCATTGAGAATGCGATCGCATCCCACGAGAGCCGCTTCTAAATCGACGCTCCTTCCTTCCAGTCCGGTAAACTGTTGGGTCGTAAAAAAGGGTTGCGTGAGAAAGCGTTCCAACCGACGGGCGCGATAGACGATTTGCCGCTCGCTTTGCGCCAGTTCTTCTAAACCCAGCATGGCAATAATATCCTTGAGTTCTTCATAATTGGCGAGGGTTTTACGAACGGCTCGGGCGGTTTGATAGTGGCGATCGCCCACCACTTGCGGAGTTAATATCTTAGAAGCCGATTGCAGGGGATCGATCGCGGGATAAAGCCCTTGACTCACTCGTTTGCGAGAGAGAACAATTGACGCAGAAAGGTGAGAAAAAGTGTGAACGGCGGCGGGATCCGTAAAGTCGTCGGCGGGGACGTAAACCGCTTGCACGGAAGTGATCGAGCCGGTTTGAGTGTTACAGATACGCTCCTCCAGTTCCGCGAGTTCCGTGGCTAAAGTTGGCTGATACCCCACCCGCGACGGGAGTTGCCCCATTAACCCCGACACCTCAGACCCCGCTTGAATGAACCGGAAAATATTATCAATCATCAACAATACGTCTTTATTCTGCTCTCGAAAATACTCAGCCATCGTTAAAGCAGCATGTCCCACCCGAAAGCGCACCCCCGGAGATTCATTCATTTGCCCGAAGATCGTCACCGTATTGCCAATGACTCCCGCTTCCTTCATCTCCCGATAGAGTTCCTCGCCTTCCCGCGATCGCTCGCCTATCCCACAAAAAATACTCACGCCTTCATAACGACTCACCATATTATTAATCAGTTCGGTGATTAATACAGTTTTACCGACCCCCGCCCCACCAAATAAACCCGCTTTACCGCCTCTTTCGAGGGGTGCGAGGACATCGATCGCTTTAATCCCCGTTTGGAAAACCTCCGTAGTCGTCACTCTCTCATTTAAAGGAATGGGATGGGCATGAATCGATCGCCATTGTCCCTCAGCTAAAGGTGCTTCTCCGTCCACGGTGTCCCCAAAAACATTAAACATCCGACCGAGCAAGCGTTCTCCCACGGGAACTTGTAGAGGATGTCCCGTATTCCTGACGACAGATCCTCGTGCTAATCCTTGGGTGGAGGTTAGAGCGATCGAACGCACCACTTCCGCATTGAGATAGGCAGACACCTCAAGGGCAACCTTGCCGCGATCGCCAGCTTTTAACAAACCGTGCAGTTTGGGTAAGCTCTGGGGAAAATGAACGTCCACAATACTGCCTCGAATGGCAACAACAGTGCCTTGGGTTGCTAGATTTGCGTTTTTCATTACAATTCCTCGCGGAAAAATTTTGAGGGATGCGATCGCATAGTGTGACTTTAGCCGTATCGCCAAGAGCAAAATCTTGAGAAATAGAGACTTCTTGCGAGTCTTGTTAAACTGGAGGAAAGATATTTCCCCACGAGAAGCCATGTCCCCTCAAACACCACCCCCACCCGATAATAATAACGCCAATCCTCAAACAGGATATTCGATCAAGCCCTTATTTTTCGGTTCTGGTCTCATGTGCGCCTTATTAATGACTTCCTTTTGGGTTTATATCGAACACCCCGAATGGTTAGAAGGGTCAAATACGGAAGACGATCGCGTCGAAAAACTATTAGAAGCAAACCCCGATCTAACCCTTGAAGATTTAGAAGCCGATGCTCAATCCGGAAACCTTTCCTTTTGGTTGAGAACCGATCCGGAAAATTCCTCTCGAACCAATACTCAAGATCGTAATAAAAAGAATAAAGAACCGGATCCTTTAGAAGTTTTTATGAAAAAAAAGAGACAAGAAGCGAAAAATAAGAAAAAAGATTCTCAATCCAATAATCCGTTATTGAATTTTGCTGCTCTCGAAGATTTAAATCGCGACTCGAAAAATAAGCCCGAGAATCCCATCGGACAAATTAACTTAGATACACTTTCCCTCTCGACTCCATTAGACAGAATGCTGCAAGGAGAAGCGGGGAATAACAATCTGACTCCTTTAGAAGCGGAAATTTTATCTTTACAACAACCGCCGCCAACTGCAACCGAAAATACGATACAACCCCAAGGAAACACGCTCTCTCTACCTTCTGGAAATGTTACGGGACAAAATAATCTTACTCCGAATAGTCCTGTCAATCAAACGGCTAGCGATCCAAACAATTTTTTGCCAAATGTAACAAATAATCTCAACAATACTGTTCCCGGACTGACTTCCACACGACAAAGAACGATCGTACAACCTTCTCTCAATCAAACTACGAGACGAAATGTTAATAATCCTGCTTTGAATGGAGTTAATGGGGTGAATGGCGTAGTTCCTACTGCTCCGGTCATTCCACCACAAAATAGCCGTCGAGACTTTGTTTCTCCCAGAGGTGCGACTCCAACGACAACAACTCCAACTCCTAATAACAATAATCCTGTTTCCCCTTTAAACGATCCTTATTCTCAAGCACAACCCGCCCGAGCCAATCAACCCACCCCGGCTCCTCGTCCAGCTAATCCCAATAATCGCATTAGTGGGGGGGAGATTAATAGCTTTTCCAATCCTTATGGGACGGGACAATAATCGCTATCGAAACCTGAGATTTTTGGCGATCGATATCCGGCGATCGAGGGCTAGTGGTTTATTCAATGATTAACGAATAAACTATCCAGTAATACTGCCGAGCGAATGGATTTACTGAGATGATATTGCGTATAATTTCGCAAGACTTTCTCTACACCCAGCCAACCTATTTTGAGAGAAGTTGAGGAATGAAGCTGAGGAAATCTTGTCGCGATCGCAGCCTCGATCTGAGGCATTTCAGCAGTCGCAAGAGTTTGTAGGAGAAATATTTCTAGGGCATTGAGACGAGTATGAACGGTAATTGATTTTTGGGAATGTGGCGATCGCTCCAATTCCAAAGGTAAACACAGCAAGCCCCCCGCATCAAAACTCATCCCCGCAACCCATTGCGGATCGTGAAAAATGGGCGCGATCGCGACTCCCGTCAAACAACAATGTTGAATACGGGGACTCAATCCTCCGAGGGTTAAAAGATGAAAAATACCGTGAGTTAAATGGGCGAGAAGGGACGCTGAGTAGACATCGCGATCGCCAGAAAGATTAATGGGTTGCAAACGCTGCAAATGCTCGCAAAACAGCAAATAGAGTTCTTCTTGAGCGCGATCGCTTAATGCTAAAGCTAAAACAATTTCAGCCCAATATTGACCGATCGAAAGTTTGCCTAAATCTTTACTCAAACCGGGATAAGAAGCCAGAGTTTCCGCCTGAATAATTTTATCCAGGGATCGTCCTCTAGCAATTAATAATTCATTCGTTACAAAAGGCTCGACTCGCCCGCGTAAGCGAGATTTTTGCTTTCGCGAACCCGGAGCAACGGCTCGCACCAAACCGTATTCAGAGGTTAAGATCGTGACAATGCGATCGTTTTCCCCCAAAGGAATACTTTTTAGATTAATGCCTGTTGCTTTATACGTTCCGCTCATCAGTTATCAGTGATTGTTAATTCCTTCTTCTCTTTGATGAACTAATTCGACCCCTCGAGAGGTTCCTAAACGGGTCGCCCCAGCAAGAATTAAATCGACGGCTTGTTGGGCGGTGCGAATTCCTCCCGACGCTTTAATTCCTACTCGTCCTTTTGTAATTTCTTTTAATAAGCGAACATCTTCGACCGTTGCTCCACCAAACCAACCCGTACTGGTTTTTAAATAAGCAACCCCCGCATCCATACAAATTTCTGCGGCTAAGCGAATCTCAGTTTTCGTCAAAACCGAAGTTTCTAAAATAGCTTTTACTGTTTGCCCGGTTTCTTCACAAATTTCCGCAATTTCTCGATAAATTTCTTCAGTTTTACCAATTTTTAACCATCCCAACGGAATAACAATATCTAACTCTGTTGCTCCATTTGCAACAGCTTCTCTCGCTTCATAAAGTTTCGTTGCTGAAGTTGTTGCACCAGTAGGAAAGCCAATAACAGCACAAACTCGAGGAGATTTTTGATGTAAAAATTCTACCGCATTTCCCACCGCATTAGGGTAGACGCATACCGTGGGAAAATTATATTGTATGGCTTCCGAACAGCCGCGATCGATATCTACTGAAGTAGCGATCGGATTCAGGACTGCATGATCGATATATTCAGCAATATCAATTTCAAGATGGTTATTTCCTCTCAATTTTTCCTCTACCTCATTGAATTAACAATAACTGATAACTGATAACCGTTCACTGTCAAAGTCTCATCGTGCATTCTAAAATTAATTTTTGATTGACGATCGCATGAGGCTGAATCTCCAGTGCTTTTTTGAAAGCAAAAATTGCTTCTCTGTATTCTCCTAAAGCCGCATTACACAATCCCAAACCATGCCAAGCTCCAAAATGAGAAGGATTCAAGCGCACGACTTCTTTGCAATCCTCTCGGGACTTGAGAAACTTTTTCTGGGAATAATAAAGAATAGCTCGACGATTCCATGCTTCGGCAAAATCTGGATGTATGGCAATAGTCTCATTGAGAATATTGTGCGCCTGTTGCAGTTTGCCATTTTCTAGGAAATTCTGAGCGCGTCGCAGAGTTTCTAAACCAATTTCTCCTTTTTGTCGAAACCAAAGCATCCATAATTTAGCTGTTGCTTTTTCGCGAATTCTTTCCTCTGAATCTTTGAGATTGTCTAAGAGCTTTTGGGTTAAAGAGTGATTATCAAACATCTGTAAATTATTCCTACAAAACAACAGTAAATTTTCTGAAGAAAAAATCTTATCTGCCTTTCTAATTCAATTTAAAGGCAGATATTTTATTTGAAGAGAATCAATACAAATCTGAAAACGAAACGTTTGACTTAGGATGTTTTTCCTTCATCAGTTTTTTTATCTGACACTACATTGGGAATAAAACCGGGACGATCTTTATCTTCCCATCCGGCGGGACGCTTTGAATTATACCAAGCAATAGAACCAATTCCCACGGCTGCAATAAAACCAATGATATAAACAGCAGTAAATGCAAGAGGGAATTGTTTGCCACTAACGGTTGCAGCTTCTAGAAGATAATTCATCATGTCTGTTTTGCTTAAATGTCTTGTTCTGTATCCTACCAAAACTCGACCGATCGCAGTCTATCGAAGAGATGATGGGGTTTGAACTCGATCTGTTTCCCGGTAGTAAAAATAGCGATCGCGCAACCTGATAGGATAATTTTAACGCCACTGCAACCTGATTGGAGACGGATGAACGAATCAGATTACCGCATCGAACGCGACTCGATGGGAGAACGCAACCTCCCCAGTAATGTCTATTATGGGATTCAAACTCTCAGGGCGATCGAAAATTTTCCCATTAGCGGACTTAAACCTCTCCCCACCTATGTTGATGCGTTCATTTTAATCAAAAAAGCGACAGCGATCGCCAATGGGGAACTCGGTTGCATCCCCGAGGAGATTGCGACAGCGATCGCAAAAGCTGCGGATGAGATCCTCAAGGGACAATTGCGCGATCAATTTGTAGTTGATATTTATCAAGCTGGGGCAGGAACTTCTCATCACATGAATGTGAATGAAGTTCTTGCCAATCGAGCCTTGGAACTTTTGGGAGAAAAAAAGGGAGATTATCAGCGTGTTAGTCCCAACGACCATGTTAACTATGGTCAATCTACGAATGACACGATCCCGACAGCAATTCGGATTGGGGCGTTGTTGGCATTGAGTCATTCCCTGTATCCTGGTCTAAATTCTGCGATCGCGGCATTGAATGAGAAATCTCTTACTTTTCAGGATGTCATTAAATCTGGAAGAACTCACTTACAGGATGCCGTTCCGGTACGACTGGGAGAAGGATTTCGGGCATGGGCAAAGATCCTCAGCGATCATTTGCGGCGGCTCAAATATGCCTCAGAAGACTTGTACCTGCTGGGATTAGGAGGAAGTGCAGCAGGGACGGGGTTGAATACTCATCCTCGCTATCGCTTTCGCGTCGCGGAGTTATTAGGGCAGTATATCGATCTCCCTCTCGGTAGCGCCCCTCACTTAATGGCGGCGATGCAAAGTATGTCACCTTTTGTGAATGTGTCTGGAGCGTTGCGAAATTTAGCCCAAGATCTGGTAAAAATTTCCCACGATTTGCGATTGATGGATTCGGGACCGAAAACGGGATTAAAAGAGATTCAATTGCCACCAGTACAGCCGGGATCGTCGATCATGCCGGGGAAATACAATCCGGTGATGGCAGAAATGATTTCTATGGTTTGCTTTCAGGTAATGGGCTACGATAGCGCGATCGCATTGGCAGCACAGGCGGGACAATTAGAGTTAAATGTCATGATGCCGTTGATCGCTTACGATCTCATTAATGGGATTGAGATTTTAGGGAATGCAATTTTAGCATTAAGCGAGAAATGCCTCAAAGGGATTACAGTACGACGCGATCGCTGTTTGAGTTATGCTGAAGGCAGTTTGGCGTTAGTCACGGCTTTGAATCCTCATATCGGTTATTTGAATGCGGCATCTGTGGCAAAAGAGTCCTTAGAAACAGGAAAACCGATCCGTCAAATTGTTTTAGAACAGAAATTAATGACCGAAGAAGAATTAGCAAAAGTTCTCGATTTGGAAAAAATGAGCCAACTTCCTCAAGTTTGAATACAATGGAAAGAGATTAACTTTGCTAGGACATCTCGTGAGAATTCATCGTCAACTCAAATTCATTGCTTTGGGATGCACGGGGGCATTATTGCTTTTTGTTCCGATCGCTTCAATTCCCAATTCTCTATATCCTCTCCTGCCAGCGATCGGGCAAACTAATAATGTAGAAGATAATGTAGAAGATAATGTAGAAGATGCGATCGATCGCGGATTTGACCTCCATTCTGAGGGAAACTATGAAGAAGCATTAAATATTTTCGATCGCGTTTTACAATCAGATCCCAATCATTTTCAGGCATGGAGTGGCCGCGGTTGGGCATTGTGGTCATTGCTTCGTTATAACGAAATGCTCGCTGCCTTCGATCGCGCTTTAAAAATCAATTCGGATTCCCAATACGCTTGGTATGGGAAAGGGACTGCACTGTATTACCTCAATCGGTATCAGGATTCGATCGCCGCTTATAATCAAGGCTTAGCGATCGATCCTGCCTACGATCGCAATTGGTCGGGACGAGGTTGGTCTTATCAAAAATTAGGACAAAATCAAGCCGCCTTAGCAGACTTCGATCGCGCTTTAGAAATCAATGCTAATAATGCCAACACTTGGCACGCTCGAGGCTGGAGCTTGTATCACTTAGGGCGATATCAAGAAGCCTTAAGTTCTTTGGATCGAGCGTTAGAAATTTCTCCTAATTTTCAGTATGTCATTGAAAAACGCGAAATTGTTTTGAGGAAAATAGAAGAATTAGGACTTTAAATTATATTGTTCTTCAGTAGATTCCTGCTTAAACCAACATTAACGAAACTAAACTAACTCCCCTGTTTCTTGTAGTGCGTGAAGTCGTCGATAAATTCCTTGTTGACGTAACAATTCTGCATGACTTCCCACCTCAACAATGCGTCCGGAATCGAGAACGACAATTTTATCGGCTTCTCGTATCGTACTCAAACGGTGAGCGATAATAATCGTCGTGCGGGTGCCGAAAATCGATCGCATTGCCAATTGAATCAAACGCTCCGACTCGTAATCCAAACTCGAAGTTGCCTCATCAAAAATTAGTACGTCAGGATTCATAATTAACGCCCGTGCAATCCCAATTCGTTGCCGTTGTCCCCCCGACAAACGCACGCCACGTTCCCCAACAATCGTTTGATAACCATCAGAAAGATCCCCCAGAAAATCATCGACGCGGGCAATTTTACAGGCCTCCTCTACCTGTGCAAAAGAAGCGCGAGGATTGCCATAAACCAAATTATCTAACAACGTGCCATTGAAAATATCCACCTCCTGATGAACGATCGCCAACCGCTTGCGATAACGAGTAATATTCAAACTGCGAATATCCTCACCATCCATGAGAATTTTCCCGCAATCGGGTTCAAAATAGCGAAAGAGTAACTTCACTAAAGTTGATTTTCCCGACCCCGATCGCCCCACTAAAGCCACGGTTTGATAAGGATCGACAAGCAAATTAATATCCTGTAAAATCGGGCGATCGCGATCGTAACCAAAAGTCAGCCGAGAAAGCTCGATTTTGCCCGTAAAATGGTAAGAATTCTCCCCAGCAACTTCTGGGAATAAATTTGCTGCATCACTTCCTTCTGGTTCTTGTAAAAACTCATGAAAGCGCAACATTGAGGCATAACGACGAGCAAACATTTCTGCTAGATCGCTAAGGGGATCGAGTTCCGAATAAGCCATACTCGCCACCGTCAGACAAGTTACGAAATAGCCTAAAGAAATGCGTCCTTGCAGAGTTTCCCAAAGGGTAAAACCGAGAATCAAAAACTCGCAAGAATGAATAAATATTTGCTGTTGGGTATACAAATACATATACCCTTTATGAATGCGATCGAGGAGAAACCGATGTTCGCGATCGAATCGCATTTTTTGCCGAGAAAACTCTTGAGATTCATTGGCAAATGCTTTCACGGTTTTAATATTGGTAATAATTTCCGAAGTCCGGCTTTCAGTATTTTCTACATACCGATCTAAAATCTCTTCTTTGCGAACCAATTTTCGCAATTTTCGCCAAGAAAAAGTGAGAATGAAGATAAATGACAGGAAAAACGCGATCGCGATTCGTCGTTCGATGATTAAAATTACCCCAAAAATCCCCAAAATTCGCATCAATTTGGGAATTAACTGTCCCGCAATATCTGGATATGTCCACATATGATTAGATATTCCTCGCGCCACTTTTCCGGCGACGCGACCGGGGTTGTTTTCATCATAAAACCCCAAAGGAAGCGTGAGGATTTTTTTGACGGTCTGATGGGCAGAATCTCGACGCACCTTCAAAGCGATCGCCCAGTGATACCAAATCGCCATCCATGATTGTAGGGGCGCTCTGACCACCGTGACCATGAAAATTAGCCCCAACAATGTCCCCAACGCCACAAATTGACCCTCTGGCAGATTCGTTAGCTTGGCAGTATTTGTTATAAGGAATTGGGCGCTACTATCTAAGGACTGACCGGATAAAACATTTAAAATTTGTCCGATCGCATAAGGTACCGCCAAATCCGCAATCTCGAACAAACTCGAGGCGGTAATACTCAAAATGGCGATCGCTCGGTACGATCGGTAATGGTTCAATAAATCTCGAAAAGATGCCACTGTTTTTAGGGTTGGTCGCGATTTCTGGGTGATTTTCCTATTATATTACAAAAAATATTACAAACGAAATACAAATTTTGATATTTTTTGCCAAATCTCCCCTTTTAGCAAACCCTCAGCAAATCGCTGCTAAAATAGCAAAGCATTAAAAGCCAACGCGCACGAGTGAATATGGGCAGCACCTTCGGACATTTATTTCGCATCACCACCTTCGGAGAATCTCATGGAGGCGGCGTTGGCGTAACGATCGATGGTTGTCCCCCTCAACTGGAAATTACCCCAGAAGAAATCCAATTCGACCTCGATCGCCGCCGTCCGGGACAGAGTAAAATCACGACCCCACGGAAAGAAGCCGATCGCTGCGAAATTTTGTCGGGAGTCTTTAACGGCAAAACATTAGGAACACCCATCGCTATTCTCGTGCGGAATAAGGATCCGCGTCCCCAAGACTATCAAGAAATGAAACAGAAGTATCGTCCCTCCCATGCCGATGCCACCTATGACGCAAAATATGGCATTCGCAACTGGCAAGGAGGCGGACGCTCTTCCGCACGAGAAACCATTGGACGAGTCGCAGCCGGCGCGATCGCGAAAAAAATCCTCCGACAAGTGGCAGGAGTAGAAATTGTCGGTTATGTTAAACGAATCAAAGACCTAGAAGCAATCGTCGATCCCGATACCGTGACCCTCGAACAAGTGGAAAGCAATATTGTGCGCTGTCCTAACTCCGAATGTGCCGAACAAATGATCGAACTCATCGATCGCACCAGACGGGAGAAGAACTCCCTCGGGGGCGTTGTCGAATGTGTCGCCAGAAATGTCCCGAAAGGACTCGGCGAGCCTGTATTTGATAAATTAGAAGCGGATTTAGCCAAAGCAGTTATGTCTCTTCCAGCCAGTAAAGGGTTTGAAATCGGCTCTGGGTTTACCGGCACACTGCTGACGGGGAAAGAACATAACGACGAATTTTACACCGATGAAAAGGGAAAAATTCGTACCGTTACCAACCGTTCCGGCGGCGTGCAAGGGGGCATCAGCAACGGCGAAAATATTATTTTGCGTGCAGCCTTTAAACCAACTGCTACCATAGGCCAAGAACAAAAAACGGTAACTCGTTCCGGCGAAGCAACCGTTTTAGCCGCCAAGGGACGACACGACCCTTGCGTTTTGCCGAGAGCCGTGCCGATGATAGAAGCAATGGTCGCTTTAGTCTTATGCGATCACCTGCTGCGCGATCGGGGTCAATGTACTGTGTTAACGCCTTAAGTGTTCCCATGCAAACCATCTCTTCTTCTGATTTTTTAATTCGATTCTGGGGAGTCCGAGGCAGTGTTCCCTCTCCCGGTCCTCAAACCATCCGCTATGGTGGTAACACTTCTTGCGTGGAAATGGAAGTGGGCGGTCGCAGGCTCATTTTTGATGCGGGGACGGGACTGCGAGGGCTGGGAAAACGTTTGCTGAAATACTCTCCCGTAGAAGCCTTTGTCTTTTTCACGCATTATCATTGGGATCACATCCAAGGTGTGCCATTCTTTTTCCCAGAGTTTAGCGAAGAAGATTGTTTTCACATTCACGGACAAGTTCCCCCAGAAGGCGAAGAGATGAATATGGAAACCCATTTTCATCATCGCGTTCTTCATGTTAATTCTCCGGTTCCCGTGGCGGATATTAAGGCCAAATTAAAATTTCAAGATATTGTTTGCGGTCAACCATTTCGCTTAGAAGATATTGAAATTGAAACAATGCCCCTCAATCATCCCAATGGGGCAATGGGCTATCGCATCAGTTGGAACGGTCATACCGCAGTTTATTGTACCGATACCGAGCATCTTCCCGATCGCCTTGATGAAAATGTTTTGTATTTAGCCAGAGATGCAGATATTTTGATTTACGATGCCATGTACACCGATGAAGAATATCACAATCCCAAATCTCCCAAGGTTGGTTGGGGACATTCGACATGGCAAGAGGGAGCGAAGGTTTGCGATGCGGCGGGGGTGAGTAAATTTGTCGTTTTCCACCACGAACCCAACCACAGTGACGAGCAACTTGATAATATTGCTGAAGAAGTGGAAATTCTCAGACCGGGAAGTATTTTGGCAAAGGAAGGATTAGAAGTGATTATTAGCGATAAATAAGAACAAATGGAGCAGCCTCCATTTGTTGCCAATTGCGAATTCATGACGAACCGAGGAGCGATCGCACCACCTGATAAAATTGACTTGCAAGCGCAATTGGAACGCAAAATCGTATGACAACTCCTCCAGAAATTCCCCCCCACGGCGGCCATCTGATTAACCGCATTGCCAGCGATGCCGAACGGCGAGAATTTGAAGCGCAAGCCGATCGCCTCCCCCGAGTGCAACTGGATGCCCGCGCCCTTTCCGACTTAGAAATGATCGCGATCGGCGGATTTAGTCCCCTCACGGGCTTTATCACCGCCGAGGACTACGAAACCGTCGTCACCGATATGCGCCTCGCCAACGGTTTGCCTTGGTCGATCCCCGTGACACTTTCTGTCAGCGAAGAAATTGCCGATTCTCTCAAAGAAGGGACTTGGGTGCGTCTTGACGATCTTTCCGGTCGTTTTGTCGGTGTTTTAGAACTCACGCAAAAATATCGCTATAACAAGGCTCACGAAGCCATTAATGTTTATAAAACCGACGAACTCAAACACCCGGGCGTAAAAGTTATTTACGACCAAGGGGAAGTGAACCTCGCCGGCCCCGTCTGGCTGCTCCAACGCGATTCCCATCCCCTCTTCCCGAAATATCAAATCGATCCCGCCGCTTCCCGCGCCCAGTTTCAAAAACGGGGCTGGAAAACTATCGTCGGTTTTCAAACCCGCAACCCCATCCACCGCGCTCACGAATACATCCAGAAATGCGCCCTCGAAACTGTTGACGGACTATTTTTACATCCCCTTGTCGGCGCGACCAAAAGCGATGATATTCCCGCCGACGTGCGGATGCGCTGCTATGAAATTATGATGGAGCATTATTTTCCCCAAAATCGGGTGATTTTAGCCATCAATCCTTCCGCCATGCGCTATGCCGGTCCAAGGGAAGCGATCTTTCACGCGATCGTTCGCAAAAACTACGGCTGTACTCATTTCATTGTCGGTCGCGATCATGCTGGCGTTGGAGATTATTACGGCACTTACGATGCTCAACATATTTTTGATGAATTTGCACCGGGAGAAATGGGCATTCAACCCATGAAATTCGAACACGCCTTCTATTGTACCCGCACCGAACAGATGGCCACCACCAAAACCAGTCCCAGCAAGCCGGAAGAGCGCGTTCATCTTTCCGGAACAAAAGTGCGAGAAATGTTGCGCCGCGGAGAATTACCCCCACCCCAGTTTTCTCGACCGGAAGTGGCCGCCGAATTGTCCAAGGCCATGCAGGCAAAAAACTGAATTAACTCAAAAATCTCCCCCAAAAACCTGCTACGCTGAAAACGGAAATTTCAGAGCTAACGGTTATGGGATTGGATCGGCGGACTTTTTTACAAGGTGCTGGACTGGCCTTCCTCGCCACGGGAATGAGTGCAGTGGGAGGCGATCGCTTAATCACTAAAGGGATTGCTTCCCATTTCCAAGCCCTCGCCCAATCGAAAAGGCGCAAGTTCGCCTTATTGGTGGGGATCGATCGCTATGGGACGGCAGATTCCTTGCAAGGATGCAAAACCGATGTCGAACTCCAACAGGAATTGTTAATTCATCGCTTTGGTTTTAACCCACGAGATATTCTCGTCCTGACGGATGAAGAGGGAACGCGAGAAAATATCGAAACAGCGTTTGTGGAATATCTGCGCCCTCAAGTGAAAGCGAGGGATATTGTTGTCTTTCACTTTAGTGGATATGGCAGTCATGTTTCCGTTCCGCTTTTTTCAACAGAGACAGAGAATCGCGCTTCGGTCGCCCTCGGTATCAAGGCAGACGAACAAGCCGAGACAGCCCTCGCTAATTACTTGCTGACTGCAGGAGACCGGCTCGGGGAAGCCGGAATTTTAGCAGAAACTCTCTTCTCTTGGGCGCGATCGCTACCCACGAAAAATCTCACCACGATCCTCGATACCAGTTATGCGGGCAATGGGCAAAACCTGCAAGGGAATGGGCGATCGCGCTCTCAACCTCCGATCGATTTTTCTGCTTCTATTGCTCTGCCCGAAGGCGGTCTGGAATCCTTGACAAAACTCAATCCAACATCAAGGGTGCCTGGAATCCTCCTGCAAGCCGCCCGAGAGGGAGAAGCGGCGATCGAGGTTGTCTGGGATGAATTCAGCGCGGGATTGTTCACTTATACCCTCGTGCAAGCGCTCTGGCAAGCCACCTCTCCCGCAACCATTCAGACAATTTTCAGTCACAGCACCTCACAAATGAAAGGAATTGGCTCCCAACGCCCACAAAAATTAGGCAAGAAAGCGACCGATCCCTCAACACCCGCTTATTTTACCCAGACGGAATCCCCTGTTGGTGCAGAAGGGGTAATTACGGCCACAGACAGTAATGGCAGTACGGTTTCTCTTCATCTCCCAGGGTTACCCGTTACCGCCTTACAAAACTATGGGGCTAATTCTCAGTTAATCGCAGGAGAAGCGGATAATGCGATCGCGTTGCAAGTCGTCTCGCGATCGGGTTTAACGGTACAAGCAGAACGCGTTGAAAACGAGAGGAACGCAGAGAAATCTCCGCTCCCCGGCCAACTCGTTCGGGAATCCTTGCGCGTTCTCCCCCGCAATCTTGGCTTAGTCGTGGCTTTAGATGCTAAGCTCAGTCGCATCGAACGAGTTGACGCAACGAGTGCCTTTGCCAACATTTCGACCGTTTCTGCGGTGGTCTCGGCGGGAGAAGAATCGGCGGACTGTTTGTTTAGCCGTGCGAATAGCGTTTTTGCCCCTGTTACCGGGGCGATCTCCAAACAGTCCGCCTCCCAAGGATACGGCTTATTTTCCTCGGGTTACGTTTCTTTGCCCAATACCCTAGGTAAAGGAGATGAAGCCATTAAAGCTGCAGTCGAACGCTTAACGCCCAAATTTAATACCTTATTAGCCGTTAAATTCTGGCAGGCGATTGTTAATGAAGCCTCGTCTCAGTTGGCCGTCAGAGCCAGTTTGCAAGCAGTCGATCCACAACAGTCTCAAAAAATCGAGCGTGCGACGCGGGGCTTTGAGACTAAAAAACCACCAGCTAATCGTTTTGAGAAGGCATTTCCCACATTTCCCTCGGGCAAGTCCATTCAGTTCGAGATTGAAAATGCAGGCGATCGCCCTCTTTATTTAGCATTAGTTGGAACGAACACGACAGGGATGCCTCTCGTTCTTTACAATGCCTCGAACGATGCCGATATTGAGTTACGAGATATTATTATCGAACCGGGTCATACATTGTCCCTGCCAAAATCGGCATCGGTTCTCAATGGTTTTACAGCAACACCTCTTGGTATTGCAGAAACCATTGTTATTTGTTCGCGATCGCCATTTGGGAATTTAACAAAACTGCTGGCAACTCTTCCCACCCCTCACGGACAGGGCGATCGACTGATTGAGGCAGAAAAACCCCTCGAAGTCGCTCGAGCTCTCTTACAAGATCTCAATGATGCCAGTCAGGTGAATTCCTCGGACGACGATTATGCGTTAGATGTCAAAGCATGGACAGCTTTGCGTTTTGTTTATCAAGTTATTTAATTCATAGTGCAGGAGTAGCGATCGAGCAATGCAACCTAAATTAATTATTCACGGCGGTGCAGGCAGTTCTTTAAAAGGAAAAGGAGGGTTAGTGGAGGTCCGCCAATCTCTCCACGCGATCGCCCGAGAAGTTTACGATCGCCTCATCGCAGGGAAAAGTGCGACAGATGCCGTCGTACAAGGTTGTCGGCTTCTCGAAAACGAACCTCGCTTTAATGCCGGGACGGGATCGGTTTTACAATCCGACGGCCAAGTTCGCATGAGTGCTTCCTTGATGGATGGCACGCGACAAAGCTTTAGCGGGACGATCAACGTTTCTCGGCTGAAAAATCCCATCGATCTGGCTGAGTTTTTGCAAACCCAAAGCGATCGCGTGCTGTCTGACTATGGTGCCACCGAACTTTTACGAGAATTACAAGTTCCCCTCTATAATCCCCTGACAGATTTGCGCCTCAAGGAATGGACAGAAGAGCGTAAGGATAATTTTCAGAAAAAAATGGCGGGAGTCTTGGCCGAGTCAGAAGAAGCGGGACGGGGAACTATTGGGGTCGTTGCTCTCGATCGCGAGGGAAAATTAGCCGCAGGCACCTCGACAGGTGGGAAAGGATTTGAACGCATCGGACGGGTGAGTGATTCGGCCATGCCGGCGGGAAATTATGCCACAATCAAAGCGGGAGTCAGTTGTACGGGCATTGGTGAAGATATTATCGATGAGTGTTTGGCCGCTAAAATTGTCGTGCGAGTTACCGATGGATTATCTTTGGCCGAAGCCATGTCGCGATCGATCCAAGAATGTGTCGAAAACAAGCGAGACTTGGGCGCGATCGCCTTGGATGCGACGGGGGCGATCGCTTGGGGAAAAACCTGCGATCTTTTAGTGGCAGCCTATCATAATGGAAAAGAGATCGGCGATACCCTCGAGTGGGGTGCAAAGGAGACAGTGAACAGTTATCAGTGAACAGTCACCAGTTATCAGTCATCAGTCACCAGTTAATAACCAACCACAAAAATGTTTAATTCTCTCTTTGGACGGCATCCCGATCGCGTGAAAGCTGATGTAGAAATCTACACTTGGCAAACTTGTCCGTTTTGTATTCGCGCGAAGTTATTGCTTTGGTGGAAAGGCGTGAAGTATCGAGAATACAAAATTGATGGCAACAATGCCGCACGAGATAAAATGGCGGAACGGTCAGACGGGCGCAGAACCGTTCCGCAAATTTTTATCAACGATCGCCACATCGGCGGCTGTGACGATCTCTACGAACTCAATGGCAAAAAGGAGTTAGACGAACTTCTCGCTCAACCCGCGATCGCCACTTGACGCTCTTGAACTTGTTGCGAATCAACAACTGGTGACTGGTGACTGGTGACTGGTGACTGGTGATTGGTGACTGGTGACTGATGACTGGTGACTGGTGACTGATGAAAAGTTTGCTCGTAAAGTGTCAAAGATTCGCGAAAAGTGTCATCGAGAAGTTGGCGATCGCTGTCTCCCCGCAGTCCGAGATAGGGGAAATGATCCAGCATTTCGCCAAATAAACGCTGACAATCTTCCCGGTATTTCACCGTATCGAGAATGTGAACGTGCCAAACTTTATCCATTTCTCGCGTAGGGACGATGCCGCGATCGCGATAAAAATATTGCAGGATGAGAAATTTGCGATATTCTTCGATCCCGTGGGTGGTTTCCTCAAGGTTTAATCCCTGACCATCCTCGGGATTCATTAACTTATAAGCGATCGGTCCGAAATCTGTCGCTTTGAGTTCTGTGAGAAACTGGCGATCGCGTTCCGATAAATCTTCTAATTTCATAGTCTTCTCTCCTTCGTCAAGATTGCAAGGAACGCTCTTAATTTAAGTGAGGGGTGTTAGAGGGAGGCAAAATATTGCTGCAAGGAGTTGAAAGTCTTGTAGAATAAGAAATAGAGAGTTAAGGGAAGTTCTCAAACTTAGAAATATCCCCCAACTTTGTGTAAGATCTTTCTCAGATGAGAAATGGCTAGACCGAGTTATGGACCCCGTGCCAAACAACGAGCCAAACACCTTCTCGAAAGTTTGCTCGCTTTTGCTGACAATGACTTCGAGACGGAAGGATTGCTGAAGATCCACTGCAACAAACAAGAGCCAACTCGCCTTGTTTTCCAAACGAAAATTCGCTATCTCGAACAATTGACGGGAATGCGCGATCGCACCAACCAATTAAAGGGCGGACAAATCAAAGAAGCGATCGCGCGCATGAATGACTTTTTGGGAATCTTGGATGATAATCGCGCTCAAACTCAAGGTTCCGATCGCTGGCATTTCACCCTCAAACTCTGGCATCCCTATAACCAAAGAGAAGCCAATCTCCAACGCTTCGATCGCGAATGGGAAAGTCGACGACCAGAAAAATCCAAACAGGTAACGGGAGAGTTAATCCAGTCGCCAAGTCCCGCAGCGATTCCCGAATTGTCTTCTGAGTCAGAAACCGCACCTCGAGTCAAGACCCCAAACTCTCCTTATCACAATCTTCCGGCTCGCGATCGCGCCGTATTTATCGGCAGGCAAACCGAATTAAAACAAGTATTAACCTTCCTTGCGACAGATAACCCCATCCATCGCATTAGCATCGAAGGCATGGCAGGCGTGGGAAAAACCACCCTCATGCTAGAAGTGGCACATCTTTGCCTAGAAGCCAGTCAAAACCGGAACCCTGAAAACATTCCTCATTTTGAAGCGATCGTTTTTAGTTGCGCTAAATCCCATCGACTCCAAGCCGGTCGACTCTTACCGCGTTTTCAGCGAGAACGGGATCTCGGCGATATTTTTCGCGCGATCGCAAGTACTTTAAACTGTCCGGGAATTCTCAGAACCGATTTTTCCGAACAATATCGACAACTGCGAGAGCGTTTGGCGCATCAACCCACTTTATTATTGTTGGATAATGCTGACACCTTCGACGATCCTGAAAATATCCTTGCCTTTTTATACGAACTGCCGACAACAGTTAAAGTTTTGCTCACGACTCGCATACAAGTACAACTCGATGCAGCGATACGTCTCGAGAGTTTGCCGAAAAACCAAGCCTTAGAATTGATTGAAAACCAAGCCCAACTCAAGCAAGTACAACTCCCTTCTCTAGAATTGCAACCTCTCTATCAAAAAACCGAAGGTAACCCTCTTGCGATCGTTTATACCCTTGGTCAATTGGCTGCTGGTTATCCTTTCGAAGCGATCGCCGCTCGTTTGCGAGAACCGAGTGGAGAAATTGCTCGTTTTTGTTTAGAAGGCTTAGTTCAACCTTTGAGAGGGCAACTTGCTCATCGCGTACTGATGGCGATCGCACTTTTTACCGCACCTCCTACCCGAGATGCGATCGCCTCGGTCATTGGGATTGAGGATACTTTTGCACTGGCGGACAGTTTGGCGCATTTACAACAACTTTCCTTGCTTAAATTGGAAGCGGGACGATATCGCATGCTTTTTCTCACCTGCGAATACGCGATCGCCGAACTCGCGACCGATCCGCAATTTGAGCAGGAAGCGCGATCGCGTTGGTTGTCTTGGTATTTAAACTTTTCTGCGATCGAGACAGAATCTCATTGGCGAGAATGGCGCGATTATCGTGAATTAGAAGGAGATTGGGATAATTTGCGCGGTGCTTTTGAATGGTGTATTGCGACAGAACATTTTGAAGAAGCAAAAATATTTTGGCGACAAATTAAAGGCTATAGCTACATTTACGGCTATTGGAACGAGCGTTTAAATTGGTTGACAGGATTGTTGCCACTGGCACGACAACACGGCGATCGCGAAATGGAGAGAGAAGTCTTTAGCGATCGCGCTTGGACATTGATGTTAATGGGAAAACCCGAGCAACTCGCAGAAGCAGAGCGCATTTTTGTCGAATTAGCGCAGGACGCGAAGGAGATGGAACTGGGCGATCGCTTAGAATTGCTACATTCAAGGGCGATTTTAGCCTTCACGCAACAAGATTCGAACTTGGCACTACAACGACTTGAAGAAGAAAAGAAATTATTAGCAGAAATAGAAAGCGATCGCGATCCTCACGAACATCAAAGGATTCGCATTCAATATTACGAAGCGGGAATTTATTGCCAACAAAAAGATTTTTCTCGAGCCAAAACCCTCTACCAGCAGGCGCTTGCTCGTTCACAAAAGATTCAATGGCAGCAAGTCGAAGTCTATATTTTAAATTGGCTGGCGGAGATTGCCATCATAACGGGAGAATTAGAGCAAGCCGAAGCATTATTAAACCAAAGCTGGCCGATCGCCCAATCCCATAAAGATCGCCGATCGCTGGCATTTCACAAGCGCACTCGCTCGCGTTTAGAACGAGGACGCGATCGCATGGATGCAAGCCGACAAGCCGCCGCCGAAGCCTTAGCGGATTTTGAGGCCTTGGGAATGCGATCGGAGGCCGCCGAAATGCGGACTTATCTCGAGGGGAATTTTGCTAATTTCCCTCTGAAAGTTCGGGGATCGTCCTAATTACCGAAACTCCCCTCAAAGCGAGAACGCAAATGTGGTAAGGCTTCGAGCCCGGCAAGTGTAAGATTTGCTTGCCAGAACATCCCCTCGCTTATGTTGTGATTGTCGTTAAAAACAACAAACAAGGACATTATGAATAACCAAAATTCTGCTGCTTTTTGCATTCCCCCCAACTGCAATGGTGTTGCTAAAGCCAGTAAAGTGCAAGCTGCTTTTTGTATTCCTCCCAACTGTAATGGCGCGAGCAATGGTTCTCAACGCCCTCGGGTCGAAGTCGCTTTAGCCGATCCCTTTAAAGTTTTGGCGATTGCTTAGCATTTCGTCAACCCCCAAGTCGAGATAGTTCCCTCGTTGCGCTATCTCGACCAGCGAATCGGGCGATCGCGGGGATCGCCCTCAAAAAATACAGACATTAAGCAATGAAAAATATAACCATTGCACATTTAAAACCGCCAGCCCATTTGAGTATTCTCTTCAGTAGCGGGCTTTTATTTTGGTTGAGTTGGGGCGCACTCTTTCCCACCCTACCGCTTTACATTCGAGATTTAGGGGAAACCAGCCAACAAGTCGGGATTGCAGCCAGTGCCGTTGCTGTCGGTTTATTACTATCGAGAACGGGGTTGGGATGGATTGCCGATCGCACCTCTCGTCAGATCCTATTATTTTTCGGTCTGGTTATTGCGGCAATTGCCCCTCTCATTTATTGGCTCATCCCTTCCTTTCCAGTATTAGTAGGATTGCGGCTCATACAAGGTGTGGGAGTCGCTGCCTTTAGTACGGGATACGTGACTTTGGTGATGGATCTCGCCCCTCCCGAACATCGTGGCAAAGCCTTGAGTTATATGGGATTACCCAAAACTCTCGGAGCGGGATTCGGTGCCTTGGGAGGCAGTTTTCTGCAACAACAAATAGGTTATTCGGCAGTATTTCTCTTTTCCTTGAGTTCGGCATTACTGGGATGGCTCTGTTGTCAACAACTGCAAGAACCTGCCCGAGAGAAAGCGGCAGCGACGATCGCGATCGCTTCCGAGGGATTCTGGCAACCGATCTGCAATCGGCGTATTGGCATTCTCGTCCTGCTGGCTTTTCTGATGGGGTTAACCTCGAGCGGGGTGGCAGATTTTCTCCCTTTATTCGTGGAAGATGCCAAAATTGCCTTTAATCCGGGATTATTTTATCTGGTAATGGCATTGGCAGCTTTAAGCGCTCGCATTTTTGCGGGAGGATTTAGCGATCGCTCGGGTCGCGGTTTGTGCATTACTTGCGGCTTTACTGTTTATGGGGTTGCAATGCTCGTTTTATGGACGGCTCGAGATAGTCATGCCTTATTATTCGCCGCCACCCTTGAAGGAATTGGTGCGGGGGCTGTTATGCCCACCCTCGCCGCGACAATTGGCGATCGCACGCACAAAAACGAACGAGGACGGGCGATGAGTTTCTGGATGGGCGGTTTCGATGTGGGGATGGCGATCGCGGCTCCTGTTGCGGGATGGCTGGCCAATATTTACGGCTATCGCAGTCTCTTTGCGATCGCGAGCGGAATTTCTGCCCTCATCCTTTTCCTCTTTGTCACCCATTCGGGAGAAACGGTTACTCAATCTTGGCGATATGCTTGGGGACACGGCAAAGATCGCTATGCAAGCGATCGTTCCCATTCCTGACAAAGTACCGTGATTTCTCGACATTCCCGCAGCATTTTCAACTTCTCAAAGTTTTCCTTAGCCAAACCTCCCCAATAATTCGCCCTCGCTAAGTTCCCTCGTTTCTGCTCCAACAGGGCGTAATAACGCTGACAAAAAGCGATCGAGCGCTTATCGTGATTCTGTTGGGCATGAGGCAAAACTAACCCTAACAATCCTTCTGCTTCCTTGAAGTTCTCTTCCTCAATTTCAATGACCGCCAAACGACCGTAAGTATAAATTTCCATCAGTTGCCAATCGCTTTCTCGGGCAGATTGGAGACATTGCGCGTACAATTCTCGTGCTTTGGGCAAGTCTCCGGTTTCTAACTCGATTTGTCCTTGATGGTAAAGGAGATAAATCGTGAACTGCAAGCGTTCTTTTTCTGCGAGAGCAGTGCTTTCAAGCATTTTTTTCGCTTTTTTCAACCATTCTCGCGCCGTTACGAATTGTCTTTGATGAATGGACAAAATCGCGAGATGAATCATGGTATCGAAACGAGATTTGAATTCCAAGCCCTCGGGAATTTCTAAGGCTTCTTGACACAGAGCGATCGCTTCTTCGAGTTGAGCCGGGCGATCGACGAGGGTAAAGGTGTGAACTTTATCCAAGAGAATCCGAGCGATAGTAGCACGATCGCCTTCTCGGGTTGCCGCTTCGAGCAAACAATTCAACCAAGCCAAACGCTCGTCCCAATAGCCTCCGAAGCGAGTAAATCCCCCTAGATACAGCCAAAATTCTTTAAATAAATCGTATTGTTCGCTTCCCAAACACCATTCGATCGCGGCGGAGAGATTACCCCATTCTCGTTCTAAGTTACTATAATCGCGCCAATCTCGATATTCTTTGCTGCCATGCTGTCGGACGTAGTTTAAAAACCAATCTAACCAATGCGTTCTTGCATCTCCTGCAAATTCTGGGGAATTTTCCAATTGCGCCAAGACATAAGAGCGAGTTGCCGGTAACATCGTGTATCGCTCTTCTACCTGTTTGATGAGCGAAAGTTTCTGCAATTGTGTCAAGCGATCGGCAAGGATAATGGGTTCGTCAACCGAAGCAACCGTCGCGATCGCTTCTCGCAATGCTAATTGAGGAAAGAGCGCCAGTGCCATCAGCAAGTGATGGGCAGAGGGTGATAAAAGCTTAACCGACCCTTCAAAACAATAGCGCGAGACATCATCTGTTGCCCGCGCTAAGCGATCGAGGATCTCCTCAATATCGGATCCGGCAGCCAATTGACCGATAGTATAAACGATCGCGGCGGGTAGTCCGGTTGTTTTTTGGTACAGTTTTTCGGCATCTGCCGGACTGAGATCTAAGCCTTTTTCTTCAACTTGATGAACGATCAGATCCAGTGCATCTTCTTCGGGAAGGGAGTCAAGACGAATGGGAAGGAGGGGGGCAGGTTGACGAGTGGTAACAACAGCTTTAACCGTAGCAGGGAGTTCGTAAAGTAAAGCGAGGACGCTATCGCGATCTTCGACGGTTTCCAAATTATCAACAATTAGCAAGATGCGCTGTCGAGAGAGATAATCTTGCAAGCGTTCGAGGCGCTCTTCGAGAGCCAGATAAGCAAGTTCGGGAATATCGAGAGTGCGGGCGATCGCGCGAAAAATATCTCGTTGGGTGCGTTCTCGTCTGAGACGTTGCAGAATGCCCGTACCGATCAGGCGTTGGGATTGTGCGGAAACGAAGATAATCGCATCAAAAACCGGGGTGTTGCGGGATGCAGCCACTCCCAAACTGGCGTGCAAGCAGCGATAGGCAGTTTCTAAAACAAGGGCGGTTTTCCCTAATCCACCTTCTCCTTCCACGCTAATACGATGAACGGGATTTTGAGGAGAGAGAAGCTCGAACAATTTATTGAGTTCCTTGCGCCGTCCGACAAAAGCGGTATGATCGCGAACGGGTAAATTATTCCGCGATCGCTTGATATTACGGGGCTTGCGTTGGGGAGGTGGTGACGTTTCGCCTTCGACAATCTCTGCCAAGGACAACTCGAGAATCTGGCAGTAGGCTTGAAAAGCCCGCTCTTTAATGGGATGCCTTTTGCGCCCGGCAAAGCGACTCCAAGAACCATAGGAGATATCTTTAGCAAAAATTTCTGTATCTTCAATAATTTGTTCGATGCGATCGCGAACAGAGCTATTTTGAGATTTAGCAATAGTGACTTTGAGATCGTTGACCTGTTCTGTATCAATCCGAAGAAATTTGTCTAAATCTCTGACCCATTTCGGATCGTTTTCCTCCCAGCCATTTTCTTGACCGTAACGATGGACTAAGACTTTACTGGCTGCTTTTAAGGGTCTGGTATCTTCTGCTTTAATACGCCATCCCTTTTTTTTTCGTGCTGCTGTAATTTTGGCTTGTCCTTCCTCTGACGCTCTTAGACTTGCCATATTTTTATTGATTTGTCAAGATTATTTTGTAGCTTGTTTCATTACTTTGCCTAATTTTATCAGACTATTTTTGTTGTCAATAATAAATTTGGATTAAAGCCAATGAGAGAATTTTAAAGAATTGAAAAACTTTTGACTCATCAAACTAGAAAAATATTAGAGTTGTTCTATCGAGATATTTTTTGCGATCGCAGAATAACTCAAGAGTAACCATTGTAGAACATTAGCAAAAAATATTTATTTTCTAATATCAACTCTGAAAAAAACGTAGATCTCTACATATTTAATACCAGAATATATATCTCTCTCTGCGCCCCTCTGTGACTCTGTGGTGAATTCTCTTCATCACAGAGTCACAGTGCCATACCAATTTTTCAATGAAAAATCCCCCACCTAAAGGCAGGGGATTCAAGGCTTACTCAGCTAATGGTTAGCCGAACTTACCAGCCGTCGAAGCTATCAAGAACGCCGCATAGGTAAAGATGTAACCCACCGTGAAGTGAGCTAAACCAACCACACGAGCTTGAACGATAGAGAGAGCAACGGGCTTATCTTTCCAGCGAACGAGGTTCGCTAAAGGAGTCCGCTCGTGCGCCCAAACAATCGTCTCGATCAACTCTTGCCAGTAACCGCGCCAAGAGATGAGGAACATGAAACCCGTCGCCCAGACGAGGTGTCCGAAGAGGAACATCCAAGCCCAAACCGAGAGGTTGTTCACGCCGTAAGGATTGTAACCGTTAATTAATTGAGCGCAGTTCGCCCAGAGATAATCCCGGAACCAACCCATTAAATAGGTAGAGTTTTCGTTGAACTGAGCAACATTGCCTTGCCACACGGACAAGTGTTTCCAGTGCCAGTAGAAGGTTAACCAACCCAAAGTGTTCAACATCCAGAACATGGCAAGGTAGAAGGAATCCCAAGCAGAGATATCGCAAGTACCGCCACGGCCGGGACCGTCACAGGGGAAAGAGTAACCGAAATCTTTCTTGTCTGGCATTAACTTGGAGCCGCGAGCATCCAAAGCACCTTTGACCAGAATCAACACCGTGGTGTGTAAACCCAATGCGATCGCATGGTGAACCAAGAAATCTCCCGGTCCAATGGTCAAGAAGAGAGAATTGGTACCACTATTAATGGCATCCAACCAACCGGGTAAGTAAGCCGCACCGCTATTCGCTGCGAGACTGCCACTATTGGAAAGGAGAATATCCATGCCATAGAGGGCTTTACCGCTTGCTGATTGGACGAACTGAGCGAACACGGGTTCAACGAGGATTTGCTTTTCAGGAGTTCCGAAGGCAACTACAACATCATTGTGAACGTACAGTCCGAGGGTATGGAAGCCGAGGAAGAGCGTTACCCAACTCAAGTGGGAAATGATTGCCTCTTTGTGTTCCAGCATCCGCGCCAAGACGTTGTCCTTGTTTGCTTCAGGATCGTAATCCCGCACGAAGAAGATCGCGCCGTGAGCAAATGCCCCTACCATCAAGAATCCGGCAATGTACTGGTGATGAGTGTATAGTGCTGCCTGAGTGGTGTAGTCCCGCGCAATAAAGGCGTAGGACGGCAAAGAGTACATATGCTGGGCTACTAAGGACGTAACGACACCCAAACAAGCCAACGCCAAACCGAGTTGGAAGTGTAAGGAGTTGTTAACCGTGTCGTACATTCCCTTGTGACCTTCGCCAAGGTTACCGCTAGGAGGATTGTGAGCGGCATGAATCTCTTTGATGCTGTGACCGATACCAAAATTGGTGCGGTACATATGACCGGCAATGATGAAGATTACTGCGATCGCCAAGTGGTGATGGGCAATATCCGTCAGCCAGAGAGATTCAGTTTGGGGGTGGAAACCACCGAGGAAGGTTAAGATCGCCGTTCCCGCACCTTCAGATGTTCCGAAGATATGACCCGCCGTATCGGGATTTTGAGCGTAAACGCCCCAATTTCCCGTAAAGAACGGAGCTAAACCGGCCGGATGAGGTTTCACGGAAAGGAAGTTATCCCAACCCACATGAACGCCCCGAGATTCGGGAATCGCTACGTGAACCAAGTGACCGGTCCAAGCCAAAGAACTAACGCCAAATAATCCAGCCAAGTGGTGGTTCAAGCGAGACTCGGCATTTTTAAACCAAGACAAGCTGGGACGGAACTTGGGTTGCAGATGCAACCAGCCGGCGAATAACATCACCGCAGACAGGATTAAGAGGAAGATAGACCCTTGATAGAGGTCGGCATTGGTGGTCATACCAATGGTGTAGAACCAGTGGTAGACCCCGGAATAGCAAATATTAACGGGATTGCTTGCTCCTGCTTGGGTGAAGGCATCAATAGCGCCTTGCCCGAATTGGGGATCCCAAATTGCATGAGCGATAGGACGGACGTTTAGCGGATCTTTAATCCATTGCTCGAAGTTACCTTGCCAAGCCACATGGAAGAGGGTGCCAGAAGTCCACAGGAAGATGATAGCGATGTGTCCGAAATGGGAAGCAAAAATCTTTTGGTAAAGATTTTCTTCGGTCATGCCGTCATGGCTTTCAAAATCGTGGGCTGTGGCAATCCCGTACCAGATCCGACGAGTGGTGGGATCTTGGGCGAGATCTTGGCTAAATTTTGGAAATTTAGTTGCCATAAATCTTTTTGAGGAATTTTCCGACCTGAAAATGAGTCTTAATGCAAATTGACTTGTGCGAATTGCTGCTCATTGAAGGATTTTCTTAGTCCCGCCAGATATGAATAATTCAATTTGGCGGGGTAAGAAGTTCTTTGAAAACAGTTTCAACCGAGTTATATCGAGTTTTTTAAAGCTCTTAACTGTTGATTTTACCGTTTTACTCAGACGTTCAACCAGACGTTTAACCCACAGAGAGTATTCGCGCCAAGAAGAATGCCCAAGTGGTGACAATGCCTCCAAGGAGGTAGTGAGCAACACCCACTGCACGTCCTTGAGTAATGCTCAACGCGCGAGGTTGAATGGCGGGAGCAACTTTCAGCTTGTTATGAGCCCAAACAATGGACTCAATGAATTCTTGCCAGTAGCCGCGACCGCTAAACAAGAACATTAAGCTGAAGGCAAAGATGAAGTGACCCGCTAGGAACATAATGCCATAGGCTGAAAGAGCCGACCCATAAGAGTTAATGACATTTGCTGCTTGCGCCCACAGGAAGTCCCGCAACCAACCGTTAATGGTAATCGCGCTTTGAGCGAAGTTACCGGCGGTGATATGAGAAACCGTGCCGTCTGGCGATACCGTACCCCAAACATCCGATTGCATCTTCCAACTAAAGTGGAATATGACAACGGAGAGAGAGTTATACATCCAGAACAAGCCCAAGAAGACGTGATCCCAACCGGAAACTTGGCAGGTACCGCCACGACCCGGACCATCGCAAGGAAAGCGGAAACCCAGTTCGGATTTATCGGGAACCAAGCGAGAACTCCGAGCGTAGAGAACGCCTTTGAGGAGGATGAGGACGGTAACGTGAATGGTGAAGGCGTGGATGTGATGCACCATAAAGTCGGCAGTGCCTAAATGAATGGGCATCATGGCAACTTTGCCACCTACCGCTACAACATCACCACCAAAAGCCGGGCTGACAGAACTGAGGGCAAAAGGTGCCGTGGCTCCGGCTGCTGCTGCATGGAGGCCTTGTACCCACTGGGCAAAGATGGGTTGGAGTTGAATGCCCGTGTCCGAGAACATATCTTGAGGCCGTCCCAATGCCCGCATGGTGTCATTGTGGATGTACAGCCCGAAGCTGTGGAAGCCTAACCAGATACAAACCCAGTTCAGGTGGGAAATGATGGCATCGCGTACTCGGAGGACGCGATCGAGAACGTTGTTGACGTTCTTGGCGGGATCGTAGTCGCGAACCATGAAGATCGCGCCGTGAGCGCCGGCTCCAACGATGAGGAAGCCACCAATCCACATGTGGTGTGTAAAGAGGGACAATTGCGTGCCGTAGTCGATCGCCTGATAGGGATACGGCGGCATGGAGTACATGTGCTGGGCGATGATGATAGTCAACGACCCCAACATGGCTAAGTTAATTGCCAATTGAGCGTGCCAAGAGGTGGTGAGAACTTCGTAAAGCCCTGTGTGACCTTCACCGCCAAAGAGAACGGGGTCACCCTTGTGACCGTCGAGAATCTCTTTGATGCTGTGACCGATACCCCAGTTGGTGCGGTACATGTGACCGGCAACGATGAACAGAACCGCGATCGCGACGTGATGATGAGCGATATCGGTCAGCCATAAGCTACCTGTTTGGGGATCTAAGCCGCCGTTAAAGGTCAAGAAGTCAGAGTAAACGCCCCAATTTAAGGTGAAGAAGGGTTTAATTCCTTCGGCAAAACTGGGATACAACTCTGCCATCTTGCTGGCATCGAAGAACTCATGGGGCAGGGGAATATCCTGCGGTGCTACACCTTTGTTCAATAGATTGTTAATTGGCAAGGAAACGTGAATCAAGTGTCCTGCCCAAGCTAAAGAACCGCAACCGAGCAATACGGAAAGGTGGTGGTTCAACATCGACTCCGTATTCTGGAACCATTCCAGTTTGGGAGCTTTTTTGTGATAGTGGAACCAACCGGCAAAGATACAGAGACCTGCCATGACCAAACCGCCGATCGCAGTTGCTAACAACTGCTCGGAATTGGTGTAACCTGCGGCTCTCCACAAGTAGAAGAATCCAGAGGTAATCTGAATTCCGTGGAAGCCGCCACCCACATCGCCGTTTAAGATTTCTTGACCGACAACCGGCCAAACAACTTGAGCGCTGGGCTTAATATTGATTGGATCTTGCAACCAAGCCGTGTAGTTAGAGAAGCGTGCGCCGTGGAAGTACATTCCGCTCAACCAAACGAACACGACGGCTAAATGGCCGAAGTGAGCGCTGAAGATTTTGCGAGAAATATCTTCTAAGTCACTGGTTTGACTGTCAAAATCGTGTGCGTCAGCGTGTAGGTCCCAAATCCATGTGGTGGTTTTGGGGCCTTTGGCTAAGTCGCGACGAAAATGACCCGGTTTGCCCCACTTCTCGGTGGAAGTCGGAACGGGATTGGTGTCAACCACTACTTTCGCTTTTGCCTCTCCTTCTGGAGGACTGATTGTCATGAGGGTTCTCCTCCCTGAGACAACAATGAGCTTTTTCCCTTAAAGGGAATTTATCAGACAATTTTTTGATTTGATTTGAAAAGTTGATAGAACAACTTCTCGCTGTAGTTTCCCTTAATTATTTAACATCTCGAGTCGAATTTGAGATGCTTCTTTAGGGGGTTGACATCTCTCCGCTTTAAAAAAAACGAGGATTCTGTGGTTAATCCACCGAAAGCGGGATGGGATTTTTAAAGTGGGAAACGAATTTCGCACTCAACCCTTTATTAATCCGTGCTTTCTTCAAGCCTGTCAACAGACTCCTAAATCCCTTAGATAGACAAGTCTATCTTGTGGGGTTGCTTTTACAACTACTTATGAAGTAGATGATACGGTGCGTCCGATCTTCTCGCTCCCAGATGTTTACAATATTTAAACTTAGCTAAAATGTCTATTCAACCAAGGTTGTAATGCGAAACAGGTGGGGGAGAAGTCAAGGGATAACCTGTTTTTGTAACAAAATGCAATATTTCTCTCGGTTTGCTCGTATCTCGTAGTTTCCACAATTCCAGGTCAATCTCTTGATGTTTCATCCTCAAGAGAGATAGATTTATTCTCGAGCGGTCTGGTGTCAAATTGGCAACAACCCAAGGTTTAATCCGATCGAGCGATCGCATAAGGAGGGGTAACGTGTCATTTTTTAAGGTTCTGTTTCAAGCGGGCAAATTCTTTTTATCTGGGGTTTTCATTTTTGTTTTGAGTTGGGGACTCATGGGGTGTGGCGATCGCATTGAAAGCAGGCTCGAGCAACCTAACTCGGGGACGAAACTGGAAATACTGGCAGAAGCGGCTCCTCCAAGTGCGATCGCACAGCTAGATCGGAGTTTGGCTCGCTATCAACCTCAAGTGACGATTATCAGTCCTGAAGTCGAGGAGATTATTGCCGATACAAATGTATCTATTAGCGTTCGGGTGGAAGATTTACCCATTTATCGCGATCGCGATCTGGATTTGGGACCTCATTTAGCCGTTATTTTGGATAACGAGCCGACACGGGAAATTTACGATCTTGAAAAACCTCTTGTTTTAGAAGACGTAACTCCGGGTACTCATACCTTACGAGTTTTTGCGGTTAAACCTTGGGGAGAAAGTTTTAAAAATGAAGGGGCTTATGCTCAAACCACCTTTTCTCTCTTTACGTCTACTCCTCAAAATACACTCGCAAGTTCTCAACCTATTTTGACTTACAATAGTCCTCAAGGAGATTATGGGGCGGAACCCATTCTTCTTGATTTTTATGTTGCGAATGCACCGCTTCATCTTGTCGCCCGAGAAAGTAATAATGATGCTATTGCTGATTGGCGAATTCGCGTCACTGCCAATGGCAAAAGTTTCTTGCTCGATCGCTGGACTCCGATTTATCTCAAAGGTTTTGAACCCGGGATTAATTGGGTAAAACTCGAGTTTTTAGATGAATATGGCAATCCGGTTGAAAATGCTTTTAATACGTCAGTTCGTCTTTTTAACTATCAACCCAATGGACAAGATACGCTTTCTCAATTGATTCGCGGTGAATTGGCAGCATTGGATGCCAGTGGAATCGTCGATCCGAATTACAAACCTATAGAAGAAGTTCCTATTATTAAAGAAGAAAAATCAGAAGCAGTTCCGAGTACCGATGAAGAGATTATTCTAGAAATTCCTGAAACCGAGACGCTTGAATTAGAAGAAAATCTCGTGCCAGAACAAGAAATTTCTCCTACAGAACTGGAAGAGCTAACATCAGAAGAAATAATAACGCAAGAACAATCTTTGCCCTCAGAATCTTCTGAAGAATTAACCTTAGAAGAAACAATTACACAATCTGAAGAAGAAATTTTGGAGATAGAAATTCCTGAATCAGATGTAATAGAAGAGCCGATTCCTGTAGAAAATAATGTTAAGGAGTCAGAAAGTCCTGTTCCTGATACAGAGTCTTTAGAAATAGTCAATCCGGAATCAAATCCAGAAACTTCAGTCGATCTGCCTTCCGATCTCAATACCGAAAATGCAGCAACAGAAGGAATTGAAATAATAAAACCGAAAACTGTTGACGAAGAGACGATCGCATCGCCAGAAAATCCTGAGATTTCCGAAAGCGATCGCGGCTTTCTCAGAGGATTTTTAAATCAATTTTCAGGAGAGACTCAAGACTCTTCTCCTAAAATAACGTCAGTAACAGAGGAGGAAGCGATCGCGGAAATTGAGGAATTTGAAGAAAGCGATCGCGGCAATTTTTCGCTTATTGCTGTAGGGGAATCGATCCAGAAGGACAATCTAATTCTTTGTTAAAAATCGGCTTAGTTGATAATTTTGGGGCAGTTGTAGACGGTTGTTCAGTCTGGCACATATTAACGACTGCTTCGTAATTATCTCCTTCTTTTTTCCCGTAAACAATTCCCGCATAACTATGCAAGTTTTCTTTTTTCGCTGTTGCTGTCATCGTCACGCTATGGGTAGGATCGCCGTGGGAAAGAATAGCAAATTTATATTCTGGTGTATTCAACTTAAAATCGATCGCGAGTTCTTCTAAAGAAGCCGTTAATTCGCCATTTGTTTTATAATAGGCTTCTTGACCTCGGGTGACGGTTTGAATGTAAAATTTAGCCTGTTGTTCTCCATCTAATTTGGGAATTTGCAGACTGACTTGGCAACCTGCTAAAACAAAAGGACTCAAACAGAGGAGAATTCTGCTCCATTTTCCCAATGTTTGCCAAATGGCTTGTTTTCGATAGGGAGCGATCGCAGGATGACAAACCATTTGCTCGTAAGATTTCATTATCTTTAACAATAACGTTCTAGAAATCTCTACAATAATTCTAGGGAAATTTCCGCAAACGTTACTCATGTTGACCCTCCTCGCTCTAAAGAGACGGGGATTCGGAAGTAGTCCAGTAACGAACTCTTACAGGCGT
>NZ_JCAMRX010000066.1:0-453 GCF_059821285.1 Spirulina sp. LEGE 11439
TTACTGTACTATTTATCTCTTTTTAGCACAACAACTTCGGTAGACCCGATTTTTCTCTATTTATCCAAAACCGAATTAGACAATAATTGGCGTGGTGTTATTATTTATCCGCGTCGAAGTATTGACACGGGTTCAACGGAACGATACGCAGAAATTTTAAATTCTCGGCGAGTTTCTCGAATTTATTTGAACGAGTTGACAGAGAACACTACAATTGGTTTAGCACTCTTACAATTAATTATTGCCGATGAAACCGAAGCGATCTCCCAAGGTCGAGAATTAATTGAACGTGCTAATTTAGAATGTGAGAATGCCAGACAGCAAGAAAATGTTTTAAAATTAATAGAGACGATCTTAGTTTACAAATTACCCCGAAGTCGTCGGGAGGAGATAGAAGCTATGTTTAGTTTAAGCGATCTGCGGGAAACGCGAGTCTATCAAGATGCTCTAGAA
>NZ_JCAMRX010000066.1:553-32371 GCF_059821285.1 Spirulina sp. LEGE 11439
GAAGGACGTGCAGAAGGACGTGCAGAAGGACGTGCAGAAGGACGTGCAGAAGGACGTGCAGAAGGACAAATCCTTACAAAATTGGAATTAGTTCCTTTTTTAGTTAGTTTGGGGGTCAGTCACGAAGAAATTGCACAAAGATTAGATTTGACACTAGAACAAGTCAAAAAAACAGCACGACAACAAACAAATTCAAGACAAGATAATGAATAAAATATGACCAATGGCTATGGTTATTCAGAGGAATTTAGAAGTATGGTTTCTTCTGCCCAACAATATCTAGCCGATGAAATCAATTTTGTACAATTTCGCGACCAAATTTTTCAAGGTTCAGACAACATTATCTGATTGAGAAATAATCGATCGCAAAAATAAACCTGCTGCCTACACAACAACTTTCCATGCTCCTGCATGCTGGACGATGCGGACTGGATGAGGTGAACTCCAATGCGTGCCGATCGCGAGAATGGGACGATTGCCAACGCAATCGAGGAACTCCCGTCGTGTTATCTCTGCCTGTTGCGGGGAAGTATCCGCAACGCACTCCCATTCCGGATGAGCGCATTGACAGGGATGGTGCATAATATCCCCTGTAATCAGGGCTTCTTGACCTCGAGAGGAAATCGCAACGCTACAATGACCCGGAGTATGGCCGGGGGTAGGAAAAAGTCGCAATTCTGGGGTAATTTGATAATCGCACTCCACTAAATCAACCAATCCTGCTGCAAAGACCGGGGCAACAGAATCACCAAACGTTTGCGTCCAAGACCCTTCCTTCTGATTCCGACAATATTCAAACTCGGTTCGTGCTATCAAATAGCGAGCATTGGGGAACGTTGGTATCCAAGTTCCATTAACTTTCATCGTATTCCAGCCCACATGATCGTAATGCAAATGAGTACAGACAACGATATCGACTGACTTGCGATCGAAACCAGATTGGGCAATATCTTCGAGAAAAGGTCCATCGAGTTGGTTAAACTCGGGGGTCGTGCGTTGCTTTTCGTTACCAACACAAGTATCGATGATAATTTTCTGCTCGTAGGATTCAACCAAAAGAGCTTGAACTCTAAATTTGAGCTTACCATTGGGATCGACAAAATGAGGCTGCAGCCAGTCGAAGTCGGGAGCTAAATTTTCCGGTGTTGCCTCGGGTAGCGTAAATGATGCGTCCACTGATAAATCAAGCTCAATGATGGGGGTAATGGCAACATCGCCAATTTTCCAAGTCATTGTTTTCCTTTTTGCTAATAATATTAATGCGATCGCAACCCCAGAATTTTCTCAGCCTACCGATAGAATATATTGCCCTGTTTATTATCCTCAGTTTCGGGGGGATGAAAATCTTGCCGTTCAAAAACTGAATCGTAATTTCCCTCCTTAATCAAAGAATCAGAGAGCTTAATCAATTTACGATAGCGATGATGCTCTTGGCCTTCCTTGATAAAAGGTTCGTTATCTACAGCATTGTAGCTACAGTGCATCAAATGTCGGGGGCGATCGGACTGATTACCATCAGAACCATGTAAGGTATTTGCATGGAAAAACACGACATCGCCGGGTTCCATTTCGCAATAAACGACAGTCAATTTTTCCAGAATTTTAGCCAAGCGATCGGGTTCGGGTCCTCCGGCACCTTTGCCATTCAAACCAATTCTTTTCAGCCGACCCAATAACTGCGAGTTCTTGACAATTTTTAAACAACCGTTTTCCCGGTTATTAGCACTAATAGCGATCGTACAAGTGATTAAATCAGGGAAAATACAACCATTTTCATACCAAGATGCGTAGTCTTGATGCCAATCTACCCCACCTTCACCGGGCTGTTTCGTGACTATTTTTGAATGCCAATGGTAGCATTCCTTGCCGATTAAAGACTTAGCCGCATCGACAATGCGAGCCATACGGGGAATCATTCCCAATAAAGTATGCTCTAATTTTGTCCAAATTGAAACTTGAAAATTCTCTCCATCTTTATTCGTACAAATGGTTCGCGAACCTCCTAAATCTGGAGATTCTTCCAGTGCGCTTTGTAGGGGCTGAATTTCTTCAGAATCAAAGAACTTGGGAGCGAGCAGAAACCCTTCTTCACGGTACTGCTTAATTTGCGCCTTGGATAATGGGCGCATTGTCCGGATTTCAGGATTAGGAGACAATCTATTCGATGCAAGCAAACTGGTATTTATCATAATCTGTCAAAACTCGATAACATTATTGAAACCAAACAATCCCATGCAAAAAATGCTTTGCAGGTTTTATTTCAAACCTTTTCTTTTAATAATCTGCTGATATCCCCTTTGCTTGCCTAAAAACTCGTGGTTCTCAAATACACCTTGATAGTTCCTGTCTAAAATCGTCGAGTCCGGAAGCTCGTGCAAAGGACGATAAATACGATGCTCTAAACCTTCTCGAACAAATGGTTCATTCCAAATCGCATTATGGTGACAGATTAAATTCGTCCGTGCTTTGTCAGTATGATTGCCTCTCGAAGCATGAATTGTATTGGCGTGAGTCCAGAGGGTATCCCCGGGTTCCATTTCACAAGAGACAATCTCTAACTTTTCCAATACTTTTTCCATTCTTTTGGGATCGCATTGCCAGCCTTCACCAAAATTTGCCGTATCTAGTCTGCCCATTAAATGCGATTTTTTAACCACCTCAACACAGCCATTTTCTTTGGTATTGGAGTCGATCGCAATAAAACAAGCTGACATATCTGGAAAGAGACATCCAGCAATATAAACTCCCCCAAAAAGTTGATGCCAGTCAAAACTCCCTTCATCATGCGGCCGTTTCTTAACTAGTTTAGAATGCCAGTGATAGCACTCTCCTCCCAATAATGTTTCTGCCGCATTCACAATTCTGGCTAAGCGAGGAATGACCCCTAATAAAGAATCTCCTAACTCAGTCCAATGAGCGATACGACTGAGATTACCTTGAGAATCTGCGAATTCTGTTTCTTGTCCGCCGATTTCCGGGTCTTCTTGACAAGCAGCATGGACAGCTTCAACTTCTTTCGGATCGAAGAAACCTCGGGCAATGAAGAATCCATCTTCGTGATATTGAGCAATTTCTTCTTGGGTTAGAGGATGCGTAGTCGGGATTCGCTTTTTTGTTGCGGTTAAGGTTCGCTCTTTTGTTGCAATCACAGGTGGAAGCCTCTCGTTATTGATTGACGATTATTTTTGGGGATTTCATCCATTAATCTATTATAATTATAGTCTAAATAGATTTAATTAAAATTGCAAAAAATTATGACGAATTAAATATTAATTCTCCTCTCGTTAGTCTTTGCTCAATCTCTTCTAATACGGCATTTTCCTCTATAATAGAGTCAGCAACAAAAGTCACGGAAAATCTAACATGGGGACTGGTATCATCCCACGGTACCGTAGATATTAGTTTGTTGCTACTGATTTCCTTCTAGTAACGCCTAATTATTTAAACCTGATGCTTGGCGGCAAATTCTGTATATTTGATCTTCAATTCCTTCGCTCTTTCTTCACATTCTTCGAGTTTCATAATTTTGCAGTTGTATCCGAGTACTTCATTCATAACGGCCATCTCTCTCTCGGTAAAATGAACGGTGCCATCGGGAGCGATTTTTTCAATTCCATTCCATTGTTGGCATTCTGAATTAATACGAATGGCTTCGGAGAGGGTCAAATCATCGGGCAGCTTGACAGTTGCCCCTCGCGCATTGACAATGGCTGGATACCCTCCGGGCAGTCCCGACGGACCGGGAACATGTATCCAATCTCCTCGATCCTGCGCCATTGCCAAGAGAGTTTTCGCCACTGAGGAAGCGGTAATGCGATGAGCCCCTTCAACGCCAACTTCTCGCCGAAATCGGGTAGAAACGAGGTGAAAAACTTGGGGAATATCCAAGCGATCGCTAACATCTGTTCCAGCTACGGTTGCTTTTAAATAAAAGGGTGCGTCTCCAGATTTGCCGAAGCGAGGAATGGAGTAAGTTAAATAATGTTCTGCAAGAAAAGTCACTCTAACTTTCTGCATGGGTTGTTCGAGAAAAAAGGCAATTGATTTTCTCAGGACGGGAATAATATTGGTAACATTGCCTACTCCCATTGTTGGACCTAAACCAACTTGCCCGAGAACTGGATTCACCCCATCAGGAAAAGCTGCATTGAGTACCTTAATCTCTAAACCCGTCAATTTGACGGCTTGCATCAGTTGATAGTTCAAGGTTAAAGGCATTGGCAACCACGGACCGTACTGAGCGCGATCGAGTTTGGCATAGGCTTGTTGGGGAAGTTTGGCGATTTCTCGCCACGATTGCATGGTCGAACAATTGAGAATAATGTCGGGTTTAATTTGGGCAATTGTTTCTGCAGTTTTGTGAATTTGACCGAGATCGATGAGGACGCAATCTATTTTGGGATAGCGTTCAAATTGCGATGCAGTAAATAGGGCTAAATTTGCCTTTTGTCGCAAAGTTTCTTCATTTCTACTCGCCAAGACTAAATTGCTTGTTTCGGGAAACTGCACGAGGGTATTGAGAATATATCCGGCGAGATTACCAACGCCAACAATCATAATTAAAGGCTTTTTCATAGGATTTTCTTGAATCGTTAAATGTTAATTTCTAAGCGTTAATTTGGTTTTGATTTTGGGAAGTCTTGGCATAAGGACTGTTGGGAAAGACTCGATGCCTACCTCCATCAACATTCAAAAGATGGCCGGTCATATAACTCAAGCGATCGGAAACCAAGCAGGTTACTAAAGCGGCAATTTCTTCAGGGGTTCCCATCCGTCCTATCGGGACGCTATCGATCAGTCTGTTTCTTGCAGCTTCGGAAGGAATTCCTTCGGCTTTGGCAATTTTGTCAGCGATCGCTAGGGTTGACTCCGTGGCAATGACCCCCGGACAGACGGTATGAATGAGGACGTTGCGCGTGGCTAAATTAGCGGCGATCGCGTGACTAAACGCGGCGACTCCGGCTCTTAAGGTGGAAGAAAGTAAAAAATCATCTCTCGGTTGTGCGATCGAAGTCGCTTCAATATTGACGATTCGACCCCAACCTTGTGTGCTCATATGAGGAATAACTCCTTTGGTCATTCGGATTACTCGCATCAACATCATTTGATAAGCAAATTCCCAATCTTCTTCTGTTAATTCCAACAGATTTCCGGCGGGAGGAGTCCCTGTATTATTAATAAGGATATCAATACCACCCAGTTGTTTTTGCGTGGTTTGCAGAATATTTTCTATATCCTGTTTTGAACTTAAATCAGCAACAATACCAATGACCTCAACTTTAGTTTCTTCCACTAACAGTTGACGCGTTTCTTCTAATCTACTCGTATGACGACTGCATAGGGCAATATTTGCACCTTCTCTTGCTAAAAAGAGGGCAATTGTTTTCCCGATACCTTTGCTGCTACCGCAAACTAATACTGTCCGATTTTTTAAGCCTAAATCCATGCAAAATCCCTCTGAGCAGTTATAGATAGATGCTAAAGAATTCGACAAACCCGCACTTGATAATACAAATTGGGTTCGACTTTGGGAAGGGGTTTATATTTATTGCTAATTTCTACCAATTCCCAGCGACCCGAGGCAATGAGTGCGGTTACTTTATCTTTAAAATCGCTACTTTCATAAAAATCTGTCTTGATGGTAAAAATAATATATCCTCCTGGTTTGGTAATGCGAATAAGTTCATCAAAAGAACGACTGGGAGCATGACCGAGGGCAAATGTTCTCGAACAAATGATAGCATCAAAATCGCCATCAGCAAAGTCTAATGTTTCGCCGAGGAGCATCTTTTTTAAATCGGTATAGACTTCTTTTTTTCGGGCTTCTTCTAGCATTCCCAAAGACAAATCGATCCCGACGAGATTGTGATAGCTGAGGCGATCGAGATGTTGTCCGATAATTCCCGTACCGACTCCCGCATCTAAAATACGAGCATCTTTAGGGATGTATTTGAGAATTTTATCGAGAAAAGGAAGATCTTCTTGCCGACGGCGACCAAAATTTTCGACTGAAATCTGTTCGTAACTTTGAGCAATGCGATCGTAGTATTCTTCTAATTGCTGATTATCTTCAGGGGTTGTTATACACTGTAGAAGTTCTTGTGCATTCATCTCTTTGAGATTTAGCTTTTCTGACACGATCGCAATTCTCCTAATTCATAGAGTAGATATGGGGGGGATTCGCTCAATCGAAGAGAGTGTTAGGTATATCTATAAAAGTTAGGAAAAATATTTATAATTCTTTTCCTTAGGAAAGTACAAAAGCGAAATAATAAGTTTATAGATACACCTGAAAGATTTCCTGAGTTCCTTAAGAAACCAATGTGTAATTTTTGAGTGTTTCAGAAGTGAGATCTGGTTTAAGAACATTCTGATGAATGAGTTTCCAGAAGTCATTCCAGAAGGAGATACCATGATTGAAAGTATTCATCATTGCCTTGATTTGGCAATCGTCAGAGCAGGAATTCATCCCCATTGTTATCGCCCTCCTAATATGCTCGGGTTCGACTTGGAAATGTTCTTGAAAATAGGGAGTATTCAGCAATTCTTCTCTCGTACATTGAGAGGGTTGCAAACACTCAAACACGTGGGAAATATTATGTTCGGCTAAAAGCTCAAAGCCGAGAAAAAAGCCAGCAATTTCATAATCATTCTTAGCATCGAGTAATTTTTGTCGTAAAGAATGAAGAACTTTTTCAAGCTCAATGGTTGGATAAACAAGGATTTCCTCTTTATCTAAACCTGCTTTAGTGAGTGCATTGAGGAGAAGAAACGAATGTACTCTATCAGGAACGCCATTGCCTAGTTCTTCGTTGACAGTCTGAGCCACATAACTCCGGCTGGCATAGTTTTGGATTAAAGGTAAGGCCAGACAGAGAAAATCTACAGCAAAAATACTAAAGTGATACCAATATGCTGCAACTCGCAGAACTGAAGTTCTTTCACGAACAATGTTTAATTCATGGAGAGGAGCACTGGCAAGCCAAGCATTTTGCAAGACAACTTGCTTTGTAAAGGCTTCCCATTTTTGCAGACTTTTATCTTCTCGAGTTTTGATGTACATTTGGTCTGGTATTCATGAAAATTGAATTTGCCGATTCAAACACAGATACTCTAAAAAGAGTTGTGCATCAGGATTTGTATGCTTGACAAGAAAAGTAATACTGACTAACAGAAATGAATTTGCCATGATATTATCATAAAAATCATAAGCAGAGGCAAGGGCAGGCTGAATGAGTATCTGGCATTAGACCTCTCCGGGAAACCTGATTTGGGTACGACAAAATAGGTATTTCAGCCTCATTTTTGCGAATTTTTAGAGAGGTCTATTGGAGTGCTTTTACTCTCCCTCATTGGGACTTCTTGGTATTTTTATACTAAAAGGCACTCACCATCGGGACACAAATCTTTTAGCTCAACAGGAACGGGTTGAACCTTCCAGATGTCCTGACAATACTCTCGGATAGAGCGATCGCTGGAAAATTTGCCCATCCGCGCAATATTCAAAATAACCATTCGCGTCCAATCATCTCGATCGCGATAGGCTTGACTAACACGATCTTGACAGTCAATATAAGATTGATAATCGGCAAAAAGAAGATAAGAATCGTCATAAAGCAATGAATCCACAAGCGGTTTAAATAAATCGGTCTCTCCATGAGAAAAGAAACCCGATTGAATCAATGCGATCGCTTCTCGTAAAGATTCATTCCCCTGATAATAATCCTTAGGGTTGTAACCTTTTGCTTTCAGTTCATAAACTTGCTCTGTTGTCAAGCCAAAAAGGAAGAAATTTTCTGCTCCGACTTCTTCGCGAATCTCCACATTCGCCCCATCTAAAGTGCCAATGGTTAAGGCACCATTGAGAGAAAATTTCATATTTCCCGTCCCCGATGCTTCTTTCCCTGCCGTAGAAATTTGTTCCGATAGATCTGCCGCCGGGTAAACGCGTTGGCTGTTGGTAACGTTATAATCGGGAAGAAAAACAACCTTGAGGCGATCGCGTACATCGGGATCGTTGTTCACCACCTCACCAACCGAATTAATCAGCTTAATCACTAACTTAGCAAGGAAGTAACCCGGTGCGGCTTTCCCGCCAAAAATAAACGTGCGAGGGACAATATCGAGATTCGGATCTCGTTTGATGCGATTGTAAAGCGTAATAATATGCAAGACATTCAGATGTTGGCGCTTATATTCGTGAATGCGCTTGGCTTGAATATCAAAGAGAGAATCAGGATTGATAGTAATCCCTTGAGTTTTTTGAATATATGCCGCCAAATCTTGCTTGATATCGTGCTTGATTTGTTGCCATTGCTGACAAAACTTCGCATCTTCTGCAAAAGTCTCCAGCTTTTTGAGATCTTCCAGATGTACGATCCAATTGTCGCCAATTTTGCTGTTAATCAGTTTAGTTAATCGAGGATTAATTAATACCATCCAACGACGAGGAGTGACACCATTCGTTTTATTGGTGAATTTCTCCGGCCATAACTCGTAAAAGTCTCGCAAGACATCTTTTTTTAGCAATTCTGTATGTAATGCTGCAACTCCATTAATTGCATGGCTGCCGACGCAGGCTAAATTTGCCATGCGAACGGATTTTTTGTTTCCTTCACCAATTAACGATAAGCGTTCTAATTTGCCATTATCCCCCGGATATTTAATCCGCACGCGATCTAAAAAACGCTGATTGATTTCATAAATAATTTCTAAATGTCGGGGTAATAAGCGTCCAAAAAGTGCCACCGACCATGTTTCTAAGGCTTCTGGTAAGAGGGTATGGTTAGTATAAGCGAAAGTCTTTTGCGTAATTTCCCAAGCGCGATCCCACTTGACATCATGTTCGTCTACCAATAAGCGCATCAGTTCGACCACTCCGATAGAAGGATGAGTATCATTGAGTTGGACGGCAAATTTTTCGTGGAAGCAATCTAAATGTTTGCCGACTAACAAATGAATGCGAATCATATCTTGTAAAGAACAAGAAACAAAGAAATATTGTTGCGTTAAACGCAATTCTTTGCCTTGAATTTGCTCGTCATTGGGATAGAGAACTTTGGTGACATTTTCCGAGACGATTTTTTCATCCACTGCACCGTAGTAATCTCCTACATTAAAGGCTTGGAAATCAAAAGATTCCGGAGCCTCTGCTTTCCAGAGACGCAAGGTATTTGCGGTACTGACGCGATACCCCAAAATCGGCGTATCGTAGGGAATACCTTTAATCACTTCATACGGAACCCAACGCACTCGATAATTGCCTTGACTATCAATGTAAGATTCCGTATGACCGCCGAGTTTAACGTTAACAGCTTCTTCCGGTCGGGCAATTTCCCACGGGTTTCCATAACGTAACCATTTATCGGTAATTTCCACCTGCCAACCGTCGTGAATTTCTTGGTCAAAGATACCAAATTCGTAGCGAATGCCGTACCCGATCGCGGGAATTTCCAAAGTAGAAAGAGAGTCCATATAACAAGCCGCTAAACGACCCAAACCCCCATTTCCCAATCCCGGTTCTTCTTCCTGTTCGATTAATTCTTGCAGATCCAGACCCGACTCGGCGATCGCTTGCTTCATCCGCGTATAAAGCCCCATGTTAATCAAATTATTGGCTAAATGGGGACCGACGAGGAATTCTGCTGAGAGATAACAAACAATCTTGACTTCTTCTTTGATGTAGGTTTGTACCGTGTTCAGCCATCGTTGCAGTAGGCGATCGCGCACGGTATAAGCCAAGGACATATAGTAATCGTTTTTTGTCGCCGTTCCCGGAAATTTGCCTTGAATGTAGAAGAGATTATCCGCGATCGCGCGTCGGAAGGTTTCGATACTCAACCCAGTGCGATCGTCTTCCACGATGATTTGGGGCTGTAGGTTAGAGGCAATCGGTTGATTCATGGGTCGGAATGGGGAGAATTATGAGGACGAACGGGATGAAGTTTCTATTTTCAAGAATAACCCAATAGTTTAAGTGGCTCTGCTACCTTGCTATCCATTCTCACCATTTCTTCGTTAGAGCCAAGAGTAATCGAGAAGCGATCGCGAATTCTGAAAATAGAAAAAAATGAGAATTAATAGATTCCTTGTCGCCGATATTTCTCGAAGAGGGTAGAGATTTGTAGAATTACAATTAGCGATCGCAGTCGCACCAATATTTCTAAATCGTTAATAATAGAAATATAGAGAATTAATTGTTCATTGATAATTGCTCATTGTTCATTGACATCATGCCCACTTATACCGGAATATCTAGCGAAGCCTTTAAACATCCTTTGGACTACCAAGCCGAAACTGCTCTCCGCAGCGTACCGGGATTCGATCTGCTGGCGAGTAACTTTGTTGAATATTTTCACGAGCGTCCTTGGCAGATTTCTCTACTCGGAAACAGTATTCAAGCCGGTCCGCGCCAATATTCTACTCTCTACGGCATTTTTCGCGAATGCGTTCGGGATTTGAGTTTAGCAAGAGAGCCAAAACTTTTCATCACCCAAAATCCCCAAGTTAATAGCTTTTCCTTGGGTCGAGACCATCCTTCGATGGTGGTACATTCGGGTTTATTGGATTTGCTCAACGAAGCCGAAACTCGCGCGGTTATCGCCCATGAACTCGGACATATTAAATGCGATCACAGTGTTCTGACCCAAATGGCAGTTTGGGCAATGCAGGCGACGCAATTCTTGGGAGATGTTACGTTTGGGTTGGGCAATCTTTTAAGCAGCGGCCTGATTGTTGCTTTTTATGAATGGCGGCGCAAAGCCGAATTATCTGCCGATCGCGCCGCATTATTGGTCATGGACGACTTGGAATTGGTCATGCGAACGATGATGAAAGTGGCTGGAGGGGTGCAAAAATACGCTCACGAGTGCAGTCTCGATGAGTTTATTCGCCAGTCGGAAGAATATCACGAACTCGATCGCGACGAACTTAACCAGATCTACAAATTTTTGATTTATAACGGCGGTCAGGGGGTTTTCTTTTCTCATCCCTTTCCTGTGGAGCGCCTGCACTATATCAAAGAATGGGAGCGATCGGAACAATATCGGCAAATTCGCCAAGGGAATTATAAAAATGTTACCCAAGAAGGCTCTGTTAATGTTTCAGCTACTGATTCGGGGAGCGAAGTCGAGACCTTACAACGTCAGATTCGAGACTTAGAAGAGAAAATTGCTCGCGTCAAAGGGCGATCGCAGTCAAGGAGAGGAGATCGGCAAACTCGGTAAAGGCGATCGCGATCGCGGAAAATACGGATAGCGATCGTGGCAAATTTCAGCATTTTGTCCCATAGTTACTCCTGTAGTCGGGGTCGCGATCGTCCAAATCGAAACAACAATTTTAAAGATACGGACGTAAAATACAGAATATGATTTATAAATTTTTCTTAGACACGGTTCGTTACTTTGCACCAAAGGACGCTTTACTCGAATTTAAGCGTTTATTCTTCGATTATCATTCGACCCCGAATAATATTGACGCATTTACCACTCTCTCTCGGATTTTGTCAGACAGCGATCGCGAAGAATTTATAAATACCTTAAAGCGCTGTTGTTATATTCTGATTAACAATTGGGAGACCCAACGTCAATGGCAGGATATTTGTGACTTAGTAGAAAGTTTTTCCGAAATTGATTTTACAGTTAGACCGACAGAGAAAAGAAACACTCGACGCTTAAAATACTGGTTGAGTTTTTTCATCGAAAGTCAAGACTATAAAGATCTTCAACTTTTTACTTCTCGATACGATCCAAGTTCCCAAAAAAAGCATTGGAGCGAACGATATACTTCTTATTTATTAGTGTCCCAGTATAGTAATACGAGTAATTCTCCCGAACAAAGAGAAGCCGCTAAAATTCTATGCCAACAATTAAAAGACCGCTTTAAGTTTGATTTAGCAATGTATACGGCGCGTTCGGAATTAGAACACCAACATCCGACTAAGGTTAATAACCCAACAGCATTGGGTGCTAATGTTTTACGATTAATCAAAAAAATTGTTGCCAAACGCGGTCAATTTGGTCATACCAATTTAGCCCATATTTTCCTCAAACAAATTCAAGGAGTGACGTATGGAGAATTCAAAGCCGCTTTACTTAATTATTTGATTTTTTCTGTTGATAAACAAACGATTATTGAAATTCTCAAAACTCATCTCAGTCGCAAACTAGAACAACTTTATTTTGATAAGGATGATGAGGTTATTAATGATGCTTTAATCTTGAGAACCTGCAATAAAATTTTTGGTTATTTAACTACAGAAAGAGAAAAACAGCCTTCAGAAACGTTTGTATTTTTGCTCTCTCAAGGTAATCCTTTAACGTTAGTCATGGTACTTTTAAAATTGGTATTAATCTGTCCCAATTCCCGGACTCATCTTGAAAATCGCATTGCCGATCTCGTTCGTTATTATCAACAGTTTCCCGACGAAGATAGTCGCTGGGTGGTTAATTTTTTTGAGATATTTAATATTACGTTTTCTATCTATGCCGATAATGACGTGCAATATAATCTTATTCGCGTGCGATCGAATAATTCAAATCATGCTGAAGAAGAAGAGAATCTTGATGGATATCGAATTTTCTCCCAACATAGAGAGCTATCTATCTCCACGATCGCGGAATCCGATCTCAATACGCTTGATAAATACATGTCTTCTTGATTTACAACCAGTCAATAATTTGTAAATTTTTGTAAACAAATAAAGTGAATTGTCGAAATTCCTTTTTTTTTCCATGAGGGGAACTAGCAATCTGCGTGTTTGGAGCGAACTGATGAACTATTTTGGCATAGTTATGGAATTTTTGCGCGATCGCATTGAATTCCTGCAACATGTCCGTAACGGGAAGCATTTAGAGAAATATATTCTTTCCTTTGCCTTGTGTAGCGCCCTTTTTTTCGCAATCTATGGCGCAATTATGGGGTCATTTAGCGGCAGTTTGCAAGCGATCGCCTCAGCCATCAAACTCCCCGCACTCTATCTCTTAACTCTATTAATTTGCCTTCCTGCCCTCTTTTTCTTTAACGTTGTTTCCGGATCGAAGCGAACATTTTTACAATATCTCTGCTTGCTTCTGGCCTCAATGTCCGCCATTAGCGTCATGTTATTCGGATTTGCCCCCATTGTCCTCTTTTTTCGCCTTTCCATCAACGATTATCTCTTTTTTACCCTCTTAAATATTGTCGTTTTAGCAGCTTCAAGTTTCATTGGCGTTCAGTTTTTTTACCGCAGTATGCACTTTATCAACGATCTGCGCGGAAAACAGAAACAACGCAGTATTTCTGCCGTTAAAGGATGGTTAATTCTGTACGGATTTGTAGGCAGTCAATTAGGATGGACTCTCAGGCCTTTTTTCGGCGTACCGGGAGGAACATTTGAGATTTTTCGTCCCGTTGAGAGTAACTTTTATGCGGCTCTCATGCAAATATTTGGGAGAATCTTAGGATTCAATTAAATACCGAGCCAAAAAATTCAAGATTTGGATCTCCGGGGAAATCTTTCGAGATTTTTCGCAATCTTGAAAGTAACTTTTGTGCCCATCTCATTCATATTATCAGCCAGTTTTTTACGATAAAATAAAATTTGGGCGGGCATTGTCCGCCCTGTACTATTGGCAATCTATTTCTCAAAAATAATGAAAGAATTTCAAGAACTCGGCATTACAACCCAAGAACTAGAAGAGATTCTGCATATTGATGCGATCGCAAATATTGCCATTGACTTTCATCGAGGAGTGATGCAAAAAAAAGGGAAATATTTATTCTCAACTCTGATGACAGAATTAGGATTGATGGCGATCGCGATCGTTCTCATCTTACCCACAACGGCAATTGTGTTACAGGGATCGGGATCTGGCGATCGCGATATTCTTCCACCTTTATTTACTCTCTCATTTTCCTTCATTGGCTTGATTTTATGCGGATTTAATGTATATTTTTGGCAAAAAGCCAAACAATTCAAATCCTTAACCCATCTCCTCAGCGAAATCGAAAAATATAATCGCGTCGTTCATTCCGTTACCTTTGTCGATCGCTTAAATTTTCTACAATCTTCCCAGTCTCAACCCACAGAAAGTCGTTTAGAAACTTTTAATCTGTTGCAAACTATTCGTCATAGTTTAATCGCTGCATTAAAAGTCGAACGGTTAATGCGAGAACAAACGCAGTGGATCGCCAACCGCTACGAACTTCTCGCAACCTTAGAAAGCGATCTCGATATTTTAATGGAATTTACAGCCAGACAGGATGAGAAGGATAATAGCCAGCTTTTTAACGAAGCACTGCAAATTGGCTTGAACGTTCATCAAGAAATCCAGAAATTTCAGCGCGATCGATAAAAGTGCTGAAGCTGCCAGCGAGTCAAAATCAAGGAAAATATTTTCAGCAAACTAATGGACAATAAGCGATCGAGCAGTATACCAGTGCTACAATTAATTTAGTATTGAAGGGAATTCAAGTCTAAAATTTTATTACTTTCTTGTTAAGATTATATTGAACAGTCTTTAACTTAAACTCTATCTCCTAACTTTAAATTATGGGAAAACTCACTACTCATGTTCTCGATACTGCTCATGGTTGTCCGGCTGCGGACATGTCGATCGCATTATGGCAGATCGATCCTGATTCTAATCAAAAGACTTTATTAAAACAAATTAAAACTAACTCAGATGGACGCACAGAAAACCCTTTGTTAGTTGATACAGAATTCAAGGCTGGTATTTATGAGTTGGTTTTTGAAGTTGCAGTATATTTCAAAAATAAAGGCGTAGAAATTCCCGATCCACCATTTTTAAATTGCATTCCTATTCGTTTTGGAATTAGCGATCGCAACACTCATTATCACGTTCCTCTATTAACTTCACCTTGGTCGTATAGCACTTATCGAGGCAGCTAAAAACTCTTTACTCTTTACTGATTTTGCTTTATTCTCTTACAGAACTCAACCAAATGAGCCGAGACAACTTTACCAATGTCTTGAAGGACATCTTTGAACACACTCCGGCGATCGCAAGAAAAACTTGGGAAAATCGTCCTTTTTCCGATCTCAGCGATCTGCATGAAAAAATGGTTGTTGTGATGAATAGATTAAGTCAAGAAGAAAAACTCGAATTAATGCGATCGCATCCCGATCTTGGCAGTAAAGCAAAGATGGTAAAAGCCTCAGTACAAGAACAAAAAGGAGTTGGTTTAGATTGTCTGTCCTCAGAAGAATTTCAGCGCTTTAATACTCTCAATCAAGCCTATCGAGAAAAATTTGGCTTTCCGTTTCTCATTGCTGTCAAAGATCGTACAAAAATTAGCATTCTTGAAATCTTTAAATATCGCTTAAACAACGATTCAGAAACAGAACAAAAACAGGCTTTAAACGAAATTTCCCAAATTGCTCTCTTTCGCTTAAAAAATATTATCAACCATTCACCAACAACCATTAAGCAATAACCGTGATATACTACAAGAAATGATAAATAATGAAGGGTGCATTCAGACAGAATCCAGCCACACCGCCAAGTTAATGACTAAAGCCACAGTTCTTCGCGATCGCACGATTACAACAACCATTCCCACTCTAGCTTACACCGTTGCTATGCCAGAGCCGCACAATCATCTGTTTGAGGTGAAAATGCAGGTCGAAAATTGGCAAGAGGATCTACTCAATTTACAAATGCCCGTTTGGACTCCGGGATCTTATTTGGTACGGGAATATTCGCGTCACGTTCAAGATTTTAGCGCTACAACCGAAAATGAGAAACATGCTCTTCACTCCTGCAAAATAGAGAAAAATCTTTGGCAAATCGATACCCAAAATACTCACAGCATAACAGTATGCTATCGTGTCTATGCCAACGAATTGACAGTAAGAACCAATCACCTCGATCGCACTCATGGTTATTTTAACGGGGCTTCACTTTTTTTCTTCATCCCGAATTGGGAAACCCTTGCTTGTCAGATTGCGATCGCATTACCTCATCCCGATTGGCACATTACTACAAGCTTACCCAAAGTTACAGGAGAGAAAAATACCTTTATTGCCGAGAATTTTGATATTTTAGTCGATAGTCCCTTCGAGATTGGCAGCCACGAGATTTATGATTTTGCAGTGTTAGGAAAATCTCATCAATGGGCAATTTGGGGACAAGGAAATATACAATGCGATCGCTTAATTGAAGATACAAAGAAAATTATTCAAACCGAAGCGAAATTATATGGAGAGTTACCTTATGAGGAGTATCTTTTTATTCTCCATTTAAACAATGACGGTTTTGGTGGTTTAGAACATAAAAATTGCTGCTCTTTAATTTACGATCGCTTCGGATTTCGCAATAAAGATCGTTACAATCGCTTTATGCAATTAGTTGCTCACGAATTCTTTCATCTTTGGAATGTGAAACGAATTCGACCCAAAGCCCTCGAAACATTCGATTATACTTGCGAAAATTATACGACTTCTCTTTGGTTTTGTGAAGGAGTAACCAGTTATTACGATACGATTATTCCTCTTTGGTCGAAAGTGTGCGATCGTAAAGCCTTTTTTGATACCATTAATAAAGATATTTCTCGTTATTTACAAATCCCCGGACGCAAGGTTCAACCCTTGAGTGAATCGAGTTTTGATGCGTGGATTAAACTCTACCGACGACATCCCAATAGCGATAATTCGCAAATTTCCTATTATTTAAAAGGCGAGATGGTTTCCTTACTACTCGATCTCCTCATTCGTCGGAAATTTAAAAATGAGCGATCGCTGAACGATATTATGAAAATAATGTGGGAGAAATTTGGCCGAGAAGAAATTGGCTACACTCCTCAACAATTACAAGGAGCGATCGAATCCATTGCTGAAGAAGATTTAAGCGACTTTTTTCACAAATACTTACACGGAACGGAGAAATTACCATTTAATGAATATCTTCTCCCCTTCGGTTTAAAAATAGAAGGAGTGCGGGATAAAAACCCTTATCCATACTTGGGAATTAAAACAGTTATTGAAGAACAGAAAACCAAAATTCAATTTGTTTGGGAATCCTCTCCAGCCGCGCAAGTTGGCATTGATATCGGAGATGAACTCCTTGCTATTGATGGGATTCAAGTTACTCACGACAATTTAAACGAACGCTTGCGCGATTATAAAGTTGGAGACGCGATCGCAATCACGATCTTTCATCAAGAAATCTTACAAACTCACGAAGTTAGGTTAAATGATTCCCAACCCACCCGCTATCAAATCGTTCCCATTAAATCTCCTACCTCCGCACAAAAAGAACTCCTAGAAGGGTGGCTTGAAGGTTAGATCGTTGCCTCGATCGCAAAACGATTAGACTATTTGACAGATTCGATTGCCCCTGTTCGCGATCGCTTCCCCACTGATAACTGATAACTGATAACTGATAACTGATAACTGAATTACCAAGGAGAACCGACTAAAGTAAAAGCACTCCAATAGTAGGGATGGGAGAAATCGCGATCGCCAAACCCTTCTAAAAATGATTGACTCACAGGATCGAGATTGGCAGATTGCGCGATCGCCTCCCAAAAGTTCTGCCCTTGACGCTCTCCTCGAATCATGGCAATTTGCGCTTGTCGCAAGGCTTCTGCCTTAATCGTCACATTGGGATCTCGAAGATGGCGATAGAAGTCTCCCATTAAATTCAAGGTTCCCCCATCGGAGACATACCACAAACTCGCCAATACGGATTTAGCTCCCGTATTCACCGCTAAACCTGCAAATCCTAATTCTGCATCCGTGTCCCCCAATGCCGTGCGACAAGCACTCAACACCAGCAATTCAACAGGATCTTCTGGTTTCCAACCCAACCCTCGCAAATCCTCGAATCCCAGTTTTTCCCCCCACAGTTGAATGTAAGCATTGCTATCTTTCCCGGCTTGAAAGTCTGCATGAGTAGCGAGGTGCAGGATTTGGTGACTTTGGTCTTGGCTGTTGGCTTTGAGATTGTCCAAGGTAAAATCTTGATTGAGAATGACCGTCCCATCCGTTAACTGTTCTGCAATCAGAGATAATTCTACGGGAACGGCGGGTAGGGGTTCGTATTCGCTAAATTCTGAGGCTCCCATCGCTAAAACCCGGGCATCATGTAGGGGAACATAACTGGTATTCGTAAGGCTAACACTGGGAATTACACCCAAACTGTACTTTTCTACGAGGAATTGTTCCCCGTCATGTAAAACAGCAAGAGGAATAGTTCGCAACCCACCATCTAAACTGAAAATGAGGGTATCGACTTTCAATCCTTCTAATTCCGAGGCGATGGGTGCGATCAGCCAATTATACATTTGCTGGGATGCTGCCAGATAAGCCTCGGGACGGCGAGGATTCGTCACGGTATTACGCAAATTCATTGCTACTTTTTGCAGGCGATCGGCGGAAGCGTCGGGAATGACTTTGCGAATAATCTGGTTTTCTGGGGTAACGAGAACCAGTTCTAATTGTTCGGGATAGGAAAGAACGTAAACAATAACGGGATGGGTTCCGGTTTTTTGGGTAATATTTTTCAGGGTAGTGCGGATATTTTCGATACTCTCTTCTTCGCCAGTATCCTCATCAACGGTTTCTTCTTGCGCGAATTCTTCGCTAATGGTATCGGTTTGAGTCGTTTGAATAGTAGGGGTTTCAACTTTGGGACGAATGGGTTCGATAAGATTTTGAGGGAGAGAAAATGAGGAAGAGTTGGGGAGTTGAAAGCTGACGGTGACTTCCCCGGAACTTTCATCGTAGGTATCGATGGGTGATGCAGCTTCATAAATTTGTTGTCCGAAGAGTAAAAATAATTTGTTGTTTTCTCTTTGAACGTTAAATCCGCGACCTCGGGCAATATTGAGAGTGAAATTAAGTAACTCTTCGTTACTGAGGGAGGAATCGAAGCTCAAAGTCCCAGTGGCGACGGAGGAATCATTAAGAAAAATAGAAACGAGAGCCTGAGAGAAGGGTTCGGGTACGGGAATGGAGGGCAAAAGAGGAGAAGACGGCAAAGGAGAAGAGGAAGAGGGAGAAAGTATCAGAATGGGCATGGCATCGAGTTCAAATGCGCCAATATCCGGAGAGGCATCGCGCAAATATCCGCGCTGATCTAATGGTTTATCTGTCGTTCCAGCATCAATGGCTGGACTATTGGGGTTGAGGGCGTGAGTTTGGGTGAGTCCGCCATTGTCGGCGAGAGGGAGCAATAAGGGGTCAACACCTTTGATATTATTGGTCTCGCTGAGAATTATCGTTCCTGTGGTGTCGCCGATGATACTGGATTCAATGATATCGAAAGAACCGCCTAAATCGGGTGCTTGACCGCTGCGATCTATATTTTGGGCGATGATACTATTTTTGATAGTGGTAGGATTGAGCGCATTCATTCGGATAATTCCTCCCCCACTGCCAGCACCATCGTTATCCGCATCGGCCACATTGAAGGAGATCGTGCTATTTTCGATTGTTATAGTGCCGTCAGCGCGAATTCCTCCACCACGATGATTCGCACTATTTCCACTTACTGTACTATTACTGAGGAAAAGATTGCCACTGGTAAAAATTCCGCCATAACTGTTATTAGAAGTATTTCCACTCACTGTACTATTGATTAATATCATGTTGGTATTAGGTGTCCCCGATATTCCTCCTGAATTTCCTCGAGCGCTATTACCACTAACAGTACTATTAAAGAGTTGAATATTTCCCTGTGCATTTATTCCTCCCGAACCAGCATAAGTGGCGGTGTTTTCACTCACTGTACTATTAATGAGTTTAATATCTCCCGATCCAGTTATTCCTCCACCTTCAGCATGACCATCACTAACATTATTGCTCACTATACTATTTTTTAGTATGATGTCACCGCGGCTCAATATCCCAGCACCAGCAATTGTTGAATTAGAGGGAGAAGGAGAAATATGATTCCCAGTTACTGTGGTGTTTTCCAGCGTTAATGTTCCCGTTCCAGTATGCCAAATCCCGCCACCATGTCCATTGACACTCCCATTCTGAATGGTTAGATTTTTAATTGTGACATTCTCAGCAGAATTCACAAAAACGCGACTAGCCTTTCCTCCATCAAGGAACAAATCATCTTGTCCCGAACCATCAATCACTAAATGATCATCGTTAATCGCAAACCCTCCGTCACCAAATGTTCCACTGTCTATGGTAATTTTTCCCGTTACATTAAAAGCAATCGTATCGTTAGTATTGGCATTTGCTAAGGCTTCCCGTAGTGTCGTGAATGTGTCGGTCGTAATATTGTTATCGAGAAGACTATCCACCGTAATGATGGCTAACTTTCCTTCCCAATTGTGCAAAGTCCCATCGGTAAACGGCACAACCGACTCAATATTTCCCGTACTGTATTCCAATGCCCAATTGCCCCCATAATTAGGGCTTCCTGTCGCATCCAACGAGGCCGCAACATCCGCACCTGTCACCTCGGCAATTTGATTAACCAAACTTTCCCCTGCTGTCCCCAAAGCCGTAAAACAACTATAAAGGAGAATATCTGCCGTTGGAGAAAGAGAGTCTCCCCAACGCTCCACGCGATCGCGATACTGTTGAAAATTCTGTGCTGTAATAAAATCCTTCCCCAACCACAATTCCCCAGCATTCCCTTCCGCGACAATGGTTAAGGTTTCGATAGGTTTCTCGGCAAGCTCCAACACCTCGCCAATCTTAGCAATGCCGTCTTCACCGCGCAATATCAAACGAGAAACTGTTCCCGCTTCTCCCCCATAGAGTAATTCATAGGGGTTATCCGATCGCTCGTCAATGAAAGTATAGTCAAAAGCCTCGCCTACATCCCCAAAGCGGATCGCAGTCGGATCGTGTTGCGTCCCGTCCCCCGTGCGAATGAGAGTCGCATCGGTCAGTTGAATGGGGTTAATTGCTGCGAGAGTCACCGTTTCCCCGCGAATTTCTCCCGCAAGAGAAACATCTCCTACATTGAGAGGAAATTCGGCGTTGTCGAGATCCGTCGTCGCGATCTGCGTCGCATTTTGCACCACTGGAGTTGTTAATAATTCCGGAATATCTAACGCCGAGAAATTGGGAGGAATGCGATCGCTTGGCAATTCTAAGGTTAAAATCGTTCCCGGTTGGGAAAGCCTCACCAAACTCGTTCCCGGTACGGCTGCAATATTAATATTCCCCGAAGAAACAATTTCTCCTGTATTGAGAACACTTCCCCCTAATAAGGTTAGATCGCCTCCTATCACAGTCAAATTTCCTGCATTAATTATTGCCCCGGGTTGGGATAAATCAAAGGCGAATCCATTAGGATTGCCCGTTAAAAGTGAATAATTATTTTCTCCCCAAGCATTAAAAAAATCATCTCCCAAACCGATTCCTGTCGCCGTGGTTGCGGTAAAATCTCCCGGTACGTTCAAACTAGCATGATGACCAAAAACAATCCCCGCAGGATTCATTAAAAAGAGATGAGAATTTCCTCCCGTGACTTGAATTAAACCATTAATAACCGATGGATCTCCTCCCACAACGCGACCGAGAATATTCTGAATATCTGGTGAAGAGAGAAAATTGGCAATTTGTCCCTCGTTGAGTCCAAACTGTTCAAAACTGTGAAATAAATTTCCGCCTGAAAGCGTTCCACCGCCAATATTGAATTGCTGCCCGTTAATATTAACCGAAGTTCCCGCACTATTCGCTTCAGGAATAATAGATTGAGCCGCTACCGAGAGAGAAAATCCTCCTGTCATACAAAAAATTCCCACGGGAGCAAAATAAGGAAGCGATCGCCAAAATCTCATCGTTCTAACTCCTGATATTCAGATCTACTTCAAAATAGATATTCCTTTTGCAATCTAGCAATACAACTTCATTTAGCTGCACATTTTCTGACGCTCGGTGGTGCGTTCTGAAAATTCCCCTACTTCCGTCCCCCAACATTTTCGGAAAATACGCGATCGCCTTCACATTCGTATCTCAACTGTGAAGAAAATTTCTCGATTTGTCAATATTTTCCACAAAAATTCACATTCTTATTCTTTTTAAGAAGAATTTCAAAAACTCGGGGCTGCAATTTCCAAACTCAATTTAAGGTAATATCTTTCTGATTGAAAGCTAAATCATGACTCATTGCTCATTGAAACCTGCGATACCATTGTGCCAAATAATGAGGAGAAACCCCGATAAAATAGGCGATAATAATGATTTGATTGATGGCGGTTGTTTTCAAAACGCCTAATTTTTGCCAGCGACGACCGGATGTGAGGATAGGATGAGGAACCATACGAATGCGTCCCAGTTTTCTCAACTGGCGGATAAATTCAAAGTCTTCCATAATCGGAATATCGGGAAATTCTCCTAATTCTTGAAAAGTAGTTGCTTTTAAAAATAAGGCTTGATCGCCATAGGGAAGAGAACAAAAATGCGATCGCCATTTCACCATCTTTTCTACCCAACGCAGCGATCGCATTTTGCCGGCAATTTTTAATTCAAAGGCACCGGCAATCGTTTGAGGCTGGGTGAGAGTATCGCCTATCATTTGAGCGTATCCTCGAGGTAAGTGTGTATCGGCGTGTAAAAAAAGCAAAACGTCACCAGAAGCGATCGCGGCACCAGCATTCATTTGTTGGGCGCGTCCTTTGTGAGGAGAAGCAATAACGATCGCACCGCATTCTTTGGCCAAGTCTACAGTATTATCGATACTTCCACCATCAACTACAATAATTTCACAATCGGATGTTTTTTCAATCGCGAGTAATGTCGTTTGAATGGTTTTTGCTTCATTCAAAACTGGAATAATAATAGAAATCACGCTGAGATAATGGCTAATGGATAATTGTAAGAGCAATCGCTAAAACCATTTATTATAAAGCAAATATTCTCACCGGATATCGAGAGGATGAGATCGCTGGTTTCCTGCGATCGCGATCGGAAAAAGAAAGATGAGAAAATCGTTTAACCCTCGATTGAATTGGGTTTAAGTCTATTTTCAAGGGAGAAGCCGCAAAAACGCATCGGTTAACCGTACCGGACAAAACCGCGATCGCTAGGACAAAATTAAAAAACAGGCAAAGTTAACAAAAATTAATTTTTGTCTGGGACTGTCCTGAATTTAAACAAAAAAATGGGTATAAAAAACAATCCACAACCCTCATGGGGTCGTCTTATCGGTAATATTCTTTTTGTTACCGGACTGGGACTTTTATTAATCAATATCTTTTTTCCCCAGATTTTTGCCCCGAAGATTTCTCAAGTTCCCTACAGTATGTTTATCGACCAAGTTAGCGATGGCAACGTGACTCGCGCTTATGTGGCTCAAAATGAAATTCGCTATCAATTGAAAGGAGAAGGAGAACAACCGGGACAAATTTTAGAAACAACGCCCATCTTTGACCTGCAACTTCCCCAACGCTTAGAAGATAATGGGGTAGAATTTGCCGCCGCCCCTCCGAAAGGCAATAACTGGTTTGGTACCCTTCTCAGTTGGGTGATTCCGCCGTTAATTTTTGTGGGGGTCTTTCAATTCTTTGCACGACGGGGTGCAGGGGGTCCGCAAGGGGCGCTTTCCATTAGTAAAAGTAAGGCAAAAGTTTATGTTGAAGATGATGATACTAAAGTGACTTTTGCTGATGTTGCGGGAGTGGAAGAAGCCAAAACCGAACTCACAGAAATTGTTGAATTCCTCAAAAATAGCGATCGCTACACCAAAATTGGGGCTCGCATTCCCAAAGGCGTGTTACTCGTGGGACCGCCGGGAACCGGTAAAACCTTGATGGCGAAAGCGGTTGCCGGAGAAGCGGGAGTCTCCTTTTTCAGCATCTCCGGGTCGGAATTCGTGGAACTCTTCGTCGGTGCCGGTGCCGCCCGAGTGCGAGACTTATTTGAACAGGCGAAAAAGAAAGCGCCGTGTATTATCTTTATCGATGAATTGGATGCGATCGGCAAATCCCGCGCCAGTGGCAACTTTATGGGGGGAAATGACGAACGGGAACAAACCCTCAATCAGCTATTAACGGAGATGGACGGGTTTGCCGCCGGAGATGCCACGGTCATCGTCCTCGCTGCCACCAACCGCCCAGAAACCCTCGATCCCGCCCTCCTACGCCCCGGACGCTTCGATCGCCAAGTCCTCGTCGATCGCCCCGATCGCCCCGGACGTTTGAAAATTTTAGAGATCTATGCGGCCAAAGTAAAAATTGCTGCGGAGGTAGATCTCGAAGCGATCGCCACTCGTACTCCCGGTTTTGCTGGGGCAGACTTGGCTAACTTGGTCAATGAGGCCGCTTTATTGGCAGCACGAAATTACCGAGAACAAGTTATCCAAGGGGACTTTAACGAAGCGATCGAACGGGTGGTTGCGGGACTGGAGAAGAAAAGCCGCGTCCTCAACGACAAGGAAAAGAAAATCGTTGCTTATCACGAAGTGGGTCACGCTTTGGTCGGCGCGTTGATGCCTGGAGGCGGTAAAGTCGCCAAAATCTCGATTGTGCCTCGGGGAATGGCAGCTTTGGGTTATACCTTACAAATGCCCACCGAAGATCGGTTCTTAATGTCCGAGTCAGAATTGCGAGATCAAATTGCCACGCTTTTAGGGGGTCGGGCAGCAGAAGAGATCGTATTTGGGAGTATTACCACGGGGGCAGCTAATGACCTACAACGCGCCACAGACCTCGCAGAACGCATGGTAACGACCTACGGCATGAGTCAGGTTCTCGGACCCCTCGCCTATGAGAAAGGACAGCAAAATAGCTTCCTCGGTGAAGGGATGATGAATCCTCGCCGTAATGTGAGCGACTCGACAGCCCAAGCGATCGATGCGGAAGTGAAAGAAATCGTCGAAAAAGGCCATCAGCAAGCGATCGCCATTCTGGAAAATAATCGGGAATTATTGGAAGCGATCGCCTCGGAAATTCTTGAAGAGGAGGTCATTGAAGGGGAGAAATTACAAGAATTATTGGCTCGCGCCAAAGCAGTCGAACTTGCCTCTGTTTAAGGTTCTCTCTTCTTATTTCGTTCCTTCGTTCTTACGAGGGAACGATTTCTTTTGCCGATATTTTATTCGGTTTTGCTCTTCACTCTGGCCAGAAGTGCGATCGCTCTCATTCAACTGCAAAAATTCTGATTTCGCAAACAAACGATGCAATAACTGCACGATCGCGCGATACAAGCGATCGCAATTACGGAGAAGGTGCATAAAAATGTCACAATCGGAAAAACGTAAAATTAATAATACTTGATAATTTCTCTGAGAAATGCTTGAGATTTTAGAACAGGCCAAAATCGCCACGCAGCACCATGATTGGTTGCAAGTGAATAATTGTTTGCAGCAACTTCCCTTAGCGGAAGACGAATTCACGCCTTTTGATGAAGAGGCTCTCAATTTAGCTTTAACGGTTTTGAACTATGGCGATTTTCAGGAACGATGGGAAATCGCCAAAATTTTGCCCAAATTTGGCGATCGCGCAATTTCTCCTCTGATTGAAATCCTTGAAGATGAAGAAATTGAGATAGAAGAACGTTGGTTTGCCGGGCGTATTTTAGGAAAATTCGATCGCCCTTTGGTTCTTGAAGCCCTCGTAAGATGTTGGCAAACATCGGCAGATGAAGAATTAACAACAATTATCGCCACCGCATTGGCCAATTTAGGAGAATCCGCGATCGCCCCCCTCACCGACTTACTCGAACATCCCGAATTGCGCCACCTCGTAACCCATGCCCTCGCTCAAATTCGCCATCCCGCAGCCCTCGATCCGCTTTTAAATATGGCACGCGATAAGGATGCCCGAGTTCGCGCTACAGTTATTGAAGCACTGGGAACAATTCGCGATCGCCGCCTGATTCCGGTTTTAATTGAAGCCTTAAACGATCTGAATGCAAATGTGAGAAAAGAAGCAATTCTTGCCTTGGGATTATGGCGCGATCGGGCGGCGGAATTGGATTTATTAACCGTGTTAACTCCTCGCTTATACGATCTAAACTTAGAAGTTTGCCAACAAGCCGCGATCGCGATCGGTCAATTAAAAACCCGAGAAGCCGCAGCGACCCTATTTCAAGTTTTCCAATCTCCTGCGACCCCGTTTGCTTTACAAATTCACCTCATCCGTGCTTTGGCATGGAATGAAACAGAAGCGGGTTTAAAATGCCTGCAAAAGATATTCTTGTTAACAGAAGAAGCCGGACAATTAGAAACCATTCGTGTCTTAGGGCGCATGGAAACGCCCCATCTTAAATCTCTTGCCACTCGAGTATTACTTGACTTCTTTTCTAGCCAACCTTTACTCTGTGAATCTCCCTCAATTTTGCAATCCCTGATTCAAGCATGGGGACAGTTGGGGGATTCAGAAGCCGCAGAAGTTTTAATGAGCTTGCAAGATCATCATACCTCCAGCATCCGACTACATGCGATCGCCGCCTTCCATCGCTGTCAAGTTTCAGTTTCGAGGATGGCCATGGCGGATAAATGACAAAAAGTATGAGAAGATTAATAAAATAACAGATTCTTGGCACAAATTTCGATGAGCTCAGCCGATTCTAGTCACCTGCAAACTGCCAATATTAATTCCCTAGAAGAAAAATTTTCTGATTTCTCACATGAGCTAATTCATCTCCCCGGATTTATTCAACCTCATGGCATTCTCTTAGTTTTACAAGAACCGTACTTAAAGATCGTTCAAGTTAGTAATAATACCAATGATTTTTTAGGGATTGCACCCGACAAACTCTTAAATCATTCCTTGAGCAAGTTTTTTCCGCGAACCCAAATCAGAAATCTTAAAAAGATAATTGCTCGTAATGATTTTGATACGATCAATCTGGTCAAACTAAGAATCAAAAAAGAGGAGGAATATTTATTTGTCGATGGAATTGTACATCGTAATAATGATGGATTTTTGATTCTTGAATTAGAACCATCAATTTATCGAGATGAGATGGATTTTCTGAGGTTTTACCATTCTCTAAAAAGTGCGACGGCTAAAATTCAAGAAACAGCGAATTTACAAGAGATGTATAATGCCATCGTGCGGGAAGTGAGAAGACTGATACAATGCGATCGCGTGATGGTTTATAGATTTGATAAAGATTGGAATGGAGAAGTAATCGCCGAAGATAAACGAGAGGATCTCGAACCATTACTCGGCTTGAATTATCCCGATGCCGATACTAAGCCTTGTCGCAATCTTTATTCCGCAAGTTGGCTGAGATTAATTGTTGATGTGAATGCCGAATCTGCCGATCTCGTACCATGTTATCACCCTCAAAATGATAAACCTCTCGATTTAAGCGATTCTGTTTTACGAGGCTTTTCTCCCTGCCATCGCGAATATTTACAAAATATGGGAGTTGGCTCGACGTTAGTAATGCCGGTAAAACAAAGTGGGAAGCTGTGGGGACTCATTTCTTGTCATCATTATACGTCCAAGCACGTTCCTTATGAATTGCGTCAAGCCTGCGAATTTTTAAGTCAAATCGTGTCCAGTGAACTTGTTGCGAAAGAAGAAGCAGAAGATTATGACTATCAAATTCACCTAAAATCTATTCAAGCAAAGTTAACTGAATATATGTCGATAAAAGAGAATTTTATCGAAGGTGCAATCTCGGGGGATCCAAATTTACTCGATATCGCGAACGCTGGAGGAGCAGCAATCTATTGGCAAGACAATTTTACCACGCTTGGTGAGGTTCCCGATCCGGCCGTTCTCGAAGGATTAATTGATTGGTTAAAAGATAATATTACAGAAGACCTTTTTGAGACGGATTCTCTGCCGCAACTGTACCCTCAAGCAGAAAAGCATAAAGATATTGCCAGTGGTTTGTTAGCTATTTCAATATTGCCCAAGAACTATATTTTGTGGTTTAGATCCGAATTGATTCAGACTGTAAATTGGGCAGGAGATCCGAATCAAGCTATTGTGGAAAAGATGGATTCTGAAGGGGTTGTGCGATTATCTCCCCGGGGGTCTTTTGATGTTTGGAAAGAAATCGTTTATCTCAAGTCTTTACCGTGGAAGTCCTGCGAAATTGAGGCGGTAAAAGACTTGAGAAGTGCAATTATTAATATTGCTTTGCGTCAAGCCGATGAACAAGCTAAATTAGCACTAGAGTTGCAACGTTCTAATGAAGATTTAGAAAAATTTGCTTATGTTGCCTCTCACGATTTGCAAGAACCCTTAAATTTAGTGTCGAGTTACGTGCAGCTATTGGAAATGCGCTATCGCGATCGCCTTGATGATGATGCGAAGGAATTTATTGATTTTGCGGTAGAAGGGGTGACGCATATGCAAACTTTGATTGACGATCTTCTCACTTACTCGAGACTGGGAACGAACGAGAAAACGTTGGTGACTGTTGAACTGGAAGATGTTGTTAATCGGGTTTGTCTCAATTTGAGAGGCAAAATTAATGATAATAAAGCAGATATTATTCGCGATCGCTTGCCTTCCGTGTTAGGCGATCGCACTCAACTCATACAGGTTTTCCAAAATTTAATAGGTAATGCGATCAAATTTCATGGAGAAGAAGCGCCTCAAATACACATTGGCGTTGAAGAAAGAGAAGAGGATTATTTATTCTTTATTCGCGATAATGGCATTGGTATTGAACCGCATTTTAGCGATCGCATTTTTACTATTTTTCAGCGCTTGCACTCGCGAGATGAATATCCCGGAACGGGAATTGGTTTAGCACTTTGTAAAAAAATCGTCGAACGTCATCAAGGAAAAATTTGGTTTGAGTCGGAATTAGGTGAAGGTTCTACCTTCTATTTTACCATTCCTCGATAAATTACGCTATCTTTTTGTGCATCTTAAAGCGCTCAAACTCTATCCCTTGACGCAGAACAATTTCAGGTTCGATAATCTCAAATCCTTGTTTGAGAAAGAAGAATTTAGAGACTCGACTTGCATCAGTGGTTAAATATTTTATACCTTGTGCGATCGCAGTTTTTTCTAATTCCTGATAAATAATTTCAGCATAACCTTTGCGAGCATAGTGTTTAACAGTATACAAAAAGGCAATATGGTTTTCTGGGTGTAATTGACCAAAAGCAATCACTTTGTTTTCTTCGATCGCCAGTAATGTTAATCCTTGTTTTAAACTTTGCCTAAACTCTTCAATATCTTCAGGAAAAGATGACCAAATCTTGATTTGTTCAGGACTATAAAAATCACAACCAATATTAATGACCGCATTGCGATAAACCTCTGCGATCGCTTCTGCATTAATGGGTTTATATTGACAGATATTCATAGAAATTCACCTTCTTTGTCTTATCTTCATTAAAAATCAAAGTAAATATAGCGTAACCCTCCTTCTGGAGCAAGCATCCAAACTGTCAATAAGCATAAAGGCACTAAGATTAATTTAAGATTCCAATTTAACTGTAATTTTAATCCTCGTTGGCTAAAATAAGCCATTCCCATACTCAAAAGCAATATCGTTATCAACAAAATCAGATCGGAACGTCCCATTCCCAAAACATCATAATAAACCTTTTGAGTAAATTGTACATCCCCGATATAACCGAAGCAGTGATTAAAGACAAATAATGCGTCTTGAATATTGGGAAGACGGAAGAAAATCCATGCTAAAAACACAAAAATTTGCGTTGCTAGCCAAGCGCTAATCGTACCGGGAATTGTTTGCCACCATGTCTCTAAATTCGGATTCTTTTTACTTTGGGAGTCCACAAGGCGATGAACGATTAATGCTAAACCATGCAAACCGCCCCAGAGGATAAATCCCCATGCTGCACCATGCCAAATTCCGGCAATTAACATGATAACAAAAAGATTGAAACAAGTCCGTTTTAAACTCTTTCTCGAGCCGCCAAGAGGGAAATATAAATAGTTTCGCAACCAATCTCCGAGAGTCATATGCCATCTGCGCCAAAAACTGGCAATACTGGTACTAAAATAAGGAAAATTAAAGTTTTCAGGGAGATTAAAACCGAGGAACATGGCACTACCTCGCGCGATGTCTACATAACCGCTAAAATCAAAATAAAGTTGTAAACCATAAGCTAAAGTTGCCAACCAAAGATCGCCACTTCCTGCCCGTCCTAAATTTCCAAAACACAGATCGACATAAATACCCAAGCGATCGGCGATGAGTGCCTTTTTAAAGGCACCACAAGCAATTAACCAGGCACCTTCTGAAAACTGCTCGGGAGTGGGGTGTTTAATTTCTCTAAATTGATTTATAAATTGATGAAAGCGCGTTATCGGACCAGAAAATAACTTTGGAAAAAAGAGCTTGTAACCGGAAAATTTAAGAAAGTTCTGGGTTGCTGGGGCACCGCGATAAATATCGACGAGATAGGCAATACATTCAAAGGTAAAAAAAGAAATTCCGAGGGGTGCAATGAGGCGATCGCCGATCCAATTTGCACTCTGACTGGCAATGGGAAAGTTCAAGACGATCGCGATCGTTTCGAGGAGAAAAGGGAGGTATTTAAATCCCAATAACAAAATAACATTGAGACCAATGCCAAAAATAAGTAGTTGTGTCGCGCGACTATTCCAAACTTGCTGCATTTGTTCCCATTCGCGATCGGAAAGTCGAGAATATTGCGGTTGAAAACAGCCCCGCGATCGCGCTTCCATTGCTTTTCCCAATTGAAAATTGAGAAAGGTCATTAAGAGGAGCAGGGGAATATATTCAACCTGTAGAAAGCCATAAAAAATTAGACTAGCTCCACAGAGAATCCAAAGGCGAGTATCTTGGGTAGACTCGGAAGGGCGATCGTCTGCTAATTGAGAAATGGGTTCGGTTTGAGAAAAATCGACTTTAACAACGGGACGAAAGCGACCGCAATACCAATAAACCCAAACCAAAAGCAATAAAAATAAACCATAAAGCGGATCCAAAAAGCTCATTGTTATTAGTTGTTAGTTATCAGTTATCAGTTATCGGATATTTATTGTTCATTGCTCATTGTAAGTAGCGATCGCGATAGAAAAACAGAGACTTGATAAGCTCCATAGCGATTGAGATGACTGGGATCGGAAAAATAATCGTAGTCGGTTTGCCATTGACGGGCGAGATTGAGAAACTCAAAATTGTAAGTTTGAGCCGCACTTTGCATTTGTTCTTGAAATTCTTCCTCATATTGACTGCGAATTGGGTCTTCTAAATATTCATGGGTGAGAGGAAGATTGACAAAAATCAGGTTGACTTGTTGGCGATTCAAATAAGACATTAATTTACGAAAGGCATTGTATTGACTGCCAAATATTGCAAAAGAACTGTAATCGCGATCGTGGATTCCGGCAACTTTGGGATGATTTAAATAATAAGTTTCTGGATTGAAGCGGATGGAAAGCGGAAGAAATCCATCCGGTTCGATCGGTTCTCGGGCGGAGACAGAAGGGGTTGTTTCCCATAAGTCGAGGTGGAGATCTTCCACAGAAGGGATGCGGGCGGTAAATTGGACGCTTAATGATTCCTTCAGGCGATCGCGTTCGGCATAAACCCCAGAAAATTCCCCTAACGCATCTCCAAACCAATCATTGAGAGCTTGATAGCTCATGGTGATATCTTCGCTTAAACTCGCTAGAGAAAATTGCCATTCTTCCTCCGTCGGCGTTTCCGATCCCGGAAATCTTCCTCGTTTTAATTGCCGAAATCCTTGAGAAGTCGCGATCGCCTCATAAGTTAAATCTTCTCGGCCGCTATTAAATGCTCGCGCACCATCCGCCCAAATAATCAGTTTAGGAAGTTCTTCAGGGGTCAAAATCTGCCCCAGCAGTAAATAAACCACTTGAGCGGTCGCACCATTAATCCCAAAATTAAAGATATCAATTTTGTTATTGCCTAACTGGTGACTGGTGACTGGTGACTGGTGACTGGTGACTGGTGACTGGTGACTG
>NZ_JCAMRX010000067.1:0-30722 GCF_059821285.1 Spirulina sp. LEGE 11439
CTAGTTGACACCTAGGGATATTTTTTTGGGTACATCAGAACTATAGGCGATCGCCTATAGATAGGGCAAGCTAAGTAAGGAACAAGTAAGAACTTGGCAAGGAATTCAACGGTAAATCAGTACAGAATGAAGGGAAATTCAAGTAAATCGTAAGTAAAGTTGGAGTATAAAAATGGGTCTGTGGCTGAAAGTGTTGATATTGTTGGGTTTTACGAATCATCCCAAGAATACGGAGCAAGACACGCCCGATAAGGTCAATTACGAATATTTAGCGCGAGTCGTAGCAGGATTAGAGCGAGTTATTGTTGAATTAGCTTCTTAACTCGTAGGGTGTCATTAGCGACAGCGTAACGAACCTTCCAATCAATTTTATCATTGAGAGAAATCATGAAAATTGAATCATTAAAAATAGAAAACTTTCGCGGGATTGAAAAATTAAATCTGAAATTCTCTCCTAATGAACCCACGGTATTAATTGGAAATAATGGTTCAGGAAAATCAAGTATTTTAGCTTGTTTTTCTTTCCTCTTCGATAGATATCTGTTTTTTATTGACTGGAAATTTGATTCAGATATAACCCAAACATTTATTAGAACGATAGAAAAAAATCGGGATTTTTCAGCAGTACGTAGACAGGAAATTAGAAAGCTACGAGATAATTCAAATATAAAAAATAAACAATCAGAATCAAATTTGAATATAAAAATATCTTTTGAGAAAAGGCAATATCGATGGTTATTGTCAACAAAAATAGACGCTCTTGGTGAAGATCGAGAAAAAATTGATATTAATGAAAAACACTCTAATATCAAAAAGGTATATTCAGATGTAATTAAAATAGCAGAAAGTATCAATATACTACGATCTCAAAAGAAAAACATTCCTCTTTTTATCCATTATCCGGTTAATCGTTTGGTTTTAGATATTTCTTTGGATTTACCTATTAATCCTACAGAAATAGATCCATTAGATGCTTATGAAAAATCAAAGAATACAGCAAAAATAGATTTTGATACTTTCTTTGAATGGTTTCGAGAAGTAGAAGATATAGAAAATGAAGAAAGGCGAGATGATTCAAAATATCGAGCTAAAGCATTAGAAGCAGTTAGAAATGCGATCAAATCTCTCATACCGGGGTTTACTAATTTACGAGTGCGTCGATCGCCTCTTCGCATGACTGTTAATAAAAATGAAGAAGAATTGACAATCGACCAACTTTCTGATGGAGAAAAATGCTTGTTAGCAATGGTGGGGGATTTAGCGAGAAGATTGGCGATCGCAAACCCCGGAAGGGAAGATCCCTTACAAGGGGAAGGAATCGTTTTAATCGATGAAATCGAACTGCATTTACACCCCCAATGGCAACGAGAAATTATTCCCGCATTAACCCGAACATTTCCCAATTGTCAATTTATCGTCACCACTCATTCCCCTCAAGTTTTGAGTTATGTCAAACCAGAAAATGTGTATAGTTTAGAATCTACACCTGATGGTATTATTGCTCAGCATCCGGAAAGAACCTTTGGTCGAGATAGCAATTATATTTTAGAAAATGTAATGGGTGGTATAGATCGTCACCGAGATATAAAAAGCGATCTAGATGAATTATTTCACCTCATCGATCGCAACCAAATCGACAAAGCAAAACAACTCCGTCAAGAAATTGTTGACAAAATTGGTATCGATGAACCAGAATTAGTGAAGGCTGGTGTACTAATGAAACGTAAAGAGATTTTAGGACATTGAAACATATCAAAAAAAGCGAAGAACCCGAAACATTTCGAGATTGGAAAGCTCTGGAAAATGAAAATTGGCAACCAAGCTGGGACAATTTTCAAAAACCCGAAAAACCAATCGTTCATAAATCGTTATTACAAGAACAAGGGTTTATCTGTTGCTATTGCGGTATGAGAATCACTCGAAAAACCAGCCATATCGAACATTTAAAACCTCGCCACTTGTATCCCGATCGCATCTTGAATTATGATAATTTCCTTGCTTCTTGCCAAGGAGAAAGTACAGATCCTCCTCCAAAACCCATACATTGCGGTCATCAAAAAGATTACAGCGAGACAGAAAAAGATTGGTACGAGAGAGATTTAATGGTCTCTCCTCTCGATCCGAATTGCGAACAGTTCTTTAACTATTTGGGTTCTGGTGAAATTTTACCTACCAACGATCGCGATCGCAAACCCGCAGCCCAAACCACTATCAAACAATTAGGACTGAACATCGCTAAATTGCGAACCTTGCGGAAGAGTGCGATCGATGGCTTAATCCTAGCAATTGACGGACTTCCAGAAGAGGAGATTGTAAAGTTTTCCCATGCTTATACAAACTTGAACGAAAATGGCGAGTATGAGCCGTTTTGTACTGCGATCGTCTATTTTCTCAAACAATACTTTTCAGTTTAGAACAACGATTTAAACCAAGAAAAAGCCGTACTTGCAACCCCACAAGTACAGCTTAAAATAAAACGATTAACCCTATGAATGCTTATCGAGAGCCGCGAATCTTATTTGCGGACTTTGCGGAACTTGCGACCGACAAACCCTAAACCAAGAGTCACAAAACCGAGAAGGCTAGCGGGTTCGGGAACATCTTGAACCTGCGCGATCGCTTCCGCTTCCGTGGTAGGAATACCCCCCTCAGATGTTTCGCGAACGCCGAATTTGTCCTCTAATGCTTGCTCGTTCGCATTCGCAGCCTCTGCAACGGCTAAACTTTCTGTCATGTTGGCCGCTTTTTCAGCCGCGATCGCTTCATCTCGTGCAACAGCAATTTGACCTTCAATCTCGAGCAGCAAAGCATTCTTCTTCTCAATTTCAGAAGCTTGTGCTGTCAATGCCCCTTTCTTATTGTTGAGAGCAACATTTTTGGCATTCAGCGCCTCTTGCTTAGCAGTTTCAGCCGCACTCTTCGCATTTTTCGCAACGGTTGCTTTCGTGTTTTCTTCAGCCCTGAGACCCTTCTGTACGTCGATTTCCGCTTCGACGCGACGAAATTCGCTTCCCACTGTTACGACTGTTCCTGCTGGAATCACCTCGGTACCGATTTTCCGACCTCGTTGATTATACTGAGTTACCGTAACATCAGTTTCATAGGTTTTCGGGTTGCCATTTTCGTCTAATAACGGGTTGTCATCAGTACGAGTATTGGGACGCAGTTTCTCGAAGTCCTTATAGACATTGTTGTAAACCGTATCGAGTTCATTGGTTTCTACAGTTTGAATTTGCCCTTCGAGAGCCTTCACTTCCCGTTGATAGAAATCGCGATCGTTTTGCTCTTGCAAGGTCGGATTTTCTTTGGCTTCCAGTTCGGTTAACCGAGTTTTAGCATCACCCAACATCGTATTGAGCTTTTCTAACAAAGGTTGCTTGTTTTGGTTGAACTGTTCCAACTCAGTACGAATGCCGGGCAGTTCATTGTTAGCGGTCTCGAATTGGTTTTGCAGGTCGGTAATATTGTTTTGTAAGCTAGTAATTTGCTTTGTCAACTGCTTACTTTGCTTGTCTCGTGCAGTAATGAGAGTCGTTTTTTCAGCTTGAATATTTTGCTCGATTTCCTTGACGCGATCGCTCTGGAAGGCTAAATCTTGTGCATCTTTACCCAAACTGCCATCTGCGCGAGTCTCGATCCAAACCCGCGTAGGATTGGCGGTTTCCAAGGCTTTTTGCTCTTCGGAGGTCAAATTATCCCAGTTATTCTCAGTTTTGAACTGTTCCCAAGCTGCTTTTTTCTCTTGTAATCCTTGCACGACCCCGGAAACTTTTTGCAAATCTTGTTGCTGTTTGTTGAGGATATCGGAGGTCAACTCATCATCAGTCGGTAAAGCCGCAATTTCGCCTTGCTTATTCTGAATTTCTTGCTCTTTGGTAGAAATTTTATCGGGGTTGTTGGCGATCGCTGTTTCTGCTTCTTCGATGCGATCTTCAATTTTATCCCGTTGCCAGCGCAGTTGTTTGGCTGCATGATTACCAGCCCCACCGGGATTATTTTTCACAGTATTGTTATTTTCGCTGTTGCGAGGATTAATTTCTTCTTTCCGAATGCGAAGACTTTCCGCATCAGCTTCATTCTTTAATTGCTGCTGGCGATCGGCTTCAGTTTGTTGCGCGTCGGCTTCAGTTTGCTGTGCATCAGCTTCAGCTTGATGCGTATCGGCTTTTCCTTGCAATGTTTTAACATTTTCATCCAACACCGCGATCCCTGCTTCCCAAGATTGACCATCCCAGTCAAAGCCAATGTCCCCCGCAACCCCTTTCAATCCTGCAACCGTTTTCGGTAAAGGAGCAGGAGGAGGTTCAATTAAGGCATCGATATTAACCTTAAAGCCAAAAGTTTCTGTTCCCGTGAAAGCACTTTCATCGAAACCTGCTTCAGCCAATTGAGCCAAGGAGAGCATCTCAAAACCGTCGTTTTCCACCCTCGTCCCACCAGCAATGACGTTATAACCTGTATTCTCGTTATTAAGATAGCTGTTAGTAACACCAAGGTCGCCGAAGAAATTCTCAGCACTGGAATCGACCGTATTCGCATAATTACCATAGGTGCGATGACCGAAGTTATTCATCCCAACTCCTTTAGCTGCAACGTTCTTATAGACTCCTCGTTCGGTTGCGCCGGATTCGCTGCTCCCGGAAAAATTAATTCCGTATAGGTTTCCTGCTGCCATATTCTCCTCAAAGGTGCCATTGCCTGCCGAGAAGAAGAGATCGCCATAGTTAACTGGATCGATGTTGCGATCGTAACCCGTACCTGTTAGGGGGGTATTTCCACTGATGGCTACGTAGACCTCATTTTCGGTTTGTACCGTCGCAATTCCTCGGATATCATAGAGGAATCCATCTGTATTTTCTCCTACTGCATCTTCCGTATATTGCCAGCTATTTAAAGAAGAGTGAGGACTAAGAAGCTGACTTAAGCCATCATTATTGCATTCAAGAAAAACTGTGAAGAAACCACTGCCCAGTTTACCGGCTTGTGCAGGAGATGCACTAATAGCAAGCGCTCCAAGGGTTAATGCACTCAATTGAAAGGGAGAAAATCGCTTAGACATTTTTTCTTGCTCGATAAATGTGAGTGTTGCTGTTACTTTTTATCTTCAGTCAAAAACAAAAAAATGGCTAGACCTAAAAAGAATATTTTACAGAACCTTTAAATTAGTTGTCACTTTTTTGAAGCTCTTGTAATCTAATATACTTTTAGGTAGAGAAAATTTTACGGTTTTGAGTTAAGCAGTACTAGAAAACTACAAGCGACGAGAATTTAGTAAAAATGTTCTAATAAAAAGTCGGGATAGCTGGTATCAGCTATCCCGTGTTGTTTGTTTCAGGCTTGTTGAGACAGGAAAGAGTGACGTTTTGCGATCGCGCCAACTCAAGCCATTTTCCCAAAGATGGGCTGTCAAATACTGAAATAGCCAAGCGATCGCGAAAAATAGCTTTGAGATGGGCTTATTTTGCGATCGCTTCTTTGCTTCCGAAATATATTTAATTAAGCATTATTCTTTTGCTTTCTTTTCAAGCCAGCGATCGCACCGCCAACCAGCAGCAAACTCATTATGCTTGCAGGTTCGGGAACATCGGTTCCAGCAGGTGAAAAATTATTAAAAGCAAAGCCACCAGGAGTAGTTCCGATTGGGGTAACACGAATGGCGAAAATATCAGCTACGCCACTGCGATCGAACGACCATTCCCACGGTTTTGCATCTAGATTCAGATTGTTCCCAATTGGACTATCTAAAGTTTCGATAATAGCGAGATTTTGATCGAATGCTTCTATCCTCCACTGTTCGAATCTACCACCTCCGCCATCAATATCCCAAATTTCTCCACTCGCAGCAGCAACGGGATTGGAATAATTGATAATCAAGGATTGTCCGAATTGAGGAGACATTTTCAGGAAAAACTCTCCAAGCTGAGCTTCAAATCCGGGAGCTGCACTATCGGTTGTTCCATAAAGACTAGAACCAAATGCTACCGTATCTCCCGGATAAGTTCCAATTTGTTCTAGCGTAGGAAATGCTCCCGCATCGGCGAGACCATCCCCATTAGTATCTAAACCAAAAGTTACGCCAAAATTAGCCTCGAATTGATCGCTAATTACTAAATCATCTTGAGGGACATAACCCGAAACCCCCATATCCGCTTCAAAAGTAATCGTTGCTGCCATCGTTTTATTAGCAGTGGAAGACAGGATACCAATGGTGGTTAAAGTCATTCCGACTAACAGTAACGATGCTTTTTTTACAAAGTGAATTAATCTCATTATTCTTCTCCAAAAGTAATTGATTTTTTGTCGAAATTCATAATTACTGAGGATAGCTTTGATGCAGTTAAAATGCAACTGTATTTTAATGTTTTTATTATGTTTTTGTGAAAGAAAATAGAAATCATTAAAACTCTGAAAAAATAATATTTACCTGCTTTTTTCTATCTCTAAAATTTATTAAAAATGGTTTTAATTACTCTCGTTAATATTTATTTTTCTACCAATTTATTGAAGATTGACCGGAGTGCGATCGCGATCGCCCCTCCTCAAAATCCCATCCTCTCGCATTGATAAGCAATTATGGCGATCGCAGGTGCATCCGATAAGTTTATGCTTTTCCAGCGAGAAGAATTTCGCTGGAGAGCAACTCGAGACTATAAATAGATATAGTTAAAGAGGGATATCTCGTACAGGGATGAAGGAAGCCCAATGAGCAAACCTGCTTAGCTTACATATCCCGAAAGAGACAAAAAAATGTCTCCCGAGACAGACAGACCCGATCGCAACGGCAACGTTAGGATTGGGAGTATTTTAGAAAAACAATAGGAGATCCGTTACCAATGCAGGAACTTGCAGTTCGTCCGGAACAGGAATTTGATTTTACAAGTGAAACCTACAAAGACGCATATAGCCGAATTAATGCCATTGTGATTGAAGGGGAACGCGAAGCCCACGACAATTACCTTTCTATGGGCGAACTGTTACCCGACTATAAAGACGAGTTAGTCAAACTCGCCAAAATGGAAAAACGCCATGAAAAAGGCTTTACCGCTTGCGGCAAAAACCTCAGCGTGACGGCCGATATGGACTTTGCTAGAGACTATTTTTCTCAACTACACGGCAATTTCCAAAACGCTTATAAGGAAGGCAAACTCGTCACCTGCTTCCTGATTCAATCTCTCATTATCGAAGCCTTCGCGATCGCTGCCTATCACAAATACATTCCCGTTGCCGATCCCTTCGCCAAAAAGATTACCGAAGGAGTTGTTAAAGACGAATATACTCACCTGAACTTTGGGGAAAAATGGCTGCAAGCAAATTTTGCCGCCGCCAAAACCGAACTTGAGGAAGCCAACAAACAAAACCTGCCTATTGTTTGGAAAATGCTTAACCAAGTGACCGAAGATGCTCGCAACCTCGGCATGGAAAAAGAGGAACTCGTAGAAGACTTTATGATCAGCTATGGTGAAGCCTTATCCAATATCGGTTTCTCTCCTCGCGAACTCATGAAAATGTCCGCTTACGGCTTAAGTGGAGCTTAATCGAACCATTTTGCAACTGAAAAGGGGCGATCCAATGCGATCGCCCCGCTTTAGCGACAAAATTTTGATACTATCTTTAAAGAGTCTTTACTTTTTTTTAAACTTCAAGATTCACGCCTGCCACGAGGTTTCATAGCGAGCAATCAATGTTTGGTCTTATCGGTCATCTTACTAGCCTAGAACACGCTCAAACCGTTGCCCACAGACTCGGTTATCCCGAATATGGCAATCAAGGTTTGGATTTTTGGTGTTCTGCGCCCCCGCAAATCGTCGATGATATTAGTGTCAAAAGCATCACGGGACAAACGATTCAAGGAAAATACGTTGAATCGTGCTTTCTCCCAGAAATGCTCTCCCAACACCGAGGTAAAACTGCCATTCGCAAAATTCTCAATGCGATGGCTTGCGCCCAAAAAAATAAGATTGAGATTACCGCTCTCGGTGGATTTTCTTCCATTGTTTTCGAGAATTTTAATCTCAAAAAAAATAAGCAAGTGCGGGGTGTAGAACTCGACTTTTCACGCTTCACGACGGGAAATACCCACACTGCTTATATTATCTGTCGGCAAGTCGAAGCAGCCGCCCGAACAATTGGTATTGACCTCTCCCAAGCCACCGTTGCCGTCTGTGGGGCTACTGGAGATATTGGTAGTGCCGTTTGTCGCTGGTTGGATAAAAAGACAGATATACAGGATTTGTTATTAATTGCTCGCAACCAAGAACGCCTGCAAAACTTACAACATGAATTAGGACGGGGCAAAATTTTTAGCATCGAGGAAGCATTACCCCTCGCCGATATTGTGGTTTGGGTGGCCAGTATGCCTCGAGGTGTTGATATTGGCGAAATTTCTTTGAAAAAGCCGTGTTTGTTAATTGATGGAGGTTATCCCAAAAATTTAGATACAAAAATTCAGCAACCAGGCGTTCACATCCTCAAGGGCGGTATTGTCGAACATGCCCTCGATATTGACTGGACCATCATGGAAATTGTGGAAATGGATGTTCCCGATCGCCAATTATTCGCCTGTTTTGCTGAAGCCATGATCCTAGAATTCGAGCAACTGCACACCAATTTCTCATGGGGACGCAATCAAATTACCGTCGAAAAAATGGAAAAAATCGGTAATGCCTCCGTTAAACACGGCTTCAAACCCTATCAACTCTCTCTTGGTAATTGATAACTGATAACTGATAACTGATAACTGAAGAATGCCTGTAACTAAGAATCGACCCTTTTTACTAGATTTTGAAAAACCCCTGAACGAATTAGAGTCAAAAATCGACCAAATTCGCGAACTCGCTCGAGAGAACAATGTGGATGTCTCCAACGAAATTTGCGACTTGGAAGCCAAAGCCGAACAACTACGGCAGGAAATTTTCACAACCCTCAACCCCTCCCAAAGACTCCAACTCGCTCGCCATCCCCGCCGTCCTTCCACTTTGGATTACATTCAAGCCATTAGCGACGATTGGTTTGAACTTCATGGCGATCGCGGCGGTTATGACGATCCCGCTCTCGTGGGAGGCGTAGGACGCTTGAAAGGAATGCCCGTGGTGATGATGGGACACCAAAAAGGCCGAGATACGAAAGATAATGTCGCCCGCAATTTCGGCATGGCTTCCCCCGGAGGCTACCGCAAAGCCATCCGCCTGATGGAACACGCCAACCGTTTCCGAATGCCGATTATTACGTTTATCGATACTCCTGGAGCTTGGGCGGGGGTCGAAGCTGAAAAATTGGGACAAGGAGAAGCGATCGCCTATAACCTGCGAGAGATGTTTGGCTTTGATGTTCCGATTCTCTGTACGGTCATCGGCGAAGGCGGCTCTGGCGGTGCTTTGGGGATCGGGGTCGGCGATCGCCTACTCATGTTCGAACACGCCGTCTATACCGTTGCTACCCCCGAAGCTTGCGCCGCCATTCTTTGGAAAGATGCCAAAAAAGCCCCTCAAGCCGCCGCCGCATTAAAAATTACCGCTCGAGATCTGAAAGAATTGGGTATTCTCGATATTATTCTTCCTGAACCATCAAGCGGCGCTCATGCCGACCCTCTCGGGGCAGCCGCCATTCTCAAAGAATCCCTACATCAGCATTTAGAAAGTCTCCTGACCCTTACCTCTCAACAGCGTAAGGATTTGCGCTATCAAAAGTTTCGGCAAATCGGTAAATTTCATTTAGGGAATGAGTAAGGAGAAATACAGAGGAGGGAGTCGAAAATTGGCGATCGAAAAACAAGGACGGGTCAGACAAGACCGATCTCAAACTGCTATACTAAGAAAAGTAACATTTGTTTACAATATCTTTTTGGTTTAGAGAAATTAGCCAGCCATTTCTCTAAAACCTTCTTACTGTCGAATTATTCTGTCAAATTACCAATACTTTATTCCGAGATTTTAAAGGTTTGATGAACTCCAACCCAAATCAAAATCGCGCGGTAATCACGGGCGCGAGTAGTGGAATCGGAAAAGCGACCGCTCTTGCTTTTGCCAAAGCCGGAATTGATGTGGCTTTAATTAGTCGCTCTCAAGAAAAGCTGCAAGCTGTCGTGGCAGAAGCGCAGACCTTTGGTGTTGAAGCCAAAGCCTATATTGTAGATTTGGCCAACGTCAAGAGCGTGAAAGCAGAAATTGAGGCGATCGCTGCCGACTTTGCTCCCATTGATATTTTGGTGAACAATGCAGGGATGGGCTATACGGGGACATTAAGCGAAACCCCTCTCGTGGATTGGCAGCAAGTCATCGATCTCAATCTCACAAGCGTTTTCCAATGTATTTTAGGCATTTTGCCTTCAATGCGCGATCGCAGCAAAGGGACGATTATCAATATCACTTCCATTGCTGGTAAAACCCCCTTTCCCAATTGGGGTGCTTACAGTGTCAGCAAAGCCGGCGCGATCGCCCTCTCGAAAACCCTAGCCGCAGAAGAACGCTCCCACGGAATTCGCGTTGTTGCGTTTTCACCTGGTGCGGTCAATACTCCCATTTGGGATACCGACACCGTGAGCGCCGATTTCAATCGCACCGCCATGCTAACCCCAGAGATTGTCGCTCAATCTATTCTTCATGTTGCTTTGCTTCCAGAACAAGCAGTTGTTGAAGATATTACATTAATGCCCAGTGGGGGCGCTTTGTAAGCAAAAAAGAGAAAAGAAGCAGGATGAAAAATTAGCAACTCATCCCGATATTATTGCGAACCTTTTCTCTTTAACTTTCTCATTACAGTTATTTCCAGATTCGGATTTTTCACTCACTTTATTATGACCATTGCTACTTCTAACGGGGCTAATCGTCCTAACTCCCTTGCTCTCAATGGCAAAAATCTTTCGAGTCAGAGTTCCTCTCGAGAGTTATCAACCCGTCCCGATCGCATTACTCACAACGGCCAGCAAGCCGAAATTCATCCTGCCTCGGAAGAAGCCAAAGCGGAGATGATGGATGCCGTGCGAAAAATCTTGGAAGGGGTAGGAGAAAACCCAGAACGAGAAGGACTCCTGAAAACCCCCAAACGGGTTGCAGAAGCGATGCAATTTCTCACGCAAGGATACAGCCAATCCTTGGAAAAACTCGTCAATGGTGCAATCTTTGACGAGGGACATAATGAAATGGTGCTAGTGCGAGATATTGATTTCTTCAGTCTTTGCGAACACCATATGTTGCCCTTTATGGGACGCGCTCACGTTGCCTACATTCCCAATCAAAAAGTGGTTGGACTGAGCAAATTAGCGCGTATCGTCGAAATGTACGCTCGTCGCCTGCAAGTCCAAGAACGATTAACTCGTCAAGTGGCTGAAGCCATTCAAGAAATTTTAGAGCCTCGCGGCGTTGCCGTAGTTATGGAAGCCTCTCATATGTGTATGGTCATGCGCGGCGTGCAGAAACCGGGATCTTGGACGGTCACGAGTGCAATGGTCGGCGTATTTCAAGACGAGCAAAAAACTCGTGAAGAGTTTTTGAGTTTGATTCGCCATCAGCCGAATTTTTAATGAGGTAATGAGCAATGAACAATGAGCAATACCTCTGGCTCAAGACAGAGGCTTGACATCAGCAAAATTTTCTTTTTATCCCCTTGAAAGAGGAGGCGTGAAACCTCGTTTTTAGGGTAAGAAATGGCCTCATTGCTCGTTGCTTGTTATTTTCCATGCCTTTAATTTGACAAATAAATTTTCTACTTTGACCAAATCTTTATCCCCAGGCGATCGCTCGACACCGCTCGATAAGTCAATCCCCTTGGGGCTAACTCGGGCGAGAGCGGTCAAAATATTATCGGGAGTCAATCCCCCCGCTAAAAACCAAGGCTTGGCGGCTTGGAAACCTTGTAAGGCTTGCCAATCGAGGGTTTTTCCCGTTCCTCCCCGTTGATGGGGATGGTAGGCATCAAGGAGAAAGGAGTCGATCGCTCCCTCGTAATTTTCCATCCCTTCGAGGTCTAGCGGCGTTTTGATGCGTAAGGCTTTAATAAGTTCCACTCTTGGGAGTTGCTGGCGAAGTTGCTGACAAAATTCTGGTGACTCGTCGCCGTGGAGTTGAACTCCCGTGAGTCCCGTACTGTTTGCGATCGCGGCGATTTTTTTGAGATCGGTATTCACAAAAACACCAATTTTATCAACATTTTCTGGGAGTTGCCGGATAATTTCTCCAATGCGATCGGGAGGAAGATAGCGAGGTGATTTTTTGGCACAGATCAATCCAAGTGCCGTCGCTCCCAATTCTGCGATCGCACACCCCTGTTCTGCTTTTGTAATTCCACAGATTTTAATTCGCATTTTATTTGATAATTGAGGTTGAAGGATAGTGAATTAAATTTGCCCTATCCAATCGACCTGTTAATAATCGATAATTGAGGTCAAGGAATAGCGTGAACTGAATTTGCCCTATCCAACTGACCTATTGATAATTGATCGTTGATAATCGATCATTGATAAGATGCCATCTGACGACTCATTTCGTAAAAAAAGAAAGCGCCCCCGAGATCGCGCTTTGTCCCAGCTTAATTCATCACAGCGCAACCCTCAAAGTCAAAAGAATCGAGAGAGCGCGTTTCCTCCTGCTTCATCCCGCTCTATACCCGGCAACCTACCTGAATTTCCGCAACGGTTGCGCTCGTCGCGTTCGAATCGTTCTCGTTTGAGAAGCAGTCGCGATAACGGTATCGGCGATCGCAATAGTTCTTCTCTTCAACCCAGCAGGGCAAATTCCCCACCGGATAGCGATCGCCTCGGATTTCCGAGAAGACAACCCTCAAAGCGATCGCTATCTCCACCAACCTCAGAACATTTATCGGCACAAGCGAGATGGGAAGCCCGCATTAATAACGTTTCTTCTCTTCCCGTTGCCACAAAATCCCCGACTGCCTCGATTCCTGCTGCTCCTTCTTTTTCTTATATTCTTCTGTTATATGGGGTTCGCTGTCTCATTTTTGGGATTGGTCTGAGTGCGATCGCAGGAACCCTTGTGGCCACAATCGATCCATCCCGTCAACTGGATCCAACACAAGTCACGATCTCTCCAAAGAAAGAAGAGGTTTTCGATCCCTTAGCTGCGGCAATGTCTGTGAAATTGGGAGAGGAAATTGTCTCTCTGAACGCTAAAATCGAAGCGATCGCCCGTCAGAATCCTCGTTACGATCTGGGGGTATTTTTACTAGATTTAGACACGAAAGATTATGTCAATTGGCAAGGAACTCAGCAGTTTTCTGCCGCCAGCACGATCAAAGCGCCCCTTCTTATTGCTTTTTTTCAAGATGTCGATGCTCGAAAAGCACGTCTCAATGAAACATTAATTATGGATGAAGAGTCAATTGTAGGGGAAGCCGGACGAATGCAATATCAACCTCCGGGCAGCAAGTTTTCTGCCCGAGAAACTGTAGAAAAAATGATTGTGACCAGCGACAATACCGCAACTAATATGATAATTAAACGCTTGGGAGGTATTGAAACAGTCAATCAACGCTTTTACGAATGGGGATTGACTTCGACCACAATGAATGCTCTTCTTCCCGATCTGGAAGGAACAAATTTAACCAGCCCCGTCGATTTAGCTAATATTTTAATCATGGTAAATGAAGGGAAATTAGTGTCTTTACAATCGCGCGATCGCTTACTCGGAATTATGAGAAAAGTAGAAAATCGCCAATTGCTCCCCCAAGGGTTAGAACCGGATGCTAAAATTGCTCATAAAACGGGGAATATTGGTTCCTTAATCGCAGATGCTGGTTTAATTGATACGCCAACAGGAAAGCGCTATGTTGCTGTTGTTATGGTCAAACGAGACTATAACGATCTCGGAGCGAGAGCCGTAATTCAGAAAATTTCTCGGGCGGCTTATCAGTATTTTAACCAACCCACGCCCAATCCTAATACCACGATCTTACCTCGGGAAGATAGCGAAGCCGTGGCAGTTATCAATGAATAGTGAACAGTTATCAATTTAAAGAGTATGAATTTTTCAATTCTTGCACTATTGGCCGCGAGTTTATCGGGGTCTCTAACCTTTTCGGAGGGTTTGCCAGAACCACAAAACTCTCTCAATTTTCCTGTTTCTGCTCTCGAAATTGCTCATTACGATCCAACAGTGATGGAGTCTTTAGATCGAGCAATTCTTGCCGATCCCAATAATGCACAGGCGTATCATAATCGCGGTTTATTATGGATTCATGTCGAAGATTATCCGAAAGCGATCGCGGATTTTAGCGAGGTGATTCGCATTGAACCCGATAATGCTAAAGCCTATAACTATCGAGGAACGGCGTTATTTTGGAGCCGGCAGTATGATGAAGCCTTACAAGATTATAATCGCGCGATCGCACTGGATGAAAATTTAGCAATCGCTTATTTTAATCGCGGCTATCTGTATCGGCAATTTGGGGAAGTTCAAGAGGCGATCGCAAATTTTAAACGCGGTGCAGAGTTATCTCGCCAACAAGAAGATAATGAGGCGTATCAACAGGCTTTAGCAATTATTCGCGATTTAGAAAAAATTTCTCAATTTAATTCGCAAGACTTATTCGATCGCAGTGTTGAAAAAATACAACAAGGAGATTATTTAAGCGCTATCTCAGACCTAAATTTGATCTTATCGGAGAGCCACAACCCAAGCCAAGTTTATTATTATTTGGGTTTGGCACGGATGGGATTAGAAGATTATCGCGGTGCGATCGCTCATTTTGATGCGGCAATTGAGGAGGATTCTCGCTTTGTCACAGCCTATAATCAGCGCGGAGAAGCAGCAATAAATCTAGAAGATTGGCAAGGGGCATTAAAGGATTTTGAACGGACTTTAGATCTCGACTCGGGTTTTGCTTTGGGTTATTACAATCGCGGACGAATTCGCCTTGAAAATGAGAATTTAACATCGGCATTGGCAGATTTTAATACAGCTTTAAATCTTGATTCTACCCTTGCCGAGGCCTATCGCGATCGCGGTATTGTTTACGCTCAAATGGAGGAAAAAGAACGCGCGATCGTAGATTTAGAAAAAGCGGCAGAACTCTTTTCACACCGAGGCGATACCGTCAGCTACCATCAAAGTTTAGCTTATATTCAAGCGATCGAAATTTCTCAGTAGGAAAGAGTACGCGATCGCAGTTTCAAATTTAAAACTTTGCTAAGATATAAAGCGATCGCTTATAAATTTCTTCTTCAAGCAATATGGTTGTTGCAACTCCAAAACTCAACCTCCAAAATTTTCTCAAATTACCCGAAATTGATGATTCTCCTGCTTGGGAATTGATTGAAAGACAGGCAATTCAAAAACCCATGCCCACGATTTACGACAGCATCTTGCAAAAACGTTTGGTTGCTCTGATTGACGTTTCAGAATTGCCCTATGAAGCATTTCCCGAACTGCGCTGTATTCTCGATACTCAATCTGTCGTTCCTGATATTGCCATTATTCATCAAAGCCAAAGGCCAACGGGCAATGTTCCTTTTGCAGAAGCTCCTCCTTGGCTAATTGAAATCTTATCTCCCAACCAAAGCACCACCCAACTCATTGCCAAAATTCAATATTGTTTGCAATCGGGAAGTCAACTGGGTTGGTTAATCGATCCCAGCGCACAAATTGTTATGGTATTGCAATCTCAAGATCGTTTTGCATTGTATCGAGACAGCGATCGCCTACCTGTCTTAGAGAATTTAAACCTTTCTCTCTCTTCAGAACAAATGTTTAATTGGTTAGAATAGATGCTTGAAATCCAGTTTCAGATTTCTCACAATATTTAATTGGGAACTTAATTGGGAACGAATTGAGTCACAACTCGCTTATTATTCCCTCGGGTCACGGTAACGCGATCGAGATCGATTTCTCCTACCGCACGAGTTCCTGTCATTTCTAAGGGCGGATCTAATTGCTTGTAGATCACATTTCCTTGCGCGTCAATTCGACGTTGATCCATCGCCCAGACGGCTTCATTGGCGTAAAGATCGGCCTGTCTGCGGGAATTAATGCCCCGCACGCCTCCTTTTAAGCGAGCCACATTTTCCTGTAAATTAATTAATCCTTCATTGGCAGTAATCACCGTACTTTCGCTATTGTGAACGATGCGAACGGGTTGGTTTGCCAAAATCGTCCGCCCCGGCATATTCCAAATAATCGAATTTGAGGCAATTTGGACGGGAGGTTCGACGGAATTAGAGCGGGCATTTTCTTTTAATAACACCACCTGCGTTTCTAAATTCATTTCTGCTTTATCCGCAAAAATGCGATCGGTAATCTTTTCGTTGTCATCGTAGCGATCGGCTTGTATTTTCGTCTCCGCAATCAATTTCTTTTCAGGAAGTTGCCAAACTGCTGCTTCTGTTTTCAACTGCATGGGAGTTTTCGTCCCATTTGCAATCACATTTCCCTTTAATTCCAATCGTTGTTCCAAACTAAAATAATGTCCCTCTTCTGCACTCACTTCCAACTCTTCGTGAGATCCCGTAAAATTCTTGCGGGCAATAATTAAATGTTCTTTGGTGAGCCATTCTATTTCATCGCAGCGCACGATCGCCCCGTTGCGAAGATCCCGCACGATAACATTATCGCGTAAAATCATTTTTTCCCCACCATTAATCATTTCACCGCGATCGCCGCGCAGTTGTACGATTAATTCATCCTGTTGCAAGACATTTCCCGTTACAGTTTCAAAACGGGCGCTTTTACCGTCTTCGCTATAAATAACATCCTTGCCATTGACGCGCCACAGTAATTCTCCCGTTTCATCGGTATTTTCAATCGTGGCATCATCAAGAACCGATCGCTTTTCTGTAATGGGACTCGGTTGCGGTTCCGTCGATTCTCGGCTTGGCAAAGACCGACAGCCACTCAAACTCAACAAGAGCAGCAATGCGCTAGAAAAATATTGCCAACGCACTGTTTTGCCTTTGTTGAAATTCAACGTGACTTTCTCGGACTGATTACCCATTACCCCTTATCCCTTGCAATTAATCATCATTTAAAATTTTAATGCCGGGGAAGGCACGATGGTGATAGCTGCTGGTATCCGGTCGGGGGTTTTTCTGAATGTCCTCTTTAATTTGATCGAGGTCGATATAGCGATCGGCGACATTAATTAAACTATCGCTGGTCATGGAACGCAGGCTGATGACCTCCACTCGCGCCCCTCGGTAGCTGACGGCATCGACGGCATAAGCCAAATCACCATCGCCGCTCACCAGTACCGCCGTATCGTAAGCATGAACCAAGGCCATCATATCCACGGCAATTTCGACATCCAAATTAGCTTTTTTCGAGCCATCGGGAAGTTGAACCAAATCTTTGGCAATGACGCGATAGCCATTGCGTCGCATCCACAAAAGAAAACCCTGCTGTTTTTCGTTGGTGCGATCGACTCCCGTGTAAAAGAACGCTCGCAACAATCTCGATCCTGCCGTCAAACGGTAGAGCAGTTTGGTGTAATCGATTTCCAGCCCCAATTGTAAGGCGGCATAGAATAAATTCGATCCGTCAATAAATATCGCCACTCGTCCTCGATTTTCTAGGACTTGTTCTGGCGTGAAGATCGGGTCTTCGCCAAAACTTTCATCTAACATGATTTGCATTCCTCGTTTCTTAAATAAGGTTGTGTTATGGTTTTGTTGGTTTGTTGCGATCGCCACCAAAATATTAAAAAATATCTAATGATTGGTTGAGATTTTAGGCGGCAATCAATTTATGGGGTCAATTTATGGGTTGGATTCGCAAGCGGGTAGTTCCAATTTATTAAAAATTGGGCGAGATTGATTAAGGGTTTGACCCCCTGCCAAGAACCCCCAACTACTGTGTTGAGAGAATAATTCCAATTGATTAATAAGCCTTCGATTATTAAAGTCAAATTCAAAACCGAGTTGTTGGTAGATGTCACCGCATAAATTGGGAATAATTGGCGAAAGAAGATAGGCACAAAGCCTAACTGATTCTAGAACAGCATACAAAACCCGTTCGACCTCCTTTTGTTGCTGTTGTTTGTATAGACTCCAAGGGGCTTGCTCGTCGATATACTTATTACAAGCCCGAATTAAGTTAAAGATTTCTTCACAAACTCGGCTAAAATTTAAGGTTTCATAGGCTTCAATGACCCGATCGCTTAAATTTATCCCCATCGATTTTAAAGGATGACTTTCGGGAAGGTCAGAATGTCTCACCTCGGGGACTTGACTTTGGCAATATTTTTTTAACATTCCCAAACTGCGATTGAGTAAATTACCGAGATCGTTGGCGAGATCGGCATTGAGAACATTCACAAAGCGAGTTTCATTAAAATCCCCATCTTGTCCGAATTCAATTTCTTTGAGGAAATAGTAGCGCACGGCATCGGCTCCATAGCGATCGATCAAGGCGATCGGATCGATGGTATTTCCGACAGTTTTGCCCATTTTTCTACCGTTTTTGGTGAGAAAACCATGGCCGAATACTTGACCCGGTAAAGGAAGTCCGGCTGACATTAACATGGCTGGCCAATATACGGCATGAAAGCGCAAAATATCTTTTCCGATCAAGTGAATATCGATTGGCCAATAGGTTTTGAAGGCATTGTCTAAGGTCGGTTCGTCTTCGGGGTCGAGAAGTGCTGTGACATAGCCTAAAAGCGCATCAAACCACACGTAAATCGTATGATTGGGGTCGTGAGGAATGGGAAATCCCCATTCAATATTGACGCGAGAAATGGAAAAATCTTGTAAACCTCCCTTGACAAAACTCAGCACCTCGTTACGACGGCTTTCCGGTTGAATGAAATCCGGTCGTTCGGCATACAATTTTTCTAATCGTTCTTGGTATTGCGAGAGACGAAAGAAATAATTATCTTCGTCGCGCCATTCAACCTTTTTATTGGTATGAATGGCGCAGAAATTTCCTTCGAGAAGTTCTCTTTCTTCCTTGAATTCTTCACAGGAGACGCAATACCAGCCTTGTTGTTTAGCGAGGTAGATATCCCCGTTATCCCAAACTCGGCGGAAGAATTCTTTAACGATCGCGTGGTGTTTGGGCGCGGTAGTGCGACTAAAGCGATCGTAGTGAATGTTGAGTTTGTGCCAAAGTGCATCAAAACTTGCGGCGATCGCGTCGCAGTGTTGTTGAGGGTCAATTCCTCGTTCTTCTGCTGCACGCTGAATCTTTTGTCCGTGTTCGTCCGTTCCCGTAATCATGAGGACGGAATGTCCTTGCAGGCGATGAAAACGAGCGATAACATCCGCCACTATCGTCGTATAAGCGCTTCCGATATGAGGTGCGGCGTTGACGTAATACAGAGGAGTTGTAATCGCAAATTTTACGGGCTTGGTCTGATTCATAGTTAGAGGTAACGGGGAATGACGGGCAAAGAAGTGAAGTAAAGATTAGAGACATTCATCCTACTTCTTTTTTTGATCGATTCTTGTTCCGCTATCGACGATTTTTTTATTGTAGTCGCTTTTTTGTCTAAAGCGAATGTTATCCGATGGGAAATAAAATCTCTTAATTCTACAATAATCAATCTCTTCTCATTCTTGTGTTGCTTTCGAGCAAATCTCCTTTTTTGACAAATGTATAAATGGCTCGCTACCGGTCATTCTCAATTGTTTTTTCTCTTAATCCGTCATGTTAAGCCGATCTGTGCTAACAGCATTAAACTTAAACAATGAATTCATTGCTTTCTCTTTTCCAAACAAAATGCAATCATTCTTTTCAATTCTTAAAACCTGAAAATACAAGGTCGGGGATCCTGATATTAAGGATCCCCAACTTGAAGTTCTCAATTTTTGCTTCGCGATCGCAACCTTACCAATTCATCTAAAATCGATAGCCCATGATGCGAATGGTCGGTCCGTCTTGAGGAATATTGCCGCGAGAGAGAGACAGAGTATCTCCAGTGCGGCTGACGGGAAATCCAGCCGCTAAGCCTAAAAATTCATCAAGGGCAACGATATCGCAAGTTGCGGGATCTGCAGCTTCGGTACGGTAGTGGGTGGGAACGACAATTTTCGGGTTGAGGGTTTGTACGGCTTGCAGGGCTTCTTGAGGATTGTAGGCTTTCACGCCGCCTCCTACGGGAATAAACGCGACATCCGGACGACCCATGAGGATTTTATGTTCGACTTCAATTGGAGCCGCCGCACCGCCGAGATGGACGATGCGAACCCCGCCTTGAGTCCAACTCCAAGCAACGTTTGTCCCAAATTGTCGCCCTCCTTTGCGATCGTGCGCGATCGCAATTCCTTGAAATTGCTGCCCTCTCACCTGATAGGAACCCGGCTCGAACAAAATATCGGGATTTCCCGGTACCGCTTGAGGTGCGCCTTCATCAAAGAGTCGCGAACTGAGCAAAACCGTATCGGCGGCAACACTAGGGGAGCGATAGCCGACGGTACAGCCTATATCGAGATCCCGAAAAGGATTGATTAAGATGCGCCTGCCACCACCGGAAAAGAGAAAGCAAGTATGTCCTAAATACTTAACACTCACGCCCCCCGATTGACCTCGGGCGGGAAGCCATTGGGAGCTTCCCGCGATCCCTAACCCACTTAAAACACTAATTCCCGCGTAGCGGATTAACTGTCGCCGTTTCATAAAAATTTCTTGCTTGCGTTTATATCAGTCACCAGTCACCAGTCACCAGTCACCAGTTAGGTAACAAGCAACAGTTATCTTTACTGTTCACTGTTCAATAGATTGTAGGAAATTTCGTAACAGTTGTTTACCGGGAGTCGTTAAAATGCTCTCGGGATGGAATTGAACCCCTTGGATATGGGGATAGTCGCGATGCCGGAGTCCCATGATCGTGTCGTCTTCCGATCGCGCAGTTACTTCTAAGGCTTCCGGTAGGGTGTCGCGATCGACGACCAAACTGTGGTAGCGGGTGGCGGTGAAGGGATTCGCGAGCTTCTCAAAAATACCGATATTATTGTGGTGAATTGACGAGACTTTCCCGTGCATAAGTACTGATGCGGCAATAATCTTGCCGCCAAAGGCACTGGCAATACTTTGATGCCCTAAACAAACTCCCAAAATCGGAAGGGTGCTTCCCAATTCGCGAATTAAACTGATGGAAATTCCGGCACTTTCCGGACGACCGGGTCCGGGGGAAATAACGACACCATCGGGAGCGAGATCGCGAATGGTTTTCAGGGTGATGCAATCATTGCGATGGACGCGAATCTCTTTCGCAATGGGGAATTCGCTGCCCAATTCTCCGAGGTACTGAACTAAGTTATAGGTAAAACTATCGTAATTATCGATGACAAGGATCAATAGAAATACTCCCGATCGCGTTTAAATGAATAGGAATCGTGCAAATAAGGGGGGTAGCAAGATGAGTCCCGCGACAAATACCGCCGCGATCGCAGAAATTAATACGGCTCCGGCGGCACAGTCTTTGGCAATTTTGGCCAGTTCGTGATAGGTCTTCTGCACGGTTAGATCGACCACGGACTCGATGGCGGTATTTAAAAGTTCTAACACCATGACGAGGGCGCAAGTCAAGCCAATGACGGCCATTTCCATTGTAGAAATGCTGAGAAATAAGCCCAAGCTAATAGCAGTCGTGGCGATCGCGACGTGAATGCGAAAATTGCGCTGGGTGACAAAAGCATAACGTACCCCCGCCCAAGCATATTTAAAACTGAGAAATAAGTTGGCGGCAACTTGCCACGCTAAATCTCGATTGGGTTGACGGGCTTCGGTTGTTGTGAGCAGGGAAAACAGGGAAGCCGAAGCGGGGGGTCTTTCGGCGTTAGGAGTGAGTTGTTGCTGGTAGGTCATAAGATCGATCCGATTGAAACAATAAGAAGAGGCGATCGAACAGGATTATAGACAAGAATGATAAGACTTGTTAATTTTTTTTGCAGGAGTCGGAGTTTTCCTCTATCACCCCCTTTGTAACATCGATCGGGCAAATTTACCGATCGCCCTTGAACAATCCTGCTATTTTCAGCAAAATTCTCTGGCGATCGAGCATTCTCTGGAGTTGTTCTTCATCGGGATGATCCCAACCCAATAAGTGTAAAAAGCCGTGAGTTGCCAGCCAAGCCAGTTCGATTTTCAGGGAGTGACCTTGCGCGATCGCCTGACGGGAAGCAGTTTCCACAGAAATAACAATATCGCCTAAATAGAGTGGTTCGCCTTCGATTTCTGGCGTATCAGGAAAATCCACCTCCAAAGCGGCAAAAGCAAGAACGTCTGTAGGAGAATCTTTCTGACGATAGCGGGTATTGAGGTCTTGGATGTCGCGATCGCCACTCAAGCGCAAACTCACTTCCCACGCTTCCCTCGCAGGCATTTCCCTCGCCATCGCCTCCCCCCAAATTTGAAACCACTTTTGCCAAGTTGCCCCTGAAATGGGTGATTCCAAAAAGGAAGTAGAAGGAAAGAAACAATCTTGAACAGTAAGGAATATTTGAGGTTTAAGGTTATCCTGATGGGTCATTGATAATTGCTCATTGAAGTCACCGAGTGAGGTAGGAAATGCCGATTAGGAAAGCTAAAACGCCAAGGGTGGAGAGGAAAAAATGAAAGAGAGATTTTCCTCGCTTGCGAACCATATTTCGCATGGCTAATTTGACGTAACTGGGCTGTTCTTCAGGGGTTGGTGTTTCTGTTGTCTTCGCATTGTTTTGTACATCAGAGCGGGAAGTTTCTGCGATCGAGTCGTCAGAGGAAGGAGAAGAAGTCATAAGCGTTGGGCGATCGTGAATTTGGTTTTTAATGTCGTGGCAAAATCATCGGTTTGTTGCCAATCGATATGCTTGTTGCGTTTGAGAACAAGAGATACCATAAGCAGTATAAGCTCTAACTTCAGGAGGCTGCAATCCCAACACGATCGCATCGGTGGGAATTCCTGCTTCAACTAATTCCTCGGCAATTAGGCGATCGGTATTATTAGCTTGAATCCACACTTGACCCTCAATAATATCGATGTGTATCACGCAATGATGAACCCGCAATTCTTGTGACCAACCTATTGATAAAAGCAAATAGCGATCGTTTTCCAGATCGAAAAGTGTTTCACTTTGTATATTCTCATCCGATGCAGGAATCTCAGCATAGTCTTGCAAAAATTGGCGAACAATTTGGCGATGATCTTCTAGGGTAGCCATTTGATAACTTCCTCCATTTTTGGGTTGAAAACAAGAAGTTTAAGGCGATTTTTATCTAATAAAAACTGACCAAATCTATCTCCTTCAAAAAGTTCTGTAAAAGCATTTAAAGGAAGAGCAAGATAAATCTCTCTGTCTGGCTCAACTTGTTCTAAAATATCGCTATAAATCGTGTATCGCTCGCTTTGAGAAAATATCAGAGATAGTTGAGGATGAAGCAGTTAGCACATATTCAAGAGTTTATTCGAGTGACCAATTTTCGCTTTTTAATTCAACAATTTTGCCAAAATCTGACTGGTTACAAGTCAGTAAGATAGCATCATTTGTCAAAGCGATCGCGGCAATTTTTAAATCCATACTCCCCAAACGGCGATACACTTTTCGCAAGCGTTGGTATTCTAGAGCAGCAGCACGAGAAAATGGGATAATTGGGATCGAATGATAATCGAGAATGAGTTGTTGCAGTCTTTGATAAGACATCACTTGTTTTTCTAGTGTTTTAGCTTGAGAAATTGTATTGAGACGACCTCTAATTTGTTCTTCATAAGTAATGACTGTTACAGCAACTTCTACTGATTTAAGAACAGCCAATTTTGCAAGAATTCGCTTTCCCTCTCGTCCATTGCGCTGAATAAGACTCAGATGGTCGGTATCGAGAATATACATGGTCAAATTCAAGAAATCTATTCAACAGACTTACGCCATTCTTGTCCGAAGCGCATGGCTTCATCAAAGGTGGGATCGCTTTCAAAACTCCCGACAATATTTAACCACCACGGTTCTTGTTTTTGTTGGGATTCTGAAAGAATTTGCTTGATTTGTGTGAGTTCTGTTTCTAACAAAGTTACTCTTGCTTCGAGGTTTTGAGGGGGTTCTGCGATCGCTTTTTCAATCATGGGTTTTATGCAATTGGTACGAGTATTTTTATGGTAGCGCGATCGCTTCCTGTTCTATTTTTTCTCGAATTAGAGGTTTGAGTATTTTTCGACTCACTAAATCGACTTTTTTCCCAATCTATCTTCAAGGTAGAATTTTACATCCATGTAGCGATCGAAGGGAATTTGACCTTCAAATTCAACTAAAATATCGATATCGCTGTTTTCTGTGGCTTCGTATCGGGCGACAGAACCGAAAAGTGCTAAAAATTTAACGCCGTAATTGGCGATCGCCTCGTGTTTTTCTTGTAATTGTTTGAGAATGTCTTCTCGTTTCACGATCGCTATCTCCTCTCATTAACTTATTTTAGCGGTTTTCTTCGCGGAGGCGATCGCTTGTGAGGCGAGTTGGGTTGCGATCGCCAGACCCAAAAAATAGTAGAAATAGAAGCGCGATCGCACCAGATCCCGAGCGGAAATCGTGCTACGATCGGGTCTGATGAATTAGAGAAGCAGAAGAGGGCGATCGTGATATTACGAGACACACTTCGCAACAAACGCGAGGAGATTCTGAAACTTGCGGCGAAATATGGCGCGTTTAATGTTAGGATTTTTGGCTCGGTGGCTCGAGGAGAGGAGACAGCCGATAGCGATATTGATTTTTTAGTGGAACTTGAAGCGGATCGCAGTTTGTTGGATCGCATTAGTTTAATGCAAGATTTAGAGGATTTTTTAGGGTGTAAGGTAGATGTTGCCAATGTTAATGGGTTGCGAGAAGAGTTTCGCGATCGCATTCTGCAAGAGGCAATTATTTTATGAGTTCCGATGACCGAGTTTATCTTAATGATATTTGGGAGCGAATGGAGCGGATCGAAATCTATACTCGAGGAGGAAAAGCAGAGTTTTTTGATTCTCTTTTAGTTCAAGATGGTGTGATTCGCAGTTTTGAGGTGATGGGAGAGGCTACAAAGCAACTTTCTCCAGAGTTGAGAACGACTTTTTCAGATATTCCTTGGCGACAAATTGCAGGCTTTCGAGATATTCTCATTCACAATTATACTGGTGTAGATTTGAATGAAGTTTGGAATGCGGTAGAACGAGATATTCCTTATCTTAAAAATAGAATTGGGCAAATTTTGCGAGACATAGAAGATTAGAAACAGAAAACAATTGTCACGAAGCAAAACCCAATACTATCTCTTGGGATAGTGGGTTTCGTTCCTTAACCCACTTTACGTTACTCTCGATGGTCCGCTATGTTATCCCAAATAGCCATCGTTTTTGCTTCTTCCTCGCTTTCTTAAAGCGTCTCGTTGTTTTAGTGCAAGGTGAAAGTGTAATCATTTTAGCTCACACCTAATCGATCTCCCGCACATCCTCAAAATATACAATCGCCCCCTTCGTCGATCGCAATACTGATTCGTTGAAAATGCTTTCACTCCTCGAATTGCGCTCAATTCCCGATTACCCATTACAATTTAGGGTAAATTTGGGTTTGCAATGAGGCCGGACTGATGCGAAAGCAATATTTAAGATGGGGCGTGTTAACCGTGGCGTTACTCGGGTGGGGTGCGATCGCGCCTATTGCCACAGCGCAAAAACATCCCGAAACTCCACAAGTCAAGCAAGTTCTCGATGGACTGTATACCAATGATTTAGACGCGGCGATCGCATTTCAAAAAGGAACTCTTGCCTATCAACGGGGCGTTTTCCCGGAAGCTGAGGCATCTTTTCGGCAAGCGTTGCGCCTCGATCCCCTTATGCCAATGGGCTACTATATGCTCGCCAATAGCCTCATGCAGCAAGGAGAAGTCGCCCCCGCTATTCAAGAATATCGCCAAGCCGTGGGCTTAAATCCTACTTTTGCTGAAGGTTATTACAATCTGGGCATTGCCTACTATCGTCAGGGTGCATTAATGGATGCGGCGGCCAGCTTTCGCCGCGCCACTCTCCTCGAACCCAAATTTGCCCCCGGATATTACAATCTCGCCCTCGCTTTAGATGTTTTGGGAGAGAAAGAAGAAGCAGCCTTGGCTTATCGTGAAACTTTACTCCTCAATCCCGAAAATCCCCGCGCCGCCTATAATTTGGGCTTAATTCTCGCCCGTCGCGGCGAAACCGACGAAGCGATCGCCCTCTATGAAGATGCGATCGAACTGGATCCGGATTTTGCCGACGCTTACTATCAAGTCGGCTTACTGTATGCCGATCGCGGCGATTGGGTGCGGGCGCAGGAGAACCTCGGGACGGCCGCAGTTATCGACCCAGAAAACGCCCAGGCACAATACCATCTCGGCTTAGTTTATGCCAGACAGGAGAACTATCGCGCCGCAGAACAGCGTTTTGCGACGGCGGCGGAATTGGATCCCAATAATGTTGCGGTTTATCAACAATTGGGAACGGCGGCTATTGAAACGGGCAACGTCGATACCGCGATCGCCGCCCTCGAACAAGTGGCAAACTTTGCCCCTAATGATGTCACTAACTATTACAATCTTGGCATTGCTTACCAAGATGCCGGGGACTGCGAACTGGCACTCACCAACTATCAAAAAGCGATCGGACTCAATCCCATTTTTGCCGATGCTTTCTATAATTCTGGGGTTTGTTATTATCGCCTGCAACGCTATGAAGAAGCGATCGCCACCCTCCAACAGGCACAAGCTCTCTATCGCGGTCAAGGGGATTTAGACAAGGTGGAAGAGGTGGATCTATATTTAAATGAAACCGTGATTCCTTCTGTTCCCATCCCCGAACCACCACCGGAAGAACAATTCCAAGAACTTCCTCCTTTTTCTAACCCACCGCCTCAACGAGAACGAGAGAGATTTGAACAATTTTCGCCACCACCCTCTTTAGAAGAACAAGAAGAAACTTCTCCCCCCGTACAACAAACCCCCCAAAAAACTTCCCCTCCTCCCCCACGACAAGCCCCCATTCCCACTCGCGATCGCTTTGCCCGACCGAGATTTGGCTAATCAGTTATCAGTAAACAGTTATCAGTTATCAGTGAATAGCAATCAATGACACAACAACCTACAACTCAAGATCCACAACCCACAAGCGATCGCGAACGACAAGAAGATTATCCTCTGAGTGCAGTTCCTCCAGAAATGCGAAAATCTTTCTGGTCTCTGGCTCCAATTTTAGTGGGGTTTACTTTATATTCCGGTACTCTCTTTGCTGGAGGATTGGTCGGTCCCGCTTTTCGCTTTTTTCCCGATTTAATTGGCGTTATTCTCATCGGGAATTTAATCTTGGGAATCTATGCAGCTTCGTTAGGATATATTGCCGGGGAAACGGGATTAAATACCGTTCTCATGGCAAGATTTAGTTTCGGAAATATTGGCTCGCGTTGGGTGGATTTTATTCTCGGTTTTACTCAGGTAGCTTGGTATGCTTGGGGATCGGGTTTAATTGCCGAGTTGTTAAATCAAGCGATCGGTTTTCCTAAATCTTTGAATTGGTTGCTGATTATTTGCGTAACGTATGGATTTTGTGTTACGGCTTATTTTGGTTATAGCGCCTTGGATTGGTTAAGTCGTATTGCCGTTCCCGCAATTGTCATTTTAATGGTCTGGAGTTTGGCGATTTCGACGGAGGAAGTGGAAGGATTTTCGGGTTTGCAAGCGATCGCGCCTCAAGCAGAACTCTCTTTAAGTGCTGCCATTACTATTATCGTAGGAACTTTTATTTCTGGAGGGACTCAAGCTACGAACTGGAGTCGTTTTGCGCGATCGGGAAAATTGGCCGCGATCGCGACTTTAATCGCCTTTTTATTAGGAAATGGCTTTTTGATTTTTAGCGGTGCCTATAGTTCCCTCGCTTACGGCGACTCGGATATCGTCAAAGTGATGATTCAACAAGGTTTATTAGTGTGGGGTGTCATTCTTTTTGTTCTCAATATGTGGACGACTCAAGATAATACGATTTATGCGTTTTCCGTCGCCGGCTCTCATGCGTTTCGCACGGAAAAGCGTCATTTACTCGTATTGGGCGGGGCAACTTTGGCTTTAGCACTAACATTGGGCGGTATTTATGAAAGTCAAAAGTTTTTTCAATTCCTCATTTTGTTAGGGACTTTTATTCCACCCATTGGGGGCATTATTATGGCCGATTATTGGCTCGGTCATCGAGGGAAATTTCCCGATTTAGAGGAAAAACAACCGCCGTTTAATTGGGTGGGAATTATTGCTTATCTTGCTGCTTCCGCGATCGCTTACTACACGCCCGGAATTAAACCGATTAACGGCATTATTGCGGCTGTAATTTTGTATTTTTTGTTGGATAAAGTAATCGGCAAGAAGCAAGTCACAAGTAACGAGTAACCAAATCAATGCCAGATCCAGAACCCAAAAAGTCGCCACCCCTTGAAATTTCCTGCTCTCGTCAATTGCTGCCTTGGCTTTACGAACAGCATATCAGTCTTGCATTTACCACTTATCAAACCAACCGACTTTTTCTCATCGGGCTAAAACCGAATGGCGTACTCTCTATTTTTGAGCGACTGTTCGATCGCCCTATGGGACTCTACGCCACTCGCGATCGCTTTTATATGGGCTGTCGCTTTCAACTCTGGCAGTTAGACAATGCCCTTGATGATGGGGAAATCCAAAATGATTACGATGCGGTATATATTCCTCGTCTCGCTTACACCACAGGAGAATTAGACGTTCACGATCTGGCCGTGACCGATACACAAAAGATTGTTTTTGTCAATACTGCTTATAGTTGTTTGGCGACGGTTAGCGATCGCTATAGTTTTGCCCCCATTTGGCAACCCGATTTTATCAGCAAACTCGCCCCCGAGGATCGCTGTCACCTCAACGGCTTGGCCATGGTGAAATCAAAACCCGTTTACGTCAGTGCCATCAGTCGTTCTGATGTCGCCGCAGGATGGCGAAACAAGCGCGATCGCGGCGGTTGTATCATTAATATTCAGAATAATCGCATTGTGGTAGATTCTCTCTCGATGCCCCATTCTCCCCGTTGGTATCGCGATCGCCTCTGGGTCTTGAATTCGGGTACCGGAGAGTTTGGCTATGTGGATCGCAAAGCCGGGAAATTTAACGCGATCGCCTTTTGTCCGGGGTATTTGCGCGGGTTGACCTTTTGGCAGAAGTGGGCGATCGTCGGTCTTTCCAAACCGAGAGGCGATCGAATGTTTACGGGTTTACCCTTAGATGATTTACTGAATGCCAAAAATGCCGCACCGGGTTGCGGTTTAATGATTATTAATTTAGACACGGGTAATATCGACCACTGGATGCAAATTGAAGGAGTCGTCAGCGAACTTTATGATGTACAAGTCATTCCCGGAGTTCGTCGTCCTATGGCGTTAGGGTTTAGAACCGACGAAATTTGCAAATGGGTGACGATCGCGCCCACTACAAAGACTCGAGATAGACCAAAAAATATACAACCAACTATTAAAAAAGCGCCACCTGCTGGGGAAGTTTTCCCCTTTAATTCTTAACAAAGTTTGTTGTTGATACCTTACCCTTGTTTCTCCTTGATTAAGAGATAAAATTTCATCGAGGATATACAAAAAGTGGACAGGTAGAAATTTTGTATAATTTTTATTGAGTCGTTTTGGGACATTGCGATCGATTTTCGCTAAGGTACGGTTAGGGCAAATAAGGGAAAGATTTATGGATGATTCTGTTAAAGCGCAAATTTTAGAAGTTGAGGAGAAACTCAGGTTAGCAATGCTGGCATCAGATATCAAAGTTTTAGATGAACTCCTCGCCCCCGAGTTGATATTTACCAATCATCTCGGCAATGTGCTGAGCAAAGAAGACGATCTCGCGGCTCATGAATCGGGTTTGTTGAGTATAGAAGCACTCGAGCAGTCCGAGCAAAAAATACAAATAATTAAAGAGGTTGCGATCGTTTCAGTGCGAATGCAAATAACGGGTAGTTATGATGGTGTTCCCGCAAATGGTGATTTTCGTTTTACTCGCGTTTGGTCTGTGAAGTCAAGCAAGTCTTGGCGAGTTATTGCAGGTCATTCTTGTATGATTTCCTAAAATTCTACTTTCATTTTCTTTTTCGACGAGAAACGCTAAAACTTCATCACACCATTCAATCCAACTTTGTTCGTAACGAATACCTCGTCGTAAAGTTAAATAACGAAATTCTCCTTGCAAACACATTGCCTCTTTAACCCGTTCTCCTGTTTTAGGTAAAGTGAGAAAAAGCTGTTCTTTTTCTCGATAGCGTTTGAGTTGTTGTTCGTGGAGTTTGCGACGAGATAAAACTTCCAGACGGAGTATTTCAATGGGAATGTGAGGTCCTGCTAACACTTTGACCAATAAATCTTCACGAATGGGAGTCGGTTCGCTGGGTTCGCTACACCAGCGTAATAGTTCGGCTTTTCCTTCTGGCGTAATGTGATAGATTTTTTTATTGGGTTTGCCTTCTTGGGGAACGATTTCAGGATGCGCGAACCCCTGTTTTTCCATTTTGCTCAATTCGCGGTAGATCTGCTGTTGGCTAGCTTTCCAAAAGCAACTCACTCCTTCTTCAAAACGCTTGCTGATATCGTATCCGCTACAAGGAGAATGGGCTAAAACGGCTAAAATCGTGTGATTGAGTGCCATCGATCGTTTTGTCAATATCCAATAAATTGAGTATAACCGAGATCGAGGATATACAACAAGTTGAATAATAAGCAACGAGAATCGACCCAGAAAAGACGATCGCAAATCTATCATAAATGTCGCGAGAGGACTCCCGCTAGACCTGAAAGGTTAGCGGTGAGA
>NZ_JCAMRX010000068.1:0-21710 GCF_059821285.1 Spirulina sp. LEGE 11439
CGACCACAAGTTTGATGCTTTTCTTGACTCTCTCCAATTTTTGTCCTGTACTTAGTTAATTCCTGCTTCTTTTGAATAGGAAGCAACACATCTTATAAAAGCATTTGTTGGAAGATACATGATTTTCGTAGTTAGCATTTGACTGTTAAGAGCTAGAGTTAAACGTCCACTGTTATCTGGCCAGTCAGCCTTTCGCTGATTATTTTCACTAATATATACGGAAAGAGCGTTGTAAGTTGCATTCCACATTTCATCAATTTGTTCTGGAATTCGTCTTGCAAAACTTGAAACATTCATTTCTGCTTCTGGGTAGGCAAAAATAAACCAAACTTCTGTTTTAACTCAAAAATTGCGCGATCGCGGTTTAATTCAATTATAAAACAATAACTGCTATAGTCCATTCAACAAAAAATGCGTTCCTCTTCGGGTTGGTAAATATAATCGTAATCAAAAGGGACGGGACGAATATTGCGAACAATAGAAAAACCTAAATTGCTAACAGCATCGGTGGTAAATGTGACCATCACTAACTCAATGGTTTTGCGATCGCCAAGATTAGGTTTTTGCACAAAATAATTGCGTTGAGCAAAAAAGAGATTAGAATCTTTAGGGTTAACAATACCATTTAATTTGTGAGCATATTGAACGGGTTTAATATAAATATTATAAAATTCTTCTTGATTGTGTTGTAGTGAATAAAATCGTTCTTGTTGCAACCAACTCATTTTAAAGATTAATTTAATCAATTCAAATCCGAGAATATAGTTGAGAACATAATTTTTTTCCTCGGGGCTGGTGACGAGACGTAATGCTGATTCTAGATATTTTGCAGGTTCTCGGCGCACATCTTGGGCAGAATGAATATAAAATTGTTTGATATATTTTCTGAGAACTTGCGGATTGAGTTCTGTTTTAATATGAAAACTTTTAAAATGATTCTTGATTTTCGTTTGCGTTTCATAGTCTTGAATGATTTTGGCAATTAGTCCATCTGCTGTATATTGATCCAAAAATTGTGCTTGAGTTTCCGGTGGTTCAGCACAAAGCAGATGACACAGAGAAAGTAAATATCTTCGTTCTTTCCAGTGTAGTTTTTCTGCCCATGTTTTCGCTTCCGGAGGAAGTTTCTCTAGCATAATGTCACCCCGATCGCAGAAAGATTGCGATTCAAAATACTGCTATTTAGCACGAAGTTGGTCTAATTTGGCCCGAACCGCTTGAATATCTTGCCACATCAACCATTTGGGTTGCCCTTTTTCTCGGGAGGAATTGCGTAATAAGTAAGCGGGATGGAAAATTGCCATACACTGTCTTGATTCCCATTCTAGCCATTGTCCTCGAATTCTGGTGATGCCTTGTTTTTTACCCGTTAAGCCTTTGTAAGCCGTTGCCCCAGTAAACAAGATAATTTTGGGATTCACAAGGCGAATTTGTTCTAATAAATAGGGTTTGCAAGCAGCAATTTCATCAGGAGTGGGGGTTCTGTTGCTTGGAGGGCGACAATTATGAACGACTCCGGCTGGAGTCACGAAATTAGCAGTTTCTTCGACATCGATACAGTAAACATCGATCGCACTTTCTGGAGGGGAAATGGGTTGTTTAATAATAGGTTTCCAGTCCGTTTTCTCACCAACAAGGGTAACATTTAAGGAAGAAGAGAGTACGGGAATGCGATCGCAAAATGCCATTTCTAAATTACGAATTTCTCGAGCCATTTTTCTAGGCGTTCCCGTCGCAACAATATCTCGAGGCTGCAATTCTTCTACAGGAATCCAACCTCGACGAGTGAGAATGGGATGATCTCCCGTCGCCACATAACCTAGGTTACTATCTTTGTCACTAACTCTATAGAGGGGTCTCCCCCCCAAGGGAGAACGATACCATCCGGTTATTTTTTGCCAAGTTAGTTGGCGATCGGGGGTTAAACTTAAAACGTCTCCAGACCAGCGATTATCAACAATCCAACCAATAGTTTTATAGCCCTGTTGAGTTAAAATTGGCGTATCTTTGGTGACGCATTTCACCATGTTCGCGATATAAACATCCTGTTGAGAATCGAGTTTGACTGAGGCCAGAATTTTCTCTAATAATTGACCCGATTTTCCCACAAAGGGCAATCCTTGTTCATCTTCATTCTGTCCGGGTCCTTCGCCGATAATCATAATATCTGCATTGAGATTTCCCCGTCCAATGACTGCATTCGTGCGTTTTTGTCCTAACTCGCAACGATCGCATTGCTGACAGTGAACGGCCAATTCTTCCATATTTTGATACGTTTGAGGAGGAATAGGAATATTAGCATCGAAGGGAATGCGATCGCGATCGATTTCTATGCGATCGGGTTGAGGGTCGGGATCGCCAAATAAACTGAGTTGTTTCTCGCCAGTCATTTTCGGTCATCGGTAAAGCGTTTATTTATTGATATTAACCTATCGATCGCGTTTATTTGTTTCATCTTTCGCTAAACTTTAAAATGCCCTCGGTTTTTCCGATTGTCCGTTACTCATTTCTGATTACCATGAAACAGATCGCCCTCAGTCTTCCCATTACTAACCCTAACGATCGCCGTTACATTATTCGGACGGGAATGGGCTACGATGGCGTTGTCTTGTTGGAATTACCGAATAATGAGGTTTGTACGGGGTCTTTATTGTGGAGTGGAAAGCATATACTTACTGCTGCACATTGCCTTCAAAAACAAAATTCTTTTAATAATTTTTCTCTTTTTGAATCTGAAGAAACAACAGTAAAAGTTGTTTTTCAATTGACGATTGGGAAAATTCATCTGGAAGCGAAAGAAATCTTTATTCATCCTCAATGGAATAATAATGAAAATAGCGACAATGATATCGCAATTATCGAACTTAAAGATGTTGCCCCAACTACCGCAGAACGTTACAGTATTTATCGCCGTTCTGATGAAGTAGGACAGATTTTTACACGGGTGGGATATGGGGTAGGTGGAACGGGAATGGAAGGTGAAAGAAAAGGCAATCGCACGATCCAAAAGCGCTTTGGCGGCAATCGTTATGATACGTTGAAAGAAGCGCTAACGCAACCCGAACTCCATACCAGAATTAGTGAGGGAAAACAGTTAGTTTATGACTTTGATAATGGTTCTCGCAGTCAAGATGCTTTAGGCAAAGAATATGGAATTCACGGCTTGGGAATTATCGGGTATGATACGGGAACGAGTACGGGATTATTGGGAGATTCTCGATTAGAAATTGGGCGAAACTATGAAACGGGATCGACTTCAGGAGACTCGGGTAGTCCGGCATTTATTGAGGGAAAAATTGCGGGAATTGCTTCTAGCGGGCGGCGATCGACGCTACCGAGAGTTGATGTTACACCCAATCAAGATAGCAGTTTTGGAGAAATATTTTTTGATACGCGAGTTTCAGCTTATGCTGATTTTATTGACGAGATTGTTAATCGACCCAATGAGGATGTATTTTTACTCCAAATGAGTTTGGGAGTCGTTTTGTTGGGGTTGATGGTGAGTGCGATCGCGGCAAGAATCTTGAGAAAATAACGATAATTAATTATCATCTTCAAGACTGCGATCGCGAATATTCTCAATTTTATTGCTTACTTGAGATGTTCCTAGAATATGTTTGATAAGACTCAAGGAAAATAAAATAGTAAAACTAATGAAAATCGTGAGTGATTGCTGGATTCCTTCGGAGATATCAGCCCAAACTAAAATCGCAAAAAAAGAAGAAATCAAGGCAAAAAGATAAACTAAAATACTGATATTTCTAGATAAATTTTCTGACTGTTCAGAAATTTCAGAAAGTGAATATTTTAATGGTTTAAAACTGCCAATCACAATCAGAACTAAGCCCGGTTGTTGGAATTTTAGAAAAACCATTGAAATTCCTAGTGATAACAGCAAACCGCTAAAAACAGTCAAGCGAATTTCATCAAAAAACTTTAATTTTCGTTTTTGCGCTCCATTTTTTTCTTGTTCGATACATTGTGTTCTTTTTTCATTCTGATGTTCAAACTGTTCTTTTACTTGTAACCATTTTTCTATCTCTTCCGGTGTTTGTGCTTCCTTAATACCTCGAATAATACTCTCGTTTAGTTCACAACTTAGAAGATTTGTCAAGGACATTAAATCGGGACGATCTTCTTGATATTTAACTAATGGATCGAGCGATCGCTCTGAATCTAGTTGTGTGGATTTTTCATTCATTGTTATTTCGAGTTACAATTATTCTGGCGTTATTTTACTCGATCTGAGAAACTGCGATCGCATTTCACTTTTAATCATGTCAAATCTTCTGGAAATCGGACAACCCGCACCCTTTTTTTCTGCACCCGATCGCAATGAAACGATTGTCACATTAGAAGACTTTGCTTCTCATTGGTTAGTGCTTTACTTTTACCCCAAAGATAATACCCCCGGATGCACCACAGAAGCAAAAGAATTTAGCGAATATTTACCAGAATTTGAGGCATTGAGCGCTAAAATTGTTGGGATGAGTCCAGATTCAGAAAAGTCTCACGAACGCTTTATCGAAAAACACGATCTGAAGATTACTTTACTTTGCGATCGCGAACATAAAATCGCTGAAAGTTATGGGATTTGGGGTTTAAAGAAATTTATGGGCAAAGAATATATGGGCATTATTCGCTCGACCTTTCTCATTTCTCCAGACCAAAAAATCGCTTATGTTTGGTCAAAAGTCAGAGTTAAAGGTCATGTTTTAAACGTGCTGGAAAAACTCAAAGAACTAAAGAATTAAAAATATTACGCGATTAGAAAATCCGATCAAAAAAGGTGGGCAATGCCCACCTGAATTAAATTTAAGCTAAGACAAAATCAACCTCATCCGTTCCATCTGTCGTACTTTGACCCGAAGTAATTAAATCGCCATTCACTTCAACAGCAAAAGGCGTATCTTCTAAATTAATATTGTAATCGGTAGTATCGAGAGTATAGCCGACGCTAGCGACCATTTTTCGCCCCGCATCTGTATACAAAAAAGCCATCATTTGCTTCTTCTCTTTTTGAGTATCATCGGCCCAAATTACCATATATTGTTGCCCTTGATAATCAAAAACACGAGGAGTGCGATCGGGAACATAACGACCGGGATCGCCAAAACTGTTATCGAGAAATGTTTGTACAGAACTAGATTTTACTGCAGCATAAGCGACTTCTGCTGCTGAAGAAGGTTCTGTATCGTCATCAACGGGTTCGAGGATATCGGGTTCATCTTCACTAACCGTTTCCTCCTGCTTTCCTCGCTTTTTGAAAAAATCCACCGCGAGTTTAGTTCCGATCGCCCCAGCCGTCGCAACACCCGCAGCCTTTAGAATATTCCGTAGTTTGCTCATTTTGCTCCGATGTCAATGAAATTACCGCTATCCTGTCTCGATAAATCCCCGATCGCAAGAATTTTAAGATTTCCTTTATGCAAAATTAAGTTTCCCAGAACGCGGTAAACTATCTAAACTGGCGAATTTTCGCCGAATAGCTTGAATTGTTAGCCGCTTATGTCAGACTTTTTATTTGAACTCGGTACTGAAGAATTACCCGCCGATTTTGTTGCGAGTGCGATCGCACAATGGCAAGATAGCATCCCCAAAACTTTGCAAGCAGAGTTTTTAGTCCCCAATACTCTCGAAGTTTATGCGACTCCTCGCCGTTTGGCGGTTTTAGTGCAGGGACTTCCCGAAAAACAACCCGATCGCGAAGAAGAAATTAAAGGTCCTCCTGCAAAAGTTGCTTTTAAAGACGGAAAACCCACGAAAGCATTAGCGGGATTTGCTCGCAAGCAAGAGGTAGAATTAGATGCGATCGAGTTAAGAGAAACACCGAAAGGAGAATTTGTTTTTGTTCAAAAGCAGATTACCGGACGGGATACAAAAGAAATATTAAAAGAACTTATTCCACAATGGATCGGCAGTTTAGAAGGACGCAGGTTTATGCGCTGGGGAGATGGAGATTTACGTTTTCCTCGTCCTTTGCGCTGGTTAGTTGTCTTATGGAATCGGGAAATTTTACCTGTTGAATTGGTCAATGGTTCGACTGTTTTAAACAGCGATCGAACCTCCCGAGGGCATCGTATTCTCCATCCCGAACCCGTATCAATTCCTCAAGCCACAGATTATATTGAATGCTTGCAAAAGACTTTTGTTGAGGTCGATTCTACAGTTCGCAAAGCCTTAATTCAAAAACAAATTGAAACGATTGCGAAATCTGTAGATGGTTATGCAGAAATAACGTCTGATTTGCTTGCAGAAGTGGTCGATCTTGTCGAATATCCCAACGCAGTCTTAGGGAAATTTGATGACGAATTTCTCGAACTTCCCTCGGAAGCGATCAAAACAGTAATGGTTACCCATCAGCGTTATTTTCCGATTAAAAAGACGGACAAGGAAAATAGCGATCTATTTGCAAACTTTATCACAATTTCCAATGGCGATCCCCAGAAATCAGATATTATAGCAACCGGGAATGCTAAGGTTATTCGAGCAAGATTGGCAGATGCTCAATTCTTCTATAAATCCGATTGTGATGAACCGTTAGAGACTTTTTTACCGCAATTAGAAACTGTCACCTTTCAAGCAGATTTAGGCTCGATGCGAGATAAAGTCGATCGTTTAATTGAAGTGGCAGAAGAAATCAGCAAACAATTAGAACTCAGCGAAAAACAAGCAGAAACTATCGAGCGATCGGCACTTCTCTGTAAGGCTGACTTAATGACGCAAATGATTTATGAATTCCCCGAACTACAGGGAATTATGGGACAGAAATACGCCCGCGTCAGTGGCGAATCAGAAGACGTTGCGACGGCAATTTTTGAGCATTATTTACCTCGAAATATCGAGGATATAATGCCGGAAACCTTAGCAGGTCAAGTCGTCGGAATTGCCGATCGCTTAGATACATTGGTCAGTATTTTTGGCTTGGGAATGATTCCGACAGGGTCTTCCGATCCCTTTGCCTTGCGTCGTGGAGGGAACTCAATTGTTAATATTATCTGGCACGCAAACTTAAATATTAACTTAGCAGATCTCATCGCCCAATTTTCTCGCGACTTTGTAGAGAATCATAGCGATCGCGAATCTCCAGCCGAAGCATTAGAGGAGTTTTTCTTGCAACGCATTCGCACCCTATTACAAGAGGAGAAAAAGATCGATTATGATTTAGTAAATGCAGTTTTAGGAGAAAGCGATCGCGAATATACAGAACGCGCTTTACAAGATTTATTAGATGTCCGCGATCGCGCCGTATTCCTGCAAGAAATTCGTAACAATCAAGTCCTTGATACCATTTATGAAACCGTCAATCGATCGGCGCGTCTTGCTGTCAAAGGAGACTTAGATACGCAACCTTTAGATCCGTCTTCTGTTGTCGATCCCAAACTATTCGAGAAAGCCTCAGAACAAGCCTTTTTCGATAGTTTAGTCTCTTTAGTCTCGCAGACAGAAACAGCACGTCAGAATCGCAATTATCAACTTTTAGTAGACGGTTTGGCTAAGATTGCACCTGTCGTCAGTACCTTTTTTGATGGAGAAGGAAGCGTACTGATTATGGCAGAAGATGCAAACATCAAAAAAAATCGCCTCAATCTCCTCGGATTATTACGAAATCACGCCCGAGTCCTAGCAGATTTTGGGGCAATTGTCAAAGAAGGTTAAAAAAGATGACTTACCTCTAACCTTTCCTAAGAAAGAAGTAAGAAAGAAGTAACTAACACCAAATAACTAATAACAAATATGAAAAAAGCACATATTATTGGCTTGGGACGATCGGGGATAGCTGCCGCACATTTATTAAAACAACAAGGATGGGAAGTTGAGTTAGGCGATCGCGGCAATTCCCCCCCCTTGCAATCTTTAAAAGAAACCCTTGAAAAGGAAGGCATAACCGTTAAATTGGGTTATACTTTAACCCTTGAAAACTCCCCCGATCTCATCATTGTTAGTCCTGGAGTCCCGTGGGATGTTCCTATATTAGTGGAAGCCAGAGAAAGAGCGATCGAAACTATTGGCGAAATGGAACTCGCTTGGCGGTTTTTAAAAACCTCTCCTTGGGTAGGAATTACTGGAACAAATGGCAAAACAACGACAACAGCTTTAATTGCAGCGATCTTTAAAGAAGCTGGATTAAACGCCCCCGCTTGCGGCAATATCGGCTATGCTGCTTGCGAGTTAGCAATTCACCAATTTGATAGGAATGTTGCAGACAACATCTCTACTAACAATTCTTATGACTGGATTATTGCAGAAGTTAGCAGCTATCAAATTGAATCTTCACGGGAACTTGCGCCGACAATTGGTATTTGGACGACGTTTACTCCCGACCATTTAGCGCGTCATCATACCTTAGATAATTATTACCAAATTAAAGCCTCGCTATTGAATCGTTCTCAACAGCAAATTTTTAATGGAGACGATCCTTATTTGCGAAATGTAGGACTTGAAGACTGGGAAAATGCTTATTGGACGAGTGTATTAGGCAAGGAAAAATTATTATGCGAACCCGCACGAGGAATTTATATTGAAGAAGGTTGGATTTTTGCTTTTCAAGAAAAAATTGCGCCGACAAACTCCCTGAAAATGTTAGGAACGCATAATTTACAAAATCTTTTGTTATCCGTTGGTGCGGCACGTCTAGCAGGTATTGAAAAAGATGCGATCGCAGCAGCAATAGTAAAATTCCCCGGTGTTTCCCATCGTCTCGAATCAATTTGCACCCATTCTGGAGTCACTTTTATTAACGATAGTAAAGCAACCAATTATGATGCCGCAGAAGTAGGGTTAAATGCCATTCCTGATGCAACGATCCTCATTGCAGGAGGAGAAGCAAAAACAGGAGATGACACCGCATGGATCGAAGCGATTAAACATAAAGCAAAAACTGTTTTATTGATTGGAAATGCGGCATCTATTTTTAGTCAGCGTTTGCAAGATAATAACTATGAAGCATGGGAAATAGTTGAAACGATGGATAAAGCAGTTATCAGAGGATTCGAGTTAGCAAAAAAACACGATATTTCTACTGTATTACTCTCTCCTGCTTGTGCGAGTTTTGACCAATATCAAAGTTTTGAACATCGAGGAGACCATTTTCGAGAATTATGTTTAGCTATTGATAGTTGAATAAATTATTGAATAAGAACAAGATGAAAATGCGATCGCATCTCCGCTAAGAAGGTAAAATAATTAAATCCCTTTTTTTGAGTGAGGAGTTAGGCAACGATGTCTAAGTTGCTAATCGAACAGTACAAGCGGGAATTAGAAGAGTTACAACGCTACGGAGGATCTCGCAATGAGTCTTCTTTGCGAAAGGCATTTGCAACGTTATTGGGAGGATATTGCAAAGCGCGGGATTTTCGTCTCATTGACGAGTTAACCTATAAAAATACGAATATTCGTCCGGATGGGACGGTAAAAAATGCTTTACGATTAGATTGGGGATACTGGGAAGCGAAGGATACAAAGGACGATCTCGATGAGGAAATCGAGAAGAAATTGGCAAAGGGATATCCCACAGATAATATTATTTTTGAGGATACTCGCACGGCGGTTTTATATCAAGGGGATGCGGAAATATTGCGGGTTTTGATGGCAGAAACGGAGGCGTTAGATGGACTTTTACAACAGTTTATCAATTATGTTCGTCCGGAGGTCAAAGATTTTCGGGAAGCGTTGACGCAATTTAAGCAGGATGTGCCTTTGATTGCGGAGGAATTGCGGGAAAGAATTGCGGATGCGGCGGCGAATAATATAGCGTTTCGGGAGGCGAGGGAGACGTTTTTAGAGTTATGTCGCAAGTCAATTAATCCAGAGGTGACGGGGGAAGATGTTCGGGAAATGATGATTCAACATATTCTCACGGAAGATATTTTTACGACGGTTTTTAATGAGTCGCAGTTTCATCGGGAAAATAATATTGCAAGGTCTTTGCAAGGGATTATTGAGACGTTTTTTACGGGATCGGTGCGTCGGAATACATTAGGGAGTATTGAGCATTATTATGCGGTGATTCGACGGACGGCGACGAATATTTCTAATCATCAAGAGAAACAGAAGTTTTTAAAGATGTTGTATGAGAATTTTTATAAGGCGTACAATCCCAAGGCGGCGGATCGGTTGGGAATTGTTTATACACCGAATGAAATTGTTCGGTTTATGGTGGAGAGTACAGATTATTTATTACACAAACATTTTGGTAAGTTATTGAGTGATGAAGGGGTAGAAATTCTGGATCCGGCGACGGGGACGGGGACGTTTATTACGGAATTGATTGAATATTTGCCTGCGAATAAGTTGAGGTATAAGTATCTCAACGAGATTCATTGCAATGAGGTGGCGATTTTGCCGTATTACATTGCGAATTTGAATATTGAGTATACTTATCAGCAGAAGATGAAGGAGTATGAGGAGTTTAAGAATATTTGTTTTATGGATACATTGGATAATACTTCATTTGCAGGGAAGCAGTTGGATTTGTTTGCGATGACGCTGGAGAATACGGAGAGGATTGGGAAACAAAATGATAAGCAAATTTCGGTGATTATTGGTAATCCTCCTTATAATGCAAATCAGCAAGATGAAAATCTTAATAATAAAAATCGTATTTATAAAAATATAGATAAACAAATCAAAGCTACTTATGTTAAATATAGTACAGCACAGAAAACAAATTCTTATGATATGTATTCTCGTTTTTTTTGTTGGGCAACTAACCGATTAGATAGAAATGGTATTTTAACTTTTGTAACTAATTCATCATTTATAAATGCAAAAAATTTTGCTGGATTCCGAAAAGTTGTTGCTGAAGAGTTCAGCGAAATTTATATTTTTGACTTAGGAGGAGATATTAGATCGGGAGATACATCAGGTAACGTATTTAATATTAAACTTGGAGTAGCTCTTAGTTTTATGATTAAGCGTAAAGATAGTTCTCGGAATACTTGTAAAATCTTTTATTGCAAATTTCCTGATGAGTTACAATCAGGAGATAAAAAATTGTTATTTTTAGCAGATAATAAATTTGAAACTTTGGATTTTGAGTATGTTCATCCAGACAAAAATAACAACTGGATAAAGTTAACAAATAATGATTTTGATTCTTTATTAACCTTGATAGATAAAAAAATAAAACTAAGCTCATATAACAATCTGAAAGGTTCTATTTTTAAATTATATTCTAATGGTGTCAAAACGAATCGTGATGAATGGGTTTATGATATAAACTCAATTGTTTTAAAAAATAAGGCAAGGTTTTTTATCATTGAATATAATAATGAGGTTGACCGATGGGTTCAATATAAAAAAAAGACCAGATACATTGATATTTCTCAAGAATCTAATCCTGTAGTTGATGATTTCCTTCATGCACGAAACATTATCAAATGGAGTAAAATGATAAAAAGAGATAAGCTTAGAAAAGAGAAAAAAGATAACTTTGACGAATCAAAAATAATTCGCTCTCTCTATAGGCCATACTCTATTCAATATTTATATTTTGACTATATCCCTCTAGATTTAATTGGCCAACAATCAGAAATTTTTGGAGAAACTGGAATCAGAGAGAATATTGTTATTTGTCATTCTGGTACGTCATCTAGTAAACCGTTTCAAGGTTTAGCGGTTAAATATATTCCCTGTTTTGATTTTATAGAAAAAACAATTTGTCTCCCTCTCTACCGCTACGATAAAGAAGGAAATCGCATCGACAATATCACCGACTGGGGACTCGAACAATTTCAAACCCATTATAATAATAAAACCATCACTAAACTGGATATTTTCCACTATACCTATGCCGTCCTCCATAACCCTCAATATCGCAAAAAATACGAACTGAACCTAAAACGAGACTTTCCCAGACTTCCATTTTATGACGACTTCCTACAATGGACAAGCTGGGGAAAACAACTGATGGAATTGCATCTCAATTATGAAACGATTTCTCCTTATAAACTCCAACAGATTGATATTTCCCTCAAAGATGGAAAACCCTATAAACCCAAACTAAAAGCAGATAAAGACAAAAATCAAATTCTCCTCGATAATATCACTACTTTGCAAGACATTCCCGCGATCGCATGGGACTACAAACTCGGCAACCGTTCTGCCTTAGAATGGGTCTTAGACCAACATAAAGAAAAGAAACCTCGCGATCCAACGATTCGCGAAAAATTCAATACCTACAAATTCGCAGATTATAAAGAAAAAGTCATTGACTTATTAACCCGAGTATGTACTGTTTCCGTAGAAACTATGAAAATTATCCAAGAAATGGAACGAGAATAAAAAAGCATTCCAGACAAAAGCGATCGCACTAATACAGCAAAATCAAAGATAATCTAATAATCGTATAGATCGAGAATTAAATTCATATCTGTAAGGACGTAAAATTTTACATCCTTACAAAAGAAATTCTAAACTAATTCCCACTCGACTATCTTTTTCTCCTCGGGAATTTTGCTTTTGTAGGTCGGTAGAAAAGCGCAATTGAGGAGTGAGTGCATAACCGATCGACAGAGTTGTAATACCTACTTCTTCACTGCTACCGGGAGAAACAAAAGTTTGCGAAAAAGAAATATCTCCCGCCCCTCGACTGGATGCTAAAATTGCCTTAATGCCTATATTAATTCCCTCAGTCTGAAAATTATTCGTCGTAATATTGCGATAGCCAACCACTGGCGCAATATTAAAAGAAGTTCCCAAAGGTAAAATATAATAACGTAAATCTCCTCCCCATGTCTCGCGATCGCCTGCAAAAGTCCCTTGATATTCCCCACTCACCGTTAAACCCGTTTCTCCTACAAATAAATCCTCTAACCCAATATGCCAACCTCCCTGATGGTTTGTTGAAGGGAAATGAGAATAACCGAAACGAATTCGAGAAGTAAAAACGGGATCGTTGCGAATTTCTTCTAAAACATCGGGAATCTCCTCTAACCAACGCTGTAAAACGGGACTTTCTTCGAGAATTTGTGGGTCTATATCTAAATCTTCTGGAGTGGGAATTGTTACATTTTCAGTTTGTGAAATGAACTCGCGATCGCTTCTCTCTACTAATCCTGCAATTGTCACTTCTGCTTCGGGAAAACTAATATTTGTGACCGTCGGTGCGATCGCGGGAACATCAATTTCGCAACTTCCGGATAAATCTGTTGTTGAAGCCGTTACAATGGGAGGAAGTTCGCCCCTTGCTGGCTCGCTAACCCCTGCTTGACTTCCCAAAAGTCCTAGACTGAGAGATGTTGTCGTAAAGAGAAAAGAAGAATTTAAGTTAGGCATGAACGAGCAAACAAATGATCGGAATTTCTAGTATAGCGCAATGAAAAAAAGCTCTCTCCTGAAACAATTTTTGACTTTAATTCTCTTTGCGATCGCAGGTGGATGCGGTTGTGCGAGTTTAGCCTCAAATGACTCCCTTGTTTCCCTGTTTGACCCACCGACATCCGAGTGCGATCTACCGACAAATTTTCTCGTTTTTGCAGGAGGAGGATCGCCACGCAATAATGAAATTGCCCTCGAAAAAAACGTTCTCTATTTTCAACGCACGCTACGAGCACTCGGTTACAATTCTTCAGACGCAGATATATTTTTTGCCAATGGCATTACGAGTGAAGCAACAGTACGCTATATCAACGCACAACGACAACAACAGTTTAAAGTTCCTCAAATTCCTCATTTAATTGGAGCCTCTACGTTATTAAATTTTCAACAATGGATGCAAGCACAAGGCGATCGCACCCAGAAAAACCCACTGTTCTTTTATTTTACCGGTCACGGAATGCCCGATGAAATTCTCCTGTGGGGGGGCAATAATCTCACATTGAGAAACTTTTCTCAACAACTGGATCTGCTGCCTGCTAATACTCCCGTAACAACCGTTATGGCACAATGTTTTGCCGGATCGTTTGCCGATTTTATCTATCAAGATGGCGATCGCACAAAACCGCTTTCAATCCAAACTCGATGCGGTTTTTTTGCCACCATTCGTACTCGTCCTTCTGTGGGTTGTACTCCCGAGGTCAACGAGTCGGATTATAAAGATTATAGCTCTAGTTTTTTTGCTGGTTTAAGCGGGCGATCGCGCACGGGAGAACCCATTCCTTCTACGGACTATAACCAAGATGGTATTATTTCTTATAGCGAGGCACACGCTTTTTCTAAGATAGATATGCAAACAATGGATATGCCGATTTCTACCCTAGAAACTTGGTTACAAGAACAGATGACAAATAGAGAAAAATCGCAAATTTTAAACCAAAAAATCACAGAGATTTTACCAACAGCACGCCCCGAACAAATACAGGTTGTAAACTTTATTTCTCGTCGTTTTGATTTTAATTTACAACAATCTTATCGTAAAAATATTCGTCGCGTTCCTCAAAACTTACGCAAGAATGACGAAATAACCATTGCTTATTTAATGCGCTTGCGAATGGAATTACTCAATATTGCCCGAGAAAAAACCGTGCGAGAGAGTGAAAATGAAACTGCGATCGCAATTCTCAATCGTTTATTAAACTGCGAACAAGGGTCGTGGTAAATAGGTATAGAAAATGAGTGATTTTGCCCGATTGAATTAATAATTGTTTATTGCTCATTAGATAATGGTTGTATTATTGGGTCTCTACCTTAAATTAGTTAGTGGTGTATTAGTTGGCTGGATTTTAGGAAAAATATTACCCCCAAATATTCCCAAAGCGATCGGTATTTTTTTGTTTTGGATTGGTGTTCCGATCGGTATGGTAATCTTTCTCCGTCGTGCTGACTTATCTGGTGGAATTTGGCTGGCTCCTCTACTGGCTTGGTTGGCAATTCTCTCGGGTGCAATTTTAGCAAAAGGCTGGATTCAATTCAAAACCCCAAGCTGGAATAAAGCGACTCAAGGCAGTTTTATTTTTGCTTCCATGTTTGGCAATACTGGCTATCTCGGTTATCCCGTTATTTTGGCTTTAGCTGGGGAAAAATATTTTGCTTGGGCAATATTTTACGATCTTTTTGGGACGACATTGGGAGCCTATGGTCTGGGGGGAATCTTTGCGGCATTTTTTAGCGAACATCGAGTCACAACAACTCTCAAAGATTTAATGATTGCCGCGATCGCAAAGCCCATTTGGTGGGCATTTGCCTTTAGCTTATGGTTTAGACAAATTGCACTCCCGCAACCAGTAGAAATAACTTTAATGCGCGTTGGCTGGTTTATTATCAGTCTTTCTTTAGCTTTAATTGGAATGCGTTTGAGCCAACTTAAAGCATGGCAACAATGGCGATCGGTTTCTGCCGGCTTAATCGTCAAAATGTTGTGCATTCCGCTTATTTTTGGCGTTCTTTTGAGACTTTGGGGCGTTTCTGAAGGTTTACAACTCGTCCTCGTCTTACAAATTGCTATGCCTCCTGCTTTTGCAACCTTAGTTGTTGCAGAAACTTACGACTTAGACCGAGAAATTGCCGTTAGTTCAATTGCCATTGGTTCTCTTTTTTTACTATTAACATTACCACTTTGGCTTCTTTTATTTGGTAATCAATAACAGAAAAAAGTCTCATTGTTTTGTTTTATTCTGAAGCGTTTTTTTCCAAAGATAAAAAGGGCTAATAATTGTACTGAGAAGAAATTCCATTTCACAAGCTGCAATAATATCTTTTTCTAAAATCCGACGATTTTTGATAAAATAAATTAGGGCTTTGCGAATATCATTCACCCATCCCAAGGGAAATAAAATTGGTTTTTGCCAAGGTTGATAACGCAACATCCGAATATGATGCCGTGCTAATCCCGTACTTTTTACCAAATAGATTAAGGATTCATTTGTGAGGCGATTGCGAGGGATTTGATGTTCGAGTTCCATAGCCGGATTGTACCAAATTTCCCAGCCGGAATTTTGAATTTGGATAATGGCTTCGAGGTCTTCACTATTGAGAATAGATTGACTGGAGCGACCGCTTAAAAAAGGGCGATCGCAAACATTTTCTAACCAGACTTTACGCCGAACAACTAAACCCGCAGACGGTGGCAGCATTTTCATTTGCGGTTGATAAATCTGAGGCTTATCGCCACGCTCGATAATCGCAAAAAAGCTAGCAATCCGTTGAAAATTAGGCGGGGGTTCGATTTCATAATTGCCGTGAATTTGACTGCCATAAGCGCCTGCTTGAGGATGTTCTCGACTGAAAGAAAATGCCGATCGCACCCAAGTTAAAGAAGGAATCGTATCGTCATCAAGAAAACCAACTAATTTCCCTCGGGCTTCCTTAACAGCTTTAATCCTCGCAAAAGCGGCTCCTTGTTGAGTTTCCAAACAGTAACGAATGGGAACGGTATTATTAAATTCCGTATTTTGATAGCCTTGTACGACCTTATCGAGATTATCCGTACTGTTATTATCAACGACTAACACTTCCCAAACAATATTTTCCGTCTCGATTTGTTCTTGGAGGCGATTGAGGACTGACGGTAAGCGTGCTGCTCCGTTATAGGTGGGAATCGCAACGGTAATATCGAATTCGCGAGTTTGGCTCATGGTATTAACATTGGCAAACAATTATTATCTAAAACTAACAATAAATTGCAAATATGGGCAATGAAAAAATTTTGCGATCGCGTTTTTTGTTTTCCCCAATTGCGATCGAAGAAAAAATCTCTCTAAAAAAGCCATGAGAGTTGATGCAGAATATATTCCCGTAACTTGTCCGCGATCGCTAAAGTACAATAATACACTCCAAAAAATTTCACAAAGGATTTAAAAATTTGAGAAGTTATTCGTCATTATTTCTTCTGCTAAACTTTCGCCGATGAATCTCGCACCTTGTTTCTCAAATTCCTGTTTCATAGTTTCAGAAATTCCCCAATTGTTACTCATATCCGCATGGTTAACTATCATTCCGCGTAAATTTGCCGTCCTGAAATCGACATTGATAATAATGGCATTCGTGAATTTAGTGCCGCGCAGATCGGCATTTTGAAGATTCACATCGGTTAAAATAGCATGGCTTAAGTCTGCTCCTTTTAACGTTGCTTCTTGTAAATTAACTGATGTTAACCAGCTATTTTTGAGATCGGCACCGCTCAGATCGGCACCGCTCAGATCGGATCCTTCTAAATTTGCCCCTTGTAAATTTGCCCCGATCGCTTCAGCTTCCTGTAATTGAGCATCGCTGAGATCGGCTTCCTTTAAGGTCGTACCAATGAGATCGACTCCTTTCATGTTGGCGGCGATCGCATCAGCATGACTGAGATCTGCACCGCTCAAATTACCCCGCAATAAATTCACCTCAATCAAATTCGCATATTGTAAATTCGTCTCGCTGAGATCGGCAGCAGTCAGATCGGCACAAGCCAGATTAATATTTTGTAAATTGGCATGTCGGAGGCGCAGGCCGATGAGTCGCTTGCCCCAAAGATTGGTTTCGCTTAAATCGATAAACGCTGAATTTAAAGAATAACGCGGCATAGTTCTCGCTCCTTCCCCTGTCGATTGGTCTGACTGTCAAGTATTTTTGACGCTTTTTTTGACCATATCCTCTCATTGTGACAAAACCATGACGGCAAGGTGACAGTTTATTAACCTGTTTGCGATCTCTGACGCTAAGCTAAGGAAGGATTAATCCGCAATAATCAAGAAATGGTTCAAGCTCCTCCCCGTCCAAAAGCCCTCGAACTCGCCCCTCTCGCCATTGATGCAATCCGGAAAGCGGGCTGCGAATACGGCGATATTCGCGTCTGTCGCTACCGATCGCAACGCTTGTATGCTCGCGATCGCTCTCTAGCCAATTTATCGGATAATATTAGTGCTGGCTTTGGAGTACGGGTGCTTTGGGATGGAGCTTGGGGATTTGCCGCCAGTCCCTATCAAACCGATGGAGAAATTCTACGCGTTGTTAATTTGGCGGTGGAAACCGCGAAGGGAAGCCGCCTCACTCAACAAGATCCCATTCGCCTCGCCCCCGTAGAAGTCCATCAAGACACTTATATGACCCCCATTGAGATCGATCCCTTTGCAATTCCTCTCGCGGAAAAAGCAGAGCTTTTACTGACCATTAGCGATCGCCTTCTCCAGCAACAAAATATTAAGAAATCCTACGCCTTCTTGACATTTTCCCGAGAAGAGAAACTTTTTGCTTCCACAGAAGGATCTCAAATTCAACAAACTTTCTATCGCAGCCATCCCGGTTATGGTTGTACCGCAATTTCCAATAGCGATGCCCAAGAACGCAATTATGAATTGCCCCCTTTAAATATCGGTTACGAGCATATCGATCGAGAAGATTTATTAGGAAATTGCGATCGCGTGGCTGCTGAAGCCTTAGAGAAAGTCAACGCCCCCGAATTGCCGAGTTCTTGTCGCACTAATTTAATTCTTAAACCGACTAATTTATATTTAACCATTCACGAATCCGTCGGACATCCCACAGAACTCGATCGCGTCTACGGCTACGAAGCCAACTTCGCCGGAACCAGTTTCGCCACCCCCGATAACTTAGATAAGTTGCAATATGCCGCCCCTTGGGTGAATTTTGTCGCCGATCGCGTTCAACTAGGCGGACGTAGTACCGTCGCCTACGATGATGAAGGCGTGAAAGCACAAAAGTGGTACGTGGTTAAAGAAGGGATTTTAGTCGATTACTTGCGCGATCGCGAAACCGCCTATCGTTTGGGACGAGGTGGCAGTAATGGCGCGGCTTTTGCCGATAGTTGGTCGAGCGTGCCGATGGTTCGCATCCCCAACCTCGGCTTAGAACCCGGAAAAGAAGGCGGTTCCCATACAGCTTCCCTCGAGGACACGATCGCCGATACCAAAGAAGGCATATTAATTGATGGTATGGGCAGCTTTTCCATCGACCAACAGCGACGCAACTTCCAATTTGGCGGCGATGCCTTTTGGAAAATCGAAAACGGGAAAATTGCCGGGATGCTGAAAAACGTCACTTATCACAGCATGACGACAGAATTTTGGAATAAAGTGGACGCGATCGGCGGAGAGTCGGAGTTGATGCAGTGCGGAACCAGTATTTGCGGCAAAGGCGAACCCATGCAAGTCGCGCAAATGACCCATGCTTGCGTTCCCGTGCGAGTTCGAGATATTGCGATCGGGCGATCGAGTTAAGGGAGTCAGAAACAGGACGTTAATTGCTCATTGCTCATTGATAGTTATTCATTGAAAAAAGCGATCGCATTATTTAAAAAATTGTTCCCGTCTTTACGAGAACTTTATAAAAATAGCTTGTTCTTGACCTATTCTTGATAATTTCTGGAAGCGGTAAGGACAATATCGCAATCGTTTTGCGCGATCTGTCGGATGTGAGAAAGATCGCCCTGCGATTAAAGTAGTAATGTAGCGATCGAGAAGAATTAAATCTAGTTTTGCTCTTGACAAAACTCCCCTTATCTTTACTTCTTTTGACTCAAATCGCTACCCGCAAAAACTTTTTCGAGTCTCGGGAACTTCTCGAAAATAACTAACATCTAAAGAATCTGACAGGGTGAAAACGAGGGAAAATCTCATTAATATCTAAGCGAACCTTCAAAGTAAGGTAATTTTCTCCCTCAATAATTTCTCCAAGCACTATCAAATTTATTCCGGATAAATTTTATCCCCTCCCACCCAAAATTTCATCGCTCACCGTCATCAATTGGAGTTTGAACATGGTTTCCCAAAAATCTCGTTCCATTGCCCTTGGTTTGGGCATCGTCAGCACCTTGGCCCTCGCTACCGTTCCCGCCAAAGCCCAAATTCAAGTCACCGGCGGTACCGTTTCTGGAAATGCCGCTTACTTTGTCCCCACTGATGCCACTCAAGGGATTCGTCCTTTCGATTTGCAAGTTCAAGGGTTGACTATTGTTAGCCCTAACGGAACATTAACAAATCCGGCTTTTGTTCCCACGGCTCTTGGCGGTTACACCGATGTAGATAGTAGCAATACTGTAACAGGCGGCGATACCAGCTTAATTCGCGGTCGTTTATCCGGGATCGGCTTTGACTCCAATGGATTCATCGTTCCTTTTTCTCAAGTCGATACCATCTTAGGTTATCAAGTTGGTAGTTTTACTAGCGATACTGCGATTGGTGGTTCTTTACTCACTGCCGGTTCTTCGCAATATTTCCTCTCTAACCTTTATGGCAATGTGGGCAATATCCTCATCCCCGGTACGATGGATATTGGAGCGCTCAACGGTGACATTAAAACTGGCTTGATCGCCCTGCCCAGTACAATTCAATTTTCCGGCAGTTCTGGCGGTAGCTTAATTCCGGGTTCCTTTGATTTGGCTTCAAAAGTTAAATTTGAGTTCAAAGGTAATAATGCTCAAATCGCAGACAGCACCACAGAAGCCGATTTGAATGGTGGTGATGGCGAAATCAAGTTCCTCGGGGAAGCCGATAGCTTCAAAATCGAAACTGTTGGTGGTGGCGATATCAAGGTGAAACTCAGTGGTACAAATGGTATTGTTGATTTTCAATTGACGAATGGTACTCTTGTTGGCACTGCAACCACTGCAACATCAGGAACGGGATTTAGTGCTGATGAAACAGTCGATTACAAAATTAAAGGACAAGGAACCGGGATTTTTGGTTTCTTAAGCGGTGTCGGTGCTAACTTTGCAGGTAGCAATGCGAGTGGCGATCAACCCGTTCAGTATGATTTTTCCCAAAATTATACTGGCGGTACCTATGAGTCTAAAGGAAAATTACGCGGCGATATCGCGATCGCGCTTTCTGTCGGACAAACCTTCGATACTACGGCAACAACGGTTTCTAGTTTCAGTGAAGCCCAAAGCCAGATTGTAAGTTCTGCGAATATAGCTGCAACAAACAACTCCTTCACTCAAATTGATACGACTAACGTTCTCAATCTCGGTGGTTTTTCCTTCAATTTCTCCGGTGGCAAGTTCGACTTCTCCAGCATCTTCAACGCAAATGGCAGTGTTACGGAATCCGCATTAGAAACAGAAGAGATTCAACAAGAATTGTTCTTCAAAGCGTTGGTCAATGACATCTTAGACGATATTGAATTCTCTGGGTTTGTCACAGCATCTATTACCAATCTTGATGTTGGCTATTACGAAATTCTCGGCACACCGTTGTATTCTTTTGCCTTGCGGTCTCCCGGACGACGCGGACGGGTTAAAGTTAAGTTGGTACAACGCGGTGGCGATCGCTATGTGATTGCTCTTCGTGGTGGTCGTCGCGGTCGTCGCGGTCGTGTCAGACTCGGTGTAGCCGTCGGTGGCGTTAAGTTCATCGGACCCTCTTCTCGCATCTTCCCCACTTTGGTCGGTACTCAAGATTTGACCCCCGAACAAATTCAGGAGGTTTACGACGACCTGAATGCTGACGCGGGTGATGTCGATGACGATATCGATACTGGCGATGATGATAACGATGATGACGATATCGATACTGGCGATGATGATAACGATGATGACGATATCGATACCGGCGATGATGATAACGATGATGACGGTGACGATGATGACGGTGACGATGATGACGGTGACGACGATGACGGTGACGACGATGACGGTGACGATCCCTCTGGTGATGATGTCGAAGTCTTTGAAGGATTACCTTCCTTGGACGATCAGTTGAATACTGATGGTGGCGAACCTACCGATGGTGGCGAACCTACCGATGGTGGCGAACCTACCGATGGTGGCGAACCTACTGATGGTGGCGAACCTACTGATGGTGGCGAACCTACTGATGGTGGCGAACCTACTG
>NZ_JCAMRX010000068.1:21810-29573 GCF_059821285.1 Spirulina sp. LEGE 11439
ATGGTAACGTTGAAGTCTTTGAAGGTCTGCCTACTATTGATGAAGTTCAGTAAATCCTAGTCATCTGACAAAGAAGCGCGATCGGAATATCGCGCTTCTTTTCCTCTTTCCGTTAATCCCAAGCCCGCACCTAGCTTTATGCAGTGCGGGCTTTATTATTGATCCAGAGAAAGCGATCGAGCATAGCCAATAACTAATCACCAACAACCAATCACCAACATGACAAGAAAACGCTTAATTTTGATCTTTTTAACGGTTTTTGCGATCGCAAAAATCTTTCTTTCTTTGGGAGCGAGTTGGAGCGAACCTCAAGTCCAAAGCCGCTTGCAGTTATTTCAAACGGATCTCGTGCTACATGGGGTGGAGTTTGCGAGCAAGCAAGACGATCGCATTACGACTTTATTAGGCAAAGAACCTTATCTCCAAGCACAACAACAATACGAAAAAGCAAGGAAAGAAGCCGAACAAAATCGCGCTCAATTACAAGCAAAATTAGCACCTGAAAGCGATCGCGCCAAATCGATCGCTTTGCATGAGACTCCTCAAAAAAGCCAAATTCGAGAAGCGATCGCGCAAATCGATCGCGATATCGATGAATTAGATGTGAACTTAAGTATTTTACAAGTACGACGAGGAGATATTGAAACGGCTCGTCAAACATGGCAGGGTTTACAATCGCGATCGCCTTCTTTGGATATTGTGAAAACTGTGGATATCTTGCAAGAATTATGGCAAGATACCGGCGAGATTGCTGCCGATACAGAAATAATTTTACAAAACAACCTCAAGGGTTGGTTTCGCTTTCAAGCCTTAAATCGGTTATATGAAGTCACGCAGCAAGATAAGGCGCTCTCAGGGTTACAAGCAGAAGAAGAAGTGATTTCTCAAAACGCGATCGTCAAACTGGCCATTATTGGCGGACTCCCGATCGTGGGTGGAATTTTGGGAATTAGTTTACTGTTGGTGTTATTAGTGCAATGGGTTTTACAAAAAGAGAATTCTCTGCTGGGGATGAGTTCCAAAAACTGGGAAGTAGCTTGGGATAGTGAGGTAACTTGGCAAGTTTTAATCGTTGGTTTTTTTGCAGTATCTCAATTAATTCTGCCCTTTATTTTACCTTTTGCGATCGCTTTATCGGGGTTAAACCCAGCCGAGTTTTCCTTGCGCGAAAAGGCACTCTACATTCTCATTACTTATTTATTAATGATGGTCGGAGGTTTGAGCGTTCTCTATTTTTCTCTTCGTTCTTATTTACCATTACCTGAAGGTTGGTTTCGCTTTCAATGGTTGAGTAAATGGATGTTATGGGGATTTGGCGGTTATTGCGTAGCGGTACCGTTAGTTCTCATTGTTTCCCTCATCAATCAGCAAATTTGGCAAGGACAAGGAGGAGGAAATCCGATTATTCTTTTAGCATTAGAGGCACGCGATCGCTGGGCATTGTTTATCTTTTTGATTACGGCTTCTCTCGCTGCACCTATTTTTGAAGAGATTATGTTTCGTGGCTTTTTGCTCCCTTCTCTCACTCGTTACGTTCCACTTTGGGGAGCCATTGGTTTAAGTGGTTTAATCTTTGCGATCGCGCATTTAAGTCTAGCAGAAGTATTCCCCTTGACTGTTTTAGGCATTATTTTAGGATTTGTCTATGCGCGGTCTCGAAATCTCCTCGCGTCCATTCTTCTTCACAGTCTTTGGAATAGCGGCACCTTACTCAGTTTATTTATTCTCGGGGGAGGATAATTTTCTTATTGTTTATTTAAGAGTTAAAGCGCAAACCCATTCTATCATTTTATTGCGCTTTCATGCCAGTTTTTTAACAAATATTCAGACAAAAATGTGAGGGCAACAAAAATCAAAACACCTAACACCGTGGTCATTAATAATGCAGCAAACATTCGTGGGATTTGCAGATTGTAACTTGACATGAGAATTTGATAAGCAATACCCGATCGCGATCCTCCTGTCCCGGCTACAAATTCTGCCACCACTGCCCCAATTAAAGATAAACCGCCACTGATTCGCAATCCTCCTAAAAAATAAGGTAATGCACTGGGTAAACGCAAATGAATTAATGTTTGCCAGCGTGAGGCATTGTAGAGTTTAAAAACATTTTGTAAGTTGCGATCGACACTGTTTAATCCTAATGTTGTATTAGAAACAATCGGAAAAAATGCCACAATCCACGCACAGACGACTAAAGCAGCAAATGTATTATTTCTCAACCACATGATAATGAGAGGTGCGATCGCAACAATGGGAGTAGTTTGTAAAATAACAGCATAAGGGAAAAAGCTGCGCTCGATCCATTTACTTTGAGCAAATAATATCGCGACAAAAAGTCCCGATATTGTTGCAGCTAAAAAGGCAAAAGCTGTTATTTGCAGCGTAATTAATAGGGCCGGAAAAAGTTTTCCCCAATCCACGATCAAAGTTTTTATGACTAAAAAAGGACCTGGTAACAAATAAGATGGTAATTGCATCACTCGGACAAACCCTTCCCAAACCAATATGGCGATAATCCCGACAATAAAAGGAGCAATAATATCAGGAGAAAGAAGTTTTCTGAAAATACGATCGATCGGTAAACTCGAAACAGCCGAATTGATTACATTTTCTGAGTCTGAGATTGATCGAGGAGATGTTTTCATAAAAGTTATAGAAAATATTACTATTTAAGAGTTCATGGCTTCTTGTAATTTCCGAGAAACTTGCCGACAATATTCATTGCAGGTTGTTGAAGTCCGAAAATCTTCATTGCGCGGATAAGGTGCAGCGATCGCAACTTCGTCAAAGATACAACCAGGATGGGAAGACATGACTAAAACACGATTGGATAAATACACCGCTTCGTAAATATTATGAGTGACGAAAATAACCGTCCAATGTTTTTCCTGCCAAAGCGTTAAAAGATCGCTATTTAACTTTTCTCGAGTTAGTTCGTCTAATGCTCCAAAAGGTTCATCCATGAGCAAAATTTGTGGTTGCGTGACTAAAGCTCTCGCAATCGAAACGCGCATTTTCATCCCACCAGAAAGTTCGCGAGGATAGCATTTTTCAAACCCGATTAAATTCACTAACTCGATCGCTTCTCCCACTAAAATATTACCGCGATTGCGAGGAATTCCTGCTAATTTTAACGGCAAGTAGATATTATCAGCAACTGTCGCCCAAGGGAGAAGAGAGGCTTCTTGAAAAACGAAAGCGAGATCGCGATCGCGCAATTTTTGTTGTGCCGTGTCGCTATGTTTCTCATCCCAGAGAATATTCCCGGAAGTGGCTTGCTCCAATCCTGAAATTAGTTGTAATACCGTACTTTTTCCACATCCTGAAGCACCGACTAAACTCACAAAGTCTCCTGCAAAAACTTTTAAACTTAAGTCTTTGACAGCAATGGTGTTATTGGGATAGGTTTTAGTAATGCGATCGAGGGTTAATGCTGGAAATCCTTTCATATTAGTTATTTATAGGACTTCTCAAATAAATGCAGTATAGAGAAGTGCTGATAAGCAATGTTTTTCCGACAGAGAGAATATTTTTTGCAATGATAGATCGCTTTATTTTACTCTAGTTTTTTGCCCACAAAATCTAAGGTAAAGGCTTTTTTGTAATCAGTATCAGGTTGAAAGATACCCGCCTCTACCATTGTCTCAAAAAATGTTTTCCAGCGTTCGTCGGTCATAATTCCAATTCCTTTTTCTTTCGCTTCTTCAGATAAAATTATGTTATATTCTTGGATTTTTTCCAAGCTGTAAGCAAGTTGTTCATCGCTTATTTCTGGATTATCTTTTTTAATCAGTTGATTGCCGGGTTCTGGATTATCGAGATAGCTGTACCATCCTTTAATAGAAGCATCAACAAATCGCTGTACTAAGTTAGGATTTTTGGTCACTATTTCTTGACGAGTTTGAATTGTGGTTGCATAAGGCGTATAACCATAATCTGCAAGAAGAAAGACAAGTGGTTCAAATTTTCCTGTTTGTTTGACCTTTAGCGGTTCTGAAGTTAGATATCCTTGCTGAGCCGAATTTTTATCAGTTAGAAACGGACCGACGGTAAAATTATAGGGACGTTTTTGATCGTCACCAAAACCATATTTTCCTGTAAGAAATGGCCAGAAATTAAGATTGGCACCCGAAGAAACATAAATCGGTTTTCCTTTTAAATCTTCTAAGGTTTTTACCCCCATATCAGGATGAGCAATTAAGACTTGAGGATCTTTCTGAAAAATCGCGGCTACGGCGATCAGAGGAATATTTTCTTCTGCTGCTTTAATCGTTTCTGAACCCCCTCCCATAAAGAAGTCGATCGCACCGGATAATAAAAGCTGTACGCCGTTAACTTGAGCGCCTCCCATTTTAATGGTGACATCCAAGCCATATTCCTGATAAATTCCTGTAGCCATAGCTTGGTAAAATCCTCCATGTTCGGCTTGTGCGTACCAATTCGTGCCAAAGGTAATTTTATCGAAGGTTTCTCCTTTCTCGGTTTGAGACGACTCTGAGACGCGATCGCTACAAGCAACCAGCAATGCACCAGTCAGGACGGATGAACTGTAGTGCAAGAATTGACGGCGTTTCCAGTGAACTTTTTTCATGTAGTTATTTTGTTAACATTCAATAACCGTTACTATATTTAACTTAACAAAGATGAGGCTTGAGAGGAATACATCGTATCAAGATTCGCTTTGATTTTTTAGGCAAGCCAAGAAAACAAGAAGAAAAGCGATCGGCTAAAGCGATCGCTTTGGTTGATAACTTTATCTTTATTTTTTGCTAACTTAATAAAGACCAGAGGAATCTAAAAGTTTTGTCAGAGATTCAATGAATTTTTCACCGAAAGCGCTTGATAATAACCCACAAGATATGACCAGTAATAATGCAATTCCAGCGTTCAGCCAATTCAGTTCTATCGGCGATAGCAAATAAGGAACGATTACCATAAAAATACCCAGTGCAGCCCCACCAAAAAATCGGTAGACAACATTAAGAACAGAATTTTGTTTGCTATTTGAATCTTCAGCAGTCATCTAAATTACCTTTAACTCCTTTAGAATGAACTATTCATATGCTAACAAATTTATATTCGCTTGGGATATCGATGCCGTACGGCTGTTCGAGCGCATAACCTTCTATAATTAAAAGAGTCAGGTTAAAAAAATTGCGATCGCTAATGGCTAGAGATTTAAGAGGATTCATCGAACTCCTAGAAAAACGAGGACAACTCCACAGAATTAGCACCCTCGTGGATGCAGATTTGGAAATTGCCGAAATTGCCAATCGAATGTTGCGGGTTGGCGGTCCCGGACTCCTATTTGAAAACGTCAAAGGGACTGACTTTCCGGTCGCCATTAACCTGATGGGGACAGTGGAACGCATTTGTTGGGCGATGAACATGGAAAAACCCGAGGACTTAGAAACCTTGGGAAAAAAATTAGGCATGCTGCAACAACCCAAACCTCCGAAAAAAATCTCCCAAGCGATCGATTTTGGTAAGGTTTTATTTGATGTCATCAAAGCCAAACCGGGACGCAATTTTTTTCCACCTTGTCAGCAAGTGATTCTTGAAAAAGAAGCCCTCAATCTGAACAAAATCCCTCTGATTCGTCCCTATCCCGGAGATGCAGGTAAAATTATTACCTTGGGTTTAGTGATTACTAAAGATGTCGAGACTGGGACTCCTAATGTAGGGGTTTATCGCCTGCAATTGCAATCTAAAAATACCATGACCGTGCATTGGCTCTCGGTGCGAGGTGGGGCAAGACATTTGCGAAAAGCTGCTGAAGCGGGGAAAAAATTAGAAATTGCGATCGCTTTAGGCGTGGATCCTTTAATTATTATGGCCGCAGCCACTCCGATTCCCGTAGACTTATCAGAATGGTTATTTGCCGGCTTATATGGCGGATCGGGAGTCGCTTTGGCGAAATGTAAAACCTTAGATTTAGAAGTTCCCGCCGATGCTGAATTCGTGTTAGAAGGAACGATAAACCCCGGAGAAATGCTCCCCGACGGACCCTTTGGAGATCATATGGGCTACTATGGCGGTGTAGAAGATTCTCCCCTCATTCGCTTTCACTGCTTAACCCATCGTAAAGACCCCATTTATTTAACTACTTTTAGCGGCCGTCCCCCCAAAGAAGAAGCGATGATGGCGATCGCATTAAATCGCATCTATACCCCTATTTTGCGCCAGCAGGTCTCGGAAATTACCGATTTTTTCCTACCAATGGAAGCATTAAGTTATAAAGCGGCCATTATTTCCATTGATAAAGCCTATCCCGGACAGGCAAAACGCGCAGCACTGGCTTTTTGGAGTGCTTTACCTCAGTTCACTTATACAAAGTTTGTCATTGTCGTGGATAAAGAGATAAATATTCGCGATCCGAGGCAAGTGGTTTGGGCGATTAGTTCCAAAGTCGATCCATCTCGCGATGTTTTTATCCTGCCCGAAACCCCCTTCGATACCTTAGATTTTGCCAGCGAAAAAATTGGTTTGGGGGGTCGCATGGGCATTGATGCGACGACAAAAATCCCCCCAGAGACAGAGCATGAATGGGGAGAAGTTTTGGAAAGCGATCGCGATGTCGCGGAAATGGTCGATCGCCGTTGGGTAGAATACGGCTTAGATGAGTTGGATTTAAAAGAAGTAGACCCTAACCTATTTGGTTACGATATGCACTGAAAAGATGGCAAGAGAAGAATTGCGAGTTCTAATCCAAGATATAAGTCTTTTTTTTGTATTGCGTGTGAATGCTTCCCCTCTCTATCTTTCCGCGAATTGCGAACTGCAAATTGCGAACTGCGAATTGCTTTCCCCATTGTCGAATCCTTAATAGTTTGTTACAACAAAAGAAAGACAAAGTAATATTTCGTTACATCTAAAAGGAAATATGATTGGTGGCTTAGTTGGAATGAATAACGATCGCGGGACGGATTGGGGAGAAAACCTTCTCAATACCGTCGCCAATCAAACCATCCGCCACCTTTTTACCCGTAGCGAGTTGGTTGATGTCACAGTACGCTGCAATCCTTCTAGCAAATTATTGCAGGGTACCGTAGACAGCTTCAAAATGTTCGGACAGGGTTTGGTTATTCGTCAGGATTTTCGCACGGAGGAAATGTCCTTCGAAACGGATGCAGTATCGTTAGATTTTGGGTCGGTACTCAAGGGCAATATTGCCTTGAAGCAGCCCACACAAGCGATCGCGATCGTCAAATTAAGCGAAACCGACATTAATCACGCCTTTACTGCCGAACTCGTGAGAAAGCGCTTAGAAAATCTCACAGATTCCCGCTTAACTAATTTATCGGGAGGTCAACCCGTTTCTTTTCGCGATATTCACCTCGAACTCTTACCCCAAAATCGCATCAAACTCTTTGCCAATGCTGACGTAACCAATCAAATTGTTCCCATTAGTTTTAGTTGTACCTTGGGACTGGCAAAGCGTCGGCGCATTACCTTTGAGGGGGCAGAATTTGAAAGCGATCGCGTTCCCGATTCATTACAAGGAATTTCTAAAATTTTAATGGGAATCCTCGTAGAAATTCTCAACGATATGGTAGATCTCGATCGCTTCGATCTCGATGGGGTCATGTTGCGTCTCAACCGTTTGGAAACCCAAGGGAAAAGGCTTCTCTTTAGCGGTTACGCCCAAATTGAACGCATTCCGAAAGCAGGTTAGTTATTGACTATTTGGTGTTGGTTGTTTGGCTTCTTAACTGGTGACTGGTGACTGGTGACTGGTGACTGGTGACTGGTGACTGGTG
>NZ_JCAMRX010000101.1:0-4435 GCF_059821285.1 Spirulina sp. LEGE 11439
GATGCCCTTTTCTCAACTTAGTTTTACATACTAAGTTCGGTAGACCCCAGAATATCTACTCGTTAAGACATTTCAAACTTTCAACAAACGACCTGATTTAGATTTATATGCGGTGTGCGAACATCCTTATTCGGCTTTTCCAGAAGGTAAAAATTCAGACGATGGTGGTATTAGTTCTCCAAACGAAAAAATAATTTCTTTAGATCGTGTTGGTTTCAGTAATTTTATCCCAGATTCAGATAAAGTATTGCGACGGCAGATTATTGAACTTCCTGAAAATAGAGATTCAGACTGTCAATCCCAACAATCTTTTGGTTTTCGGGTTGCACTCCGCTACCTCGAAAAAAAGATCGAGCAGAAGTTTGTTTATGAGGAGTTATGGACATCCGAAAATCACTTAATAGTGTTAGACACTTTAATTAAGCGAATTAATGCTTATGCTTTTGGAGGTTATCAATATGTTGAGTCAGATGGAATACAATTTTTATTGAACTATCGCAATATTGGAGAAGATCTCAGCCAAATCGCTCGAGAACCTTTGTCTTTTGAAGAAGTACGAAGTGAAAGATTGTCACCTAACTATTTTAAAGACAAAATTGTTCTTATTGGTATTACCGATCCGACAGTAGCGACTGACTATTTTCAAACTCCCTACGGTGAAACTTCTGGCCTGATCGTTCAGGCGCATATGATTAGTCAACTCATCAGTGCCGTATTGGATAAACGATCGCAAATCTGGGTTTGGCCGCAATATGGGGAGAGCTTGTGGATTCTATTTTGGGGACTGATTGGCAGCTTTTCGATGGTGTATGTCAAACCGCGAATTTGGAGTATATTTCAGAGGATAGTTTTCTTAGTCTTAGGGTGCGTTATCTTGTGGGGAGTTGTAGTAGGATTTATGATCTTGAAGGCAGGTTGGATTCCAATCGTGCCACCAATGCTTGCCTTAGTCTTTGCTGGGCTACTCTCTCCTTTGTTTGTTTTATTTGTTACGCTATGGCAAAAAGTGCCAAGTTCAAAAGAATGAATAAAGAATAATGCCAATTTCTCGAAAATATTTATTGACTTGGATTCTATTGGGTGGTTGTATTTGGAGCTTTACTCCCGTATTTTTCCGGGCCGATACCAAATTTGTTTCCGCTCGAGCGCTGACTGTATGGGGGAAAATCTGGCGACGTTTTTCAGAGCGCCCGAGTCGCGATCGCCGTCCGGCGACCTTGAGCCAAGGAGGAAGCAACCGCGATCGCTGTCCCTATAGCGCTCGGGAACTGACGGCCTTAGTTCCCGTTTCAGATCAGACGAGATTGCCTTATCTTGAGAAAACACTATCAGCTCGTCCGACTTGGTATTTTTATGTACCCTATCGACCTCGTTTGGGTCGTCAAATTGAATTTGTGTTAATCGATTCTGACGAAAAAATTCTGTATCAAGCAACTTTTCCTTTGGAGAATACACCCGGTCTTCTGAGTGTCACACTTCCTGAAAAGGTTTCTGGCCTTGAGAGCGATCGCCTCTATCGTTGGGTATTTTCTGTAATTTGCACCCCGAGCAATCGTTCCGGTGATGCCACCGTCAACGGTTGGATCGAGCGGGTATCGGAAAATGAAATCCCTTCAGATTGGGGAAATTCGGACGATCGCGATCGCTATCTGTTCTACATTGATAACTTGCTTTGGTTTGAAGCCGTTCGCGAGTTGGTCGAGACTCGAGAGCGTTATCCTCGCGATCGCCAGCTAGAAGAGACTTGGAATGCTCTTACAGAATACTTAGAAATCGGCGATCTACCCCCTTCGATATTTTCAGTGAATCAATAGCACCAACATTAAGCCAGTCTATTGCCACTCTCCATGAATGATGAAAGCTGCCCAATAATAGGGAGTTTGCCATCGGGACTCTTCCCACATTGAAATCTGAGCAGCTCTTAGTGCTTGAGAAGGTGTCATAGGATTGTCAATATCTAACATACGTTGATAGAAGCGGGTCATTAGTTCGCGAGTTGCATCATCTCGAACGCTCCAAAGACTAGCAACAATTCGATCGGTTCCCGCAGCCAGCAACCCACCCGTAAAACCTGTTAATCCTTCGCGATTGACCTCACCAGAACCAAATCCAGTTCTACAACCACTCAAAACGACTAGCTCTGTGCCAGATAGATTCATGCGATTGAAGGCATCGGTAGGAGAAAGAAGTCCGGGTTGTAAGAATCCTTCTCGATTGACTCCAGATAAAACCATTCCAGATCGTTCGGGTGATTGGCTATTAAAAATACCATGAGACGCAAAGTGAATCATCCGAAACTGTCCTAACTCTTCACTCAGAGCCGTATCCAAGTTTGCATTGTAGCCGGAAAATGATTTTCGCTGACCTTGCGGGATTAGCGTCTCAATGCGAGATAATTCTTCTGCCGTGTTGGGCAATGCTCCGTAAACCAAATCGACGGGTTTCAAATCTTCAGAGGTAAGAGCCGGAAGTCCAGTACCTACAGAAACTCGATCAACTCTTTGATCTTCGTGATTAAAAACAGGATCGGCAATTATTGCCAATTCTTTGATTGGAGTCGAACGATTCGGACGATCTTGCCGAATCGCTACCAGTGCTGTTGCTGAGGGAAGCGTGACAATTTCGTGGTTGAGAATAAGGGGTTGTAGATAGGGAGCAAATTCTCCTTCTAGTGCGGAATCCGATTGTACGGTGGGATTATCGAGAGAAGGATCGGGCAAAGCATTAAAAGGGAGATATTGGAGAAAACCATCCCCAACAATCAGTAATCTTTTCTTCTCGAGGCGATCGGCAACGGGTTTGAGAATCATGTTGCTGAGTTCTCGTCCAACAGCCGTTGTTGTTTGAGGACGAACTCGACCGCTCGGTTCTGTCAGCAGGGTATAAAATTCTCGTGCTTTGGACTCAATAATCGATTTGGGTGGAAGTTCAAAAGTTTGCAGGGGTTTACCTTTAGATACCAACCATAAATAACTCTTCTCTTCTCCTAGAAAATACTCGAGGAGCAGAGTATCTTCATCAAGGGCGACGCGATCGATGAGGTTTAGAGAAGCGGGTTGATTGAGTCGCTTTTTTCGCTGAAATAAACGCTGTTCTTCTGGAGATAAATTGGTTGATTCTGACAAGTTCTGTAAAATTTTCGGACTGCGAACTCTGGCTACCTCACTTTGTTCAAAAGCAAGGACATCAAAGCCTTCTGATGGGGCTTTTGCATGTTTCTGCATCAGCAAGTTAATTTGAAAGTCAAAATATTTTTGCCGACAGGCAAAATAATCTGATGGGATATAGCATGGTTTATTTTCGCTCGGTATAGATAGAAGAGATGGCATCGAAAAATTTGGTGAACTGCTAAAGCTGAATTCTGTTACAGAATTGCTCCGGTCTGATTTATCTATGGGGGGAGATGTCCAAGGGTTACTCGGTAAAATATTAAAATTAGCTGATAGATATCCTCGATTAGATACTCCATATCCATATTGGAGATTTACTATTGTAGAACTTGTTTGACTTGAAAGGGAAGATTTTGTAAAAAAGCTATCAATAATATAAATAGATAAACTAATAAATTTCTCTGCATTGTCTATATTTCCCAATGCTAACTCTGCACGAGCCATGCCATAGTAAATTTCAGCAATATCATTGAGTTCGAAGGTAGAAGGTCGTATTTTTCTAAACTCTCGATCCAAAGATAGTGCTTTTTTATAGTGTTTTAGGCTCTGTAATGGTTGTCCTAACTCATAATATATTTCAGCTACTTTTCTATGGCTATTAACTGATGTATTTGCAATCGATCTCGTGACGAAAATCTCATAAAGTTCTTCAATACTACCTATATCAAAACCTAGCTTCTTAACCATATCACGTAATACAACAAAAGAATTTATTAGAGTTTCACTATCCGATGGTAAGAATTGAAAAGCAGACTCATAAGATTCAACTGAATCTTGAGGTTTATCTAAGTTATAGTAAGCATCTCCTTGTATTAGATAGACACTTCCTTGAATCCAGCTAATATCTCGATACCGATCGTCATGAGACGGCCAAAACTCTAAAACTTTTTGGGTAATTGAAATTGATCTTTCATAGTCATTTTCGAGGAGAGCAGAAAGGAAATCGACAACTAATTCTACTGATGGCTTGAGTTGAGATAATTGTTTGGATAGTGAAGGATCAGATTCCGAGAAATAGTTAATTAGATTATCAAAAAATGATAATATTTCTTGCTTTAGATTGTGATTGGATCGTTCTTTCTCTTGGCTGAATAGTAGAGGGGCAAAAATTTCAACCAGAGATTTAGCGAGCGGAAAAATAATTTCTCCAAGTTCTGGATCTTCAATGTTAAGGAGATCGTTTAGGAGTGACGGATTTTCATTCAAGAACTCAATATAGCAATTCCCTAATTCATGAGGTACAGTAGCAGCAATGAGTGTACCAA
>NZ_JCAMRX010000069.1:0-28376 GCF_059821285.1 Spirulina sp. LEGE 11439
GCTCGTATTAAACTTAAAAAACTTTATCCTTCAATTCAAACTTGACAGACCACTAGGATGAAGGTTTGGAAATTATCTCCCGGTTTTTTCCTTTTCTGCGCTTTCCGAGTAGCGCGAATCGTGTTGGGAGTCGTGTTTTTTTGCTTTTGACCAAACCAGCGAGATAAGAATTTCATCGGGAGAAGCTAAAGAATGAGTGTAAGAAGTGCGATCGTCTACAAAGTCGGAATTGAGCAAAAACTCGACTTGAAAAATATAGTAGAGTGAGGAATATCATTTTTTCTATCTACTCATCAATCAATAAATCCGTAAAAATGCCCAATTTTCGGCATCACGAGAGATAGTTCTCAGTAAAAATCCGTAATATTTCGTAACAATTATCTGGTCAAACTTTCAATTTCAAGAGATTCAACATAGTGAGATAGGTACGATCGCTTTGCTGAGAAGAAGATTTCAAAATGGATCTTGTTCGTCTTCTCGTTCCCTGCGCCACTGCGATCGCGTCAAGCGAATCTCTTCATAGCTATACTCGTCTCCCAAAATATCTCGAATGGGAGTCAAGGCTCGATCGCCGACTTTTTCGATCGCGGTAATAATAATTTTTTGTCGTTGAGGAGAAACGAGGCGATCGAGGTCGATCGGCTGTCGCATTTCAATTAATTCGCTTAAATGAGAGGCAATAGTACTAGAACGCAAACCTCGTTCTCGAGCAATTTCTGCTAAGTTTAATCCCTGTTGATACAATCCCAGGGTTGTCATTTGCGTATCGGAGGCAACAGGAATCGGCGGTTTGTGTTCTTGGCAAAACTCGCGAATTTCTGAGATAAAGCGATCGCCATAGCGTTCTAATTTCTGCGCCCCCACTCCCGGAACTTGGGCAAAATCTTCTCGGTTTTGCGGGCATTGACGAGCCATCACGCGCAAGCTGGAATCGGCAAAAATGATATAAGGGGCAACAGATTGAGCATCGGCGAGGTGTTTTCGTAATAAGCGCAGGCGATCGAATAATAATTCTGCCTCAATCTGTCGAGGATTGGCTTCTGTTGCCGTTTTTGTCTTCGTTTTTTGCGGAACGGCGATGTTCACCGATCGCTGTTTTTTAAGAACTTCCCAACTCTTTTTATTTAATTTTAAAACGCGGTAGCCGTCGGTCGTTTCGTTTAATAGCCCTTGATGTAGCAGCGATCGTGCAAGGTGTTTCCATTGCTCTACACTTCTATCTTTACCGATCCCGTAAGTCGAAAGTAAATGATGTCCGTAATCCAAAACCTTTTTTTTTCTCGACCCTCTCAGCACATCAATAATATGAACCATACCAAATTTTTGTTGACAGCGATACAAGCAAGAAAGAAATTTTTGTGTTTCAATCGTCCAATCTTCAATTGGTTGGGGATTGCGGCAATTATCGCAGTTTTCGCAGTTTCCTGAAAATTGTTCTCCAAAGTAACGTAATTGAATCGTGCGGCGGCATTCCGTACCTTCTACATAGTCTACAATTTGACTCAATTGCTGTCTGGCAAGACGCTGTTCATTCTCATCGGATTTTTGCTCGATGAGATAATCAATGCGAGGTTTATCTCCCGGACTGTAGAAAAGAATGCAGTTTGCCGGTTCTCCATCTCGTCCTGCCCGTCCCGATTCTTGATAGTATCCTTCTAAATTTCGCGGCAAGTCATAGTGAAAAACAAAACGCACGTCGGGTTTATTAATTCCCATACCAAAAGCAACAGTTGCGACAATAACTTGTACATCGTCTCGGATAAAACGGTTTTGATTTTGGCTTCTCTTTTGAGACTCCATTCCTGCATGATAGGGAAGGGCAGAAATGCCATCTTTTTCTAATCGCAGAGCAATCTCATCTACTCGGCGGCGACTCAAACAATAAATGATTCCCGATGCTCCTTTTTGAGCGCGAATGGCTTGTAAAAGTTGATTGTAACTTTGACGGCTTTTACGTTTGATTTCATAATATAAATTAGGGCGATTAAAACTTGCAATATAAATACGCGGACTATTAAGAGCGAGTTGCGTGCAAATATCCTCGCGAACTCGCTTCGTTGCTGTTGCCGTAAACGCGAAAACAGGAATTTCCTCATAGCGGTGGCGCAAGAATTGCAGTTGGCGATATTCCGGACGAAAATCGTGACCCCACGCCGAGACGCAATGCGCTTCATCCACTGCAAAAGCAGAAATTCCTACCCGCGATCGCACGCTTTCTAAAAAGGGTAAAAACGACTCGCTCAACAATCTTTCTGGGGCAATATAAAGTAGCTTTATTCTCCCTCGGAGGATTTCCCGTTCTCGCGATCGCACTTCTTCCCATTCCAAGCTACTATTGAGAAATGTCGCCCCAATTCCATTGTTTAACAAGGTGTCTACCTGATCTTGCATCAGTGCGATGAGGGGAGAGACAACGACTGTTAAACCCGATTTGAGCAAAGCTGGCAATTGAAAGCAAAGGGATTTTCCTCCCCCTGTAGGCATAACGGCCAATAAATCTCGATTTTGCAAGGCTTCCTCAATAATTTGGCGTTGCCCCGGTCGAAAGGTATCGTAACCGAAGTATTGTTTGAGATAAGTTTCGAGGGTATTTGGTTGATACATGATTACTTGTTTTGACCCATCATTGCATTATGGAGCATGAAGAAGCAAGACACCAAAGAGAAACAGAGAAGCAAAAAAGAGAGAAGGAGAAGAAGGGAGCAAAAGAGAAATGCGTTCTTACCCTTTACCCTTTGCCCATTATCCCTTAATCAAGATTATTATGAGTTCTCATCAATTGTTACTGAAATATGCTCTGAGATATCCTCTATTAATGTTTTTGACAGTGATTTTGGGATTTTCTGGGGCAATCTTTAATGGAGTCAGTACGGCATTAATCGTTCCGCTTTTATTAGGGTTCTTAGGGCAGGACACCGGACTCCTTGAAAAAGGACCCATGCTTCTCCGAAAAAGCATGGCTTTTTTCGAGCAGTTTCCGGGAGATTTCAAATTTGCAGCTATGCTCGGTACCGTTTTACTCGCAATTATTTTCAAAAATTTAGCCATTTATTTAACAGGTATTGTTGCTAATTATTTTTTGCGGTCTCTTGCTCTCGAGATGCGTCTTGCTGGGATAAAAATATTATTAGACATCGATCTGGATTTTTACAGCAAAATTGAAAGTGGCAATCTTATTAATATCCTCAATCAAGAGATGGGACGAACGATTCAAGCGATAAAGGTTGCCATTACAATAATAACCAATGTCATTACAATTTTGGCTTTTCTCTGGATTTTGTTGACTTTATCTTGGCAGTTAACGATAATTTCTACTCTCTTATTACTGGGTGTCACTTTAAGCAATCAGTATTTAATTAATCGCTCTAAAGGATATGGTAAAATCCTCTCGAAAAAATCCGGTCAGTACACAAAAAGACTGATGGAAATATTATCGGGAATGCGTGTGATTAAAACAGCAAGTACGGAAGACGAAGAATATGAAAACCTAGAGGTTTTTATTAGACAACGAGAAGAAGCCGATCTAAAATCCCAAGCAAGTTTTGCGATAATTTCCCCACTTAATGAATGTTTGGGAATTATCACTGTCTTAGCAATTGTCATTATTGGTCGTTATCTTTTTAGCGAACAATTGCAATCGGTTTCAACTATTTTGTTGATTTATTTAGTCACTTTATTTCGCTTAATTCCTTTTGTCGGTCAGTTAAATAATAGTCGGAGTAAATTTTCTAATACAGCCCCTAGTGCAGAAATTGTCGCCAATTTTTTACGGTTAGATGATAAACCCTTCATGGAAAATGGCGATCGCAACTACAAAATTCTACAACAAGGGATTCGTTTTTCAGGGGTTGATTTTGCTTATCCCGGTCATTCAGAGTTGGTGTTAAAAAAAATCGATCTCTGGATTCCCAAAGGAAAAACAGTGGCTTTAGTCGGGTCTTCTGGGGCAGGAAAATCGACATTAGCAGATCTAATTCCGAGGTATTACGATCCGGTTGCCGGACAAATTACTCTAGATGGTATCGACCTGAAAGAATTCAAGCTCTACGATTTAAGAAAATCTTTGGGGGTCGTCAGTCAAGATACTTTTATGTTTGATAATACCATTCGCTACAATATTGCTTACGGACGAGAAAATGCGACAGAAGAAGAAATTATTACTGCGACAAAACAAGCCAATGCTTATGAATTTATTATGGATTTACCCCAAGGATTCAAGACTCAGATTGGCGATCGCGGAGTCATGCTTTCTGGGGGTCAACGACAGAGAATTGCGATCGCGCGAGGATTATTAAGAAATCCAGATATTCTCATTCTCGATGAAGCAACAAGTGCTTTAGATACGATATCCGAACGATTAGTTCAAGAAGCCATTGATGAATTGTGTCGCGATCGCACGACGATTGTGATTGCTCACCGTCTTTCGACAATTCAACAAGCATCTAAAATTGTGGTTATGGAACGTGGGAGAATTGTTGAAGAAGGTTCTCACGAGGAATTGCTCGCACTTGACGGTCAATATGCCAAACTTTACGATCTGCAATTTGGCAAGAAGAAAAAGACGCAAAATGTTATTTTACCCACCAATGAAGCCCTCATTCGCGCTTCTATTCGCGCGTCGCACGAACTGCGATCGCGTCTTTCTTATAAAGTCCGCACTCAACTCAATGCCATGTTAGGTTCTTTGCAATTAGTAACAGACGATCTCGCCGATACCCCAGAAGAAACCCAAGAATTACTAGAAGAATCCTATGCTTCTGCCTTGGAACTGCTGAAAACACTGTCATTTTTTGATGACCAGCAGAAAATAAACCTCTCGAAATAATACCCACACCACCGATGCAAAAATGAAAAAATATTATCTTTTCTTTGTGGGAGAAACGCTCCCCAAACCGGAAGCTCATTTGGTTCAAGTCGCTCATTCTGCCAATGCTGCAGCAAATTTAGGTTATCCTGCAGTTCTCGTTCATTTTCAAAAAGACTGGCAATTTTTAAATCCTTGGCCTCATTTATTTTCCTTTCAACCCCGAACCGTTGATGAAGCCTTGCGAAAGTATTATAATCTCCAAAATCGACTTCAATTACTCCCTTTGCCCATTCCTCCGTTTAGCGATCGCGTTAAAGGAAAATGGGCGAATTCCAATACCATTGCTTGTAAATATTACTTACCTTTTCAATTACGCCGTCAGACAGGATTAGTTCACTCGCGAGATTGGAATTTCATTAAAGCTGCCGTTAAAAATGGCATTCCAGCTATCTACGAAAAACATCATCTTGAAAAAAAGGCATACGAACCAGAAATTGTTAATAGTGCTTTCTTTAAAGTTGCTGTTACCATGGCCGATCGCGTCTTGGAAAATTTACTGGAAAATGGCATGCCGGAGGAGAAAGTCATTAAACTCCACAATGGCTATAACCAGTCTTTCTTCGAGAGAAAACCGGAAGCTGCGATCGCGTGGCGCAAGGATTTATTAGGAGAAAAATATCGCTATTTAGCAACTTATGCAGGAGCATTAGAAACTTTTAAAGGGATCGATCTCTTGTTAGAAATTGCCCCGACTCAACCGGATGTTTTATTTGCTCTTGCCGGGGGATCTGAGGCTCGCATTCGAGCATATCAAGCCAAAATTCAAGAACAACAGATTAACAATGTTATACTCTTGGGTTTCTTGCCACAAGAACGCTTGGCGAGTTTATTACAAGCCTCAGACGCTCTACTTTATCCTCATTTATCCGGACAAGCCGCCAATTGGACTTCGCCTTTAAAATTATTTGACTATATTGCGGCTGGAAAACCCATTGTTTCAACCCGTATTTTTTCTTTGCAAGAATTTGTTTCTTCTCCTTTAATTTCAGCTTGGTGCGAACCCGATCGCCCCGATCGCTTCTCGCAAGCATTGCGACAAACTTTAGAAAAATATCCTCAATGGGAGATCGAATCAATTCATCCCCCCGAATTAATCAAAGAATATTCTTGGGAAAATCGTATTACTAAAATATTACAACGAATTGAATCTCCAGAAGGAATCCACGAGTGGTTCAAGTAAAAGAACCACAACAAGAATGAGATGGAGTCGCTTGCTCGTTACATATCTAAGCTGTTACCGAATTTTCTGCCATCTCCTCCCGTTCGATTCCCGGTAATTCCAAACAATAACCTGCCCCATAAACAGTTTTGATAAACTTGGGATGGCGAGGATCGGGTTCGAGTTTCGTTCTCAAGTGGCGAATGTGAACGCGAATGGTTTCAATATCATCATCGGGATCGTAGCCCCAAACTTCCTTGAGAATTTCGCTAGGAGAAACCGTTTGGCCGTGGCGTTGTAATAAACAGTGCAGCAGTTCAAATTCCAAATGCGTTAACTTTACAGTTCGATCGAACCAGTTGGCCTCAAAGCGTTCGGGAATGAGGGTTAGCGGTCCGTAACTGAGAATTTCTGAATGTTTGGCCGCTTGAGGAATGCGATCGGTGCGCCGCAATAGAGCGCGAACTCTAGCCAGCATTTCTTCGAGTTCAAAAGGCTTTGTCATGTAATCATCAGCACCAGCATTAAATCCACCCACCTTATCGGCGGTTTGATCCAGTGCTGTGAGCATGAGAACGGGAATATCCGCCGTGCGATCGTCTCGTCGCAATCGTTGGCAGACCGTAAAGCCGTCAACTTTGGGCAGCATTAAATCCAACATAATTAAATCTGGCTGCAGTTGCACGGCTAGTGCTTGACCTTTGATACCATCACTAGCCAGATTCACATCGTATCCAGCCATCTCTAAGTTGATGGAGACCAATTCTGAAATTGCGGGATCGTCGTCAATGACCAGTATTCGAGGCATGGCTAGAGAATTAGGGTTATCGGATAATTTTAAAATCTGTTGCGGTTTAATAAGAACTGCACGCAGAAAGTAAAGTTTTCTGTATTGATTATAAGTATAAGGGGTAATTTCACCTTCTTTCCTCTCTCCATCGCAGTTTTTTGACCGAGTTTCAGAAATTCACCCTGTTATTTTATGCTTTCTTAACAAAAGATCGTTGGAGAATGCCCGCTATGGAATTGGCGATTCCTTATCATCCGACTTGGTATTTAAAGCACGGATTAATACAAACCCTTTTTACCACCTATACTTATGGGCAAATTTGGACAAAACTGGGGGAGCGATCGCCGTGGCTGCGAAAATTGCCCCCCATCCCTTGGCAGGAACATTGCTTTGTGGGGTTTCAAGATGTTCCCTTATGGGGATTGTGGAGTTGTCCGCCTCATGCTATAGGTACGATGATAATTACCTATGGCATTACAGGAGATTTAAAAACAGCATGGTATGCTCGTACACTTGCCCGTAAAGCCTACGTCCGAGGTTGGGCGGTTTTAGTTTACGATTGGCGATCGCATGGTAAAAGCGCAGAACTCTCTCCCGTTCCGTCTTCCGATGGTTGGCACGAAGGATTTGATTTAGTCAAACTCGCCGAACAGTTGGTGCAGTTGGGTTGTCCGCCTCGTGTCGCCTTAACGGGTTTTTCCTTGGGAGGGCAGCTTTCCTTGTGGGGTTTAAAAGCAGCCCGGGAAGAGAAATGTTCTTATATTCGGACTGCTGCGGTTTTATCCCCCAACTTAGAAAGCGATCGCTCCTTAACTCATTTGGTGCAAAGTCCCATCGGGCGCATCATCGAAGGGGTTTTAGCGCGGGAATTACGCCAAGCGGCCGAATTGCGGGGCGATCGCTTTCCCCAGAGTGTTAAACCAGAAGCAATCGAGCGAGTTGATTCGATTCGGGCTTTCGATCGCGAAATGGTTATCGACTACTATGGCTTTAAAACCGTTAAAGATTATTATTATCAAACGAGCGGTCTTTACTTATTAGAGCAATTAGAACGTCCTTATCTCTTGGTTTACGCTGCCGAAGATCCTTTATTCGATCCCACCTTAGTTCCAGAAATTCAAAAACGCACGAGCCAAAATCCCCATGCTCATCTTCTCTTAACCTCCCAAGGCGGTCACGTTTCCCATATTTCCACGCCAACAACTCAAGAAGATGAATTTTGGGGCTTAAACCGACTCCTCGAATTTTGTGAGGAAAATCTTCACTGATAACTGAATGTACGGACGTTAAATTTAACATCCCTACCGATCGCTGATAACTGCTAACTGCCTCCATGCCCGATCTTTTATGGCTCGATCGCATCAAACCCTCCCAACGATCGCAAGTCGGGGAAAAAGCCTTTGTTTTGAGCCAATTGCTCCAACAAGGGTATCCCATTCCTCCCGGATTTGCGATCGCAACGACAACATGGCAGCAATTTTTAACGATTCCGGGAGAATCCAAGCCCATTTTGACAGATCTTTCTGATTCTTCTCTGCATATTGATGTCAATGACTATCGCGTCTTGCAACAACTGGCTCGCACGATTTGCCAAGATATCATCACAATCTCATTGCCCTCATCATGGCTCGATAAGTTCCTGCTTGCTGCTCGCAAACTTTCAACGCAAACCTTAATTTTGCGTCCTTCCTTAACGATTGCTTCAACCGTGGATTCTCCCTTACAAGGATTTTTGCGATCGCGAGCCTGTTGGTGCGAACCTCAGTCTTTTGAGAATGCCCTCAAACAGGTTTGGAGTGAACTATTCCGAGCCAAGAGTTTATTTTATTGGCAGCGTGCGGGTATCGAACTCGAACGCATTCAAATCGCGGTTTTAGTGCAACCTATCGGGGACGCGATCGCCTCGGGACGGGTATTGGCCAACCCCACTCAATGGCAAATTGAAGCAACGCGAGGACTGGGGCATACTTGGATGCGCGGGGAAGTACAACCGGAAACCTATGACATTAATCCCGCAACTGGCGAAATCCCAAAAAAGCATTCTGGTCGTCAAACGCGAATTTGTCAAATTGTTAAAGAATTTGTTTCCTCGTCATCCCATTGCCTAGAAAACCGCACGCTTCCAGAAGCAGAACAGGAAAACGATGTTTTAAATCCAGAAATACTCGCAGAGATCGTTGCGCTCACTCAAAAAATACAGTCGGAAAAACCCCCTCACTTTTCTTGGGAATGGGTCTTATCTCGAGGAGAAACGACTCAGCAATTGTATTTGGTGCAGTGGAATGAAGAACGGGAATTTGTTTCCCGTCCGAGGGCATTATCTCCCTCTGCAACTCCCGTTGCGCTTCCTGTTGTTACGGGAGTCAGTGCTTCCCCCGGACAAGCGATCGCGCCCGTGCGCGTGTTGGTTTCTCGCGATAACGTGCATTCGAAAATCCCCGATGGGGAAATATTAGTCGCAAAAACCTTAGAAGCCTATTGGTTTCCCCTACTCGAACAAGCGGCGGGATTAGTCCTCGAACAAGGCAATCTCACCAGTCACGGCGCGATTTTAGCGCGAGAATTGAATATCCCTGCATTGGTGGGAGCGATCGACGCAACACAATTACTGGAAACCGGCGAATCCGTTCTCCTTGATGGAACCCAAGGGAAAATTTATTTGGCAGAAAACGAAAACCGTCACCCGTCACCTGTCATCCGTCACCCGTCACCCGTCATCCGTCACCCGTTATCAGGTCGAGAAGGAGAACTTCCTCTGATTGCGACGCAGGTACTAGTGAATCTCAGTCAACCCAGTTCTTTTGAACGTGCTTCTCGTCTTCCGGTGGATGGGGTGGGTTTACTGCGTTCTGAGTTAATGATGTTGGGGTTATTGCAGTCTCAGTCCTTAACGTGGTGGTTGCATCATCGACAAGAATTAATTGCTGAATTAGTCAGACATTTGTATCGGTTGGCAGAAGTTTTTGCGCCGCGTCCGGTTTTTTATCGTTCGACAGATTGGCGATCGCCAGAATGTCCGCCTTTACCAGAATCGCCTGAAATCGCTCTCAATCCTTCTCTTGGAATCCGAGGAACTCATACTTATCGTCTCAATTCCGCTCTCTTTGAGATAGAACTGGCCGCCTTACAACAAGTGCGAGAAAAATGGAGCAATATAAATCTCATTTTGCCTTTTGTTCGTGGTGTTGAGGAATTTGTCGCCGCCCGCAAACAAGTGGAAGCGGTTGGACTTTTGCAAGGATCGTCTTTTCAACTGTGGATAATGCTAGAAGTTCCTTCGGCGATCTTTTTGCTGTCGGACTATGTGGAGGCTGGGGTGCAAGGCATTGCGATCGGGACGAACGATCTGATTCAACTCTTATTGGGAACCGATCGCGAACATTCCCAACTCGAGCAGTTTTATAATGAATCTCATCCTGCCGTAGCGATCGCTCTGGAAACGTTAATCCGTGGAGCGCGAAAAGCAGGAATTCCTTGTTCCTTATGCGGTCAAGCTGCAGTCCGCTCTCCCGACCTCATCGATCGCCTCATTGAATGGGGCATTACTGCTATTTCAGTAGAACCAGAAGCCGTCAATTCCACCTATAGAGCGATCGCTCGGGCAGAACGGCGCTTATTACTCGAAGGAAAACGCCTTGAACAATGAACAATTATCAATGAAGAAATTGCACTCATTCCCGATACACTACTCCTGATTTCCCTTTTTGCATTATCCTACAATAGAGGAATGCTCGATTCGTTTGCGATAGCATCTCGACACAATTTCCTCGATCGCGACTATTGCTGTTCAGAAAACGGTGGTCAATCCAAAGTTATGAGTGAAGTCAATAAGAATCAACCCACACCAGAAGAAAACTCGGGCCGCGAATCTTCTTTTGATGACTCTTTTTCCACCGACTCTTTTACCACAGGCGGTAATGAGATACCTTCTGCCAAAGAAGGATTGGGTGAATCGCAAGCTGCACGAGTTTTCGAGCAACTTCCCTCTTCAGAAGAAATTTTTACCAATAATCCCCATACCGTGAACGAGGCCGATTGGTTTACGCTGGCACGGAAATTACGCCAGCGCAATCGCGAATTACTCAAAAAGGTGGCAACCTTAGAGCAGGCACTCACGGAAACCCGAGAAGACTTGGAAACCGAACGACGGCGATCGCGTCAAAATTCTCTCCCCTCATCCAAACCCGATCCGGAACTATTCGAGGCACAAGCTCAGGTCGAATTGTTATTTCAAGAGTTGGAAGCTTCCCACCATGTCGCCCAACGCCAGCATTCTCTCATTGAAACCCTCACCTCTCAGTTAGAAGTTGCCCAAACTCATATCGTCCAGTTGGAACGCGAATGCGCCCTCGTGCGACAGCGCTATGAAGAACAATCTCAACTTCTCGTACAAGCTTCGGATAACTCTCAACAGTTGCGCGATCGCCTCAACCGCCAAAAACAACACACCCAGCAATTTAAATCGGTTTTGGACAAGTATTTGAGTTTGCCTCCTGCTGCTCCTGAAGTCAAAACAATGGCAGAGTCTGAGAATTTTTCGCAATTTTCCCTCGGAGATCCTCGTTCTCTTGGAGTCGTTTCGCCAACGCGATCGCCAGAAATGCTTCCCGCCGCGCCACCTACTCCCCCACCGCATAATTTATCGGGTTCTCAGAAACCCAAACCCATTCAACCGTGGTCGTTACAATTTAGAAATCAGCAATCGGAAATTGGAGAGCCGCCGAGTTGGGTCAAGCGCACGATGAGCAGACCTCCACGAGAACCAGAAGAGCGAGAGTTTTCTCAAGCCGTACCGGAAACAACAGCTTCGAGTTCTCCAACTCCTCCTCAATATTCCCATCAACCGCCGACTATTGGCTTGAATGTCTCTCTCCCGGATTTTCGCAAGGGAAAAAGCGATCGCGCCCATCGCTCGGCGATCGCACATTTCCCAACCCCTACACCTTCACCTGCTCCTACCCTTCAGCCTCGTTCCCAGAAAAAACTCAAGTCTTTAGCCTCTGTGGATCTGCCCAGTTTTCCAAGATTGCGTTAATAGGGAACGCGCATCGAACCAGTCACCAGTCACCAGTTAGAAAACAGGAAATAATTAATAACTATTTTTCTGATTCCATTTCTCTGCTTTTATTTAAGGTGATTAATTCGCGATGGTGAATGGTATTGATGGCGGCTTCCCATGTGAAACTAAAGGACTGAAACGACTCGGGGGTGATGCGATCTAAATCGAGATCTTCGACCACTTTACGGAAAATAGCAAATAATTGCGATCGCAAACTGTGAAGTTGTTCGAGATCTTCAATGTTTTGAGCCGCTTCGGTCAGTTTTAAGATTTGCAAATTGTATTTATCGGCACGATTTTTTTGTTTTTGGAAGAGTACCGATCGCAAAGAAAAAATTGCAGAAAATAATAAAGTTAAGAGAGAAAGCATAAACGCGAAGAGTTCGGCATTTTCAGTTAAAAAACTCGGCTTTTCTCGCTCGAAATAACTCCTTGCCCCGCGATGTAAAGGCAGCCCGACATTACTGCCAACATGGGGAGGCTTGATGGCGGCAGCTCTGGGTTCTAATTTAACTAAATCATGTCGGTATTCATAGAGAATCTCTGTAATTTCGCGCACGATTTCCGGTTTGATGGCTTTATGAGTTAATAATGTAGCTTGTACGCCCACCATATCGAGATCGCGATCGGGAATGGGGGGCAATGCTTGATAAATTCCTTTGGGAATCACTCCCTCATCCAAATAAGGAATGAGGATTTTCATGGCAGCCGCTTGCTCGATAGCAATGAGATTTCCTGCTGTTTTTTGCAATAATTTTCGCGTCCACATATTGCCGACGGGTTGAACGCGAAAAATTGCATCCATATTATTAGGATGAAACTCTTTTAAAGCATCTTCTGGGGTGATTTCGATAATCTGAAAGTCTCGTTTTGTTAGGTTATAATGTCGAGCAACTGTCCAAAACGCATCGTAAGAACCACTTCCCTCGGGCATGAGGGCAATACGCTTACCTTTTAAGTCGGCAATGGTTTGAATTTGAGAAGGTTTTGTGGCCAGAAGATGAAAGAGTTCGGCATATAAAATACTAATGGCTCGAGCGGCAGGAAAGGTCGGAGTATCGCTTTGTGCGATCGCCAGTTGCACTTCTCCAGACTCGAGCAATTTCATATTCTCTCGAGAGCCATTCGTTTGGATAACGTGAATGTCAATTTTGGGTTGATGTTGGGCAATAGTTTGCGCGATCGCCACGCCAAACGGATAATAGGCTCCTGTGGCGGAACCCGTTGCGAGGGTTAGGGTAATAACTCGTCGGCGATCGCGAATAAATGCCCCCAAAGAAACCAAAAAAATCAGGGTACTCGATAGCGCGATCGCAACAAAGATTTTCCGGTCGATCATGAACCCGATATCTGATGGGATATTCCCATTGCAAACAAATTAAGCGGTAACCAGTTTGATATTACCCCTTCGCACGGCGTGATGTGTGAATTACATCGCGCGATCTCGCGATCTTGATGAATAGTTGAAAGTGCATTCAGACAAGATTTTTATCGATCTCTGTCGGGAAATCTCGCGATCGAATTTTTTCAGTGATGTGAGGGATGTCACGTAACATAATTCTACTTATCCCAGAAAAATCCTCGAACTGGGGGAGTTCGAGGATTGTTTAGGGTTCAAACAAAAAACTGAATGCGAGAGAAATTTTGTCTTTTTCATGTTCTAATCGGTCGCGAATTGGAGTTTTCCTCGGGCAACGGAACGTAGGATGCGGTTCACTGCGTGTCGTTCGTATTCATCAAGGTTTTCATCGAGTACGGCAGCCATGAGTCCGTAGCGATCGCTCAGTGTCAATACTTTTGTATCCGAAATAGAAGCAACAATCTCAGAAATTGCACCGGGGATGAGGAGATGATTCAGCATTGTTTTTGAGGTTTTTCTCTCGACACTTTATATTATTTCGCTTTTGTTGAACGAGTGCGGCGATCTCGATGCGGGTGTGTCCGTGAATTTACGCACTTTATTATACGATCGAAATCACATCGAAATGCGATCGGGATTTCCACTGAATGGCGATTGCGATCGTAATGGACAAAAAAATCCCCAACCGCTCGGGTAGGGAGACCTGACAACTCAAGTGAAACTTAATATGAGAGAAAGTCATTGCAACGATTAAACTGTAGCGATTTGGATCTTCCCTCGTTGCACGGCATGAAGAATGCGATTGATAGCTCTACGTTCATTGTCATCAAGATTTTCATTGAGGATTGCTGCCATTAAACCGTAGCGATCGCTGAGAGTTAAAATTCCCGTATCGCAAGCTGTGGCGAAGATTTCAGAAATTGCACCGGGGATGAGTTGCAGGTTTAACATGATTTTTTTTAGGTTTCTCTCTCGACTTCTTTATCATCTCCTGTTTGCTCCATGAGTAACGTGACGAAGCCTCTCGACTCGCGTGAACTTCATCGCGGGAAAATGCGATCGCAAAAGGTGGTTTTGAGTGAGTTCATACAGGCTTTACGATGATGAAAATTAGGAAAAGAGTGCGATCGCGATCGCAAACTTGACTCAATATCAGTGATTTTGCGGGCGATCGCGATCCTTGAAAACCCGTAAATAATCAAGGGTATGGCACAATAAAACAAGTAAGATGCAATTCTAGGAGAATCTTGTGAGCAAAGCCTCCCTCCTTCAACCCAAATGACCGTTCAAATCTGCTCGGAAGGGCCAATTTCCGGCAATTTTGATGCACAACCCTCGCGATCCGTTTGTTATTGGTTATTAACCAAGCGCAGACAAACGGTAAAAGTGCTTCCTTCACCCAATTTAGAGCGCACGGATATCATGCCCCCCATGCTTTCGACGAGGGTTTTCACGATGGATAATCCCAAACCCGTTCCTCCCGTCATCCGCGATCGCGCCTCATCAAGACGGTAAAAACGCTCGAAAATACGAGTTTGTTGAGGAAGGGGAATCCCCGGACCGCGATCGCGCACGTGAATCACACCGCGATCTTTGTCGCGAGAGATGGTGACGGTAATGGGGCCGCTTTCAGAATATTTGACGGCATTCTCGATTAAATTTAATAAGACTTGCTTGAGGCGATTAAAATCGGCGCAAACTTCGATGAGTTGCGGGGTATTTTCAAACTCGATTTCGCGATCGCTATGATATTGTTTTGCCATCGCGACGACTTCTGCACTGAAATCATTTAAAAGCACGGGTTCTTTGCGAAGATGCAGGTGTCCGCTATCGGCGCGAGCGAGTTCGAGTAAGTCTTCAAGCAATTGTACCGTGCGATCGGCTTCGGAAGAAGCGATGGTTAAGGCTTCTTTTTGCGGATCGCTTAAGTTACTTCCCCGTCGCAGGGTACTTTGTAAGTAACCGGAAACAATTGTGAGAGGCGTTCGCAATTCGTGGGAAACGTCGCTGACGAATTGGCGCTGATGCTCCCATGATTCGTGAAAGCGTTCGAGCATCTGATTGAAGGCGTTTTCCAGTTGGTGGAGTTCGCTGGGGGCGGAATCGAGATAAAGTTGTTCTTTGCCTAATTGTTCTGCGGAAAAACTGGCGGTCAACTGGCTCATTTTCTGCAAGGGTTGCAGGGATTTTTTGATGTAAATGGCGATGGCAAGGGTAATGACTCCGATCGCGATCGCGCTGACTGAGGAAAGCGTCCACAGGAGCTTGCGAAACATTTGGCGATCGATGGTAATATTGCGAGCGATGTTCATTTTGCCCACAACGCGCCCGCTTACTTTCAGATTTCCCGCACAAATCGTCCAATAATTATCTTGAATATTAAAAACTTTGGGAATGGGAGTCGCTTGGCGATCGGCAACTAAGAGCAAGCGATCTTGTCCTTCCGTCAAACTCTTCGATCTCGCTGCAATTGAACCGTTAGGACGTGCGACCCAAATCGCATTTTCTTCCGTTGCGAGGTAAGCGATCGCTCTTTCAATCGCCTCATCTACGCTCATCATTTCGCTATAAATTTCTACGCTTTCGCTAAAACGTTCTGCTAATTGTTCGACTTGTTTTTTATGAGAAGAAATAATTAAGTTATCGAGTTTCCACGCAACGCCAAATGTAACGCTACTAATCCCCAATACGGACATTGCTGCAATACCAATGGTCAACTGGAATTGTAGGGAATGGGGGTCAAAACGCCGTCCGAGGTTACGCTCAAACTTGTGAAGCCACTGGAGGAATTGCATGGAGAGATGCGATAAAAATGTGAATTTCCGATCTGCTGCCAGCCTAACTCATCATTCTGAGAAGTGGATGATAAGGCACTGAGGGGACAGTTATCGACAATCAGCTTCTATTCATTTCCAGTGATAATTAAATAAAGAGAGAGTTTGGGAACAGAAAAAATATTCTCAATAGGAGATTAATTTTATCGTATAAAGTGAGATGCAGAGATAATGCGATCGCGTCTGTAACTTTACCCATAACTTTGATAATCTTGCTGCTTTGGACAATTCAATGCGATCGCCGATTGAAATACGAGACAATTTACAACACATCACTGTTTCGATTAGCCCTTGGTTGATTCCCTCTAACCTCAATCCTTGGTGGAAGTGTCGGCGATAGGTTCGTTTACCATAATTGCTATAGCGACTTAGATTCGTAAAGTTCACCTTCCCATCGCTTTTGATGATAATTCACTCTATCTAGCTATTGCTCATATATAATCACTTTATTGTTGGAAATGGAAAAATTTCTGTTTCGATATATTTATCAAAAGCAATGTATTATCTATGCCTCTCAAAAACTATCTTCCTAACTTCAAATTCGGCACTGCCATCAATCACAAAAACCTCTTTGATGAAACCTTCCCTCTACAAACTCTTCTACCTAGGGAATTTGACTTTCTCGTTCCCGAATATGAGATGAAATTCAATACGATTCGCCGGACATCGGGAAATTATCATTTTGACTCTGCCGATCGCCTTGCTAACTTTGCCAAAACTCACAATCTCACGATGCGAGGTCATTGTCTCTGCTGGCATATGAGTAGCGCTTCATGGTTGCGAAAACTCACCACACTCGAATTAGAAAATACTCTGCGAGATTACATCTTTGCCATCGTCGATCGCTACAAGGATGTTTGCACTGCTTGGGATGTCGTCAACGAAGCGATCGACGACAAAGGCAAAATCCGCAAATCTATCTGGAGTCAGATCGAGAACTTTATCCCCAAATGCTTTCAATGGGCGCAGGAAGCCGATCCTCACGCTCATCTCGTCTACCTCGATTATCGTCTCCACACCATCACTCGTTGGAATGCGATCGCCCAAATGGTCAAAGAAATGAAAGAGAATGGCATCCCCATTCACGGCGTGGGTTTACAGGTTCATAACGAAGTTTTTAGAACCCTTGGGATTGCAAAATGGAGACTTCGCGATCTCATCCGACAACTGCAAAGCCTCGGTGTTTCCGTGCACATTAGCGAAGTTTCTCTGCCGATTTATCCTCCCGCCCAAAATCTCCCCTCATCCGCAAAATACGCCTTGCAAGGGAAGGCCTATGGGAAAGTTCTTGATGTTGCCCTCACTTCTGGCTGTAAAAGTTTTAATCTCTGGGGGCTAAGCGATCGCCATGCTTTCTACAAGCCCCCCGAACGCGATTCTCATTCCACGCCCTGCATCTTTGATACCGACTTTCAACCCAAGCCGGCCTATTTTGCCCTCGAAAATGTCCTCAAGCAGTACAAAAGAGCTAATCTAGCGGCAAATGCTGAAAAAAGGTAAACTCCCCGATCGCATTCATTAATAGATACCGGAAAATCATCGTTACTGGGAAATCTTAGAGAATGGGTCAAAAATGATTAGTTTTCTTCATAACTCTTAATTTAAAGCCATTCTATCCTACAATACCCAAATAAACTTTAAGTTAAAGGAGCAAGGTAGACGATGCAGGTGGCGCAAAAGCCTCTGAACGTTCCCAAGGAATTTTTACTCGCACCAGGAGGGTTTAATCCCAATGTTCTTCTCTGTACGATCGCAGTAATTCTCCTAGCCGTATCGAGTTACGGTTATTTTCTGGGAAATTGGCCCCATTGGTTAAGTTTTTGGCTTAATGTCCTCGCCTTGCACCTATCAGGTTCGGTCATTCATGATGCTTCTCACAATTCTGCTCATGCCAACCGTCTGATTAATTCTGCTTTAGGACATATCAGCGCTTTAATTTTAGGATTTGCCTTTCCCGTCTTTACCCGCGTTCATCTTCAGCACCACGCCAACGTGAACGATCCTGAAAATGACCCGGATCATTTCGTCTCTACTGGGGGTCCTCTTTGGTTAATTGCACCCCGTTTCTTCTATCACGAAGTTTTCTTTTTTAAACGCCGCTTATGGCGAAAATACGAACTCCTAGAATGGTTTCTCAGTCGCTTGTGTGTTGCGATTTTAATTGGAGTTTCCCTTCGCTATCAATTTTTCTCTTATATTGTTGACTATTGGTTTGTTCCCGCCCTCGTCGTCGGCATTACCTTGGGACTCTTTTTTGATTATTTTCCCCATCGTCCTTTTCACGAACAAAGTCGCTGGAAAAATGCCCGCGTCTACGCCAGTCCTATCCTCAATCTGATGATTATGGGACAAAATTATCATCTTGTTCATCATCTCTGGCCGTCGATTCCTTGGTATAAATATCAACCCGCTTATCGCGCGACGAAACCTTTGTTAGAATCAAAAGGCAGTCCTCTTTCATTAGGAATTTTTCAAGGCAAAGATTTTTTGGGGTTTCTCTACGATCTTTTTGTCGGCATTCGCTTTCACTCTAAAAAGAAAGAGTCTGAATGAACTGCATTGTAACCCGTAATTTCTTTGCCCACCGCGATCGCAAACCAAAGAAATACTAAGTTGAGGTCAATTCCTTGTCAGTAATGTTTATAATCGGGCTACATCGCACCCTAACTTCCGTCGGAGATTAGCTAACAATGCCCGGTTTGCTTGGATTGGTTTGCTCGGATTCCCTCCGTGAAAATGCTAGAGGGTTAATCGAGAAAATGGCGCAAATGATGCTACATCGGGATTTTTATCAGCAGGATAAGATATTCTGTAACGATCGCGTTTGTGCGACGCGCATTCATGTCAATATTCTCCAAAAACAATCCCAGCCCTATCATTGCGGACAATATCTCCTCTGGTTGGATGGAGAATTTTACAAACAGGATGAACTGTGCAGACAGTACGGACTGACTCCTCAAAGCGATCCAGAATTATTCGTCTCTCTTTACCAACAAAACCAAAATTTTTCCTTTCTCAAACAGATTGATGGTGTTTTTATCGCTTGTCTCTACGATACCGATGCCCAAAAACTTTACCTAATTAGCGATCGCCACGGAATGCGCCGTCTCTACTGGACGGTTTACAAAAATGCCCTCGTTTGGAGTGGGGAACTGAAAGCAGTTCTCGGACTTCCCGAATATCAACCCCAAATTGACCCCTATGCCCTTGAAGACTTTTTAGGGTTGCGCTATTTTATCGACGATCGCACTTGGTTTACCGATGTTAAACTCTTTCCTGCCGCTACAGTTTTAACATGGAATATTGAGGAACAATCGCTATCTCAACAGCGATACTGGTGGTGGGATGAAATTTCTCCTTTAAAAGAATCTATCGATCGCCGAGAACTGGTTGAAGAACTAGGACGACGGTTTCGCCTCAGCGTTGAATCTCGCAGCCACAGTAGCGATCGCGAACGAGTTGGGTTAACCCTAAGCGGAGGGCTAGATTCGCGAGCCATTTTAGCCGCCATTCCTCCCCTCGATTATGCTCTCGAAACCGTTACTCTCGGTCAGTCAGACTGCGAAGATGTTCAAATTGCCCAAAAGGTTGCCAAAGTCAAAGGAGCAAATTTTTATCCCGTTGATATCAATGCCGAAAATTGGCTGCAATCTCGCGGGAGTAACATTTGGCAAACTGATGGCTCTTGCAGTATTCTCCATATGCACTTTGTGCCGATCCTCAAAGAAATCGGACGCTTAAACTTATATGAGAGTAACTTACATGGTGCCGGCGGCGATGGCATTGTCGGCGGCGATCATCTCCTAACAAAAGAACAGTTTTCCTATTATGTTGAAAAGCGATTAGGACTGAATAATTTTGCCTTATCTAACGATCATAGAATCTCAATCTTACAACGATTTCAGGAGTATTTTAATCGTTTAGATAGTTCTTTTCATATTCTTTATATCGATAATCGCATTCGTTCATTTTTAGCCAAAGATTTTACTTTAAGTCTAGTCTCCGGACTAGAAACTCGCTTACCCTTTCTAGATAATCAGTTAACAGAATTTCTCTACTCGATTCCCTTGCATCTCAAACAAGGAAATAAACTATACGAAGATATGCTACTGGCAAGCTTTCCTAAGTTTTATCGAACCATTCCCAGACAAGGAACTGGAGAACCCATTGGCTCGCCCAACTGGAATCGCAAAATCAGGAAAACAACTCATCGCTTACAAAATAAAATTACCCGCAAACTGAAATTTTTAGGAATCAATTGGAATCCCGATCTTTCGCGATCGCAGCGTCAGAATTTTATCCACCCCAATCTCTGGATTCGCCAACAGCCGGCTCGCTTGCTCTATGATAAAATGTTGAACGATCCCAATGCTTATTATCGTAACTATTTAAGTTCCGAACAGGTGCAAAATATCCAACAGGCTTGGCACGATCACCTCGACGGGAAAAATCTTGCCGATAAGCTCAGTCTGGCGCTCACCTTGGAAATTTGGTTGCAACAAGTATTTGCCGGAAAATATCGCTCTGATAGAAATTTTTAAGTTTATTGCTAAAAGAATATTGATTCTAAAACTATTCAATAATGATTATTTCTCCTGCTCAAAGACCTTTGAAATTCTCTATTCTCGTTAGCGACCTTTCCAAAAGTGGTGCAGGAAGATGGGGAGGAGCAGTGCGAACTTTTCTTCTCGCTCGCGCCTTAGAAAAATTAGGATATGATGTCGAAATTTTAGGTTTTGTATTTGGTGATACCCCTCCAGATCCTGAAATCACTCACTTTCCTTTGAAAACGATTCAAGGGAGTAATTATCCTCAATTTTTTCGTTCGGCCAGCCAGTTAATGCAAGCCATTAGTGGCGATATTCTTTATCCTTTGCGACCGAAAGCCACAACATTAGGTATTGCTTTATGGAAAAAATGGCAAAGCAAAAAACCGATTATTTTAGACATTGATGATTGGGAATTAGGGTGGCACGGCGGCGATGAATTCAACTATCCAGAAAGTATCAAACAGTTCGCTCGAGATATCATTAAACCCGATGGAGCCTTACGTTTTCCCGAACATCCCTTTTACCTCAAATGGATGGAAAAATTCGTCTCTTACGCCGATCTTGTCACCATTCACACTCAATTTCTCCAACACCGCTTTGGCGGAATTTACATTCCCAATGGTAAAGATACCGAACTTTTCGATCCGCAACAGTACGATCCCGAAGTCAGCCGCAAGAAACACAATTTGCAAGATTATCGCATTTTAATGTTTCCGGGAGCCCCTAGACCTTATAAAGGGGTCGAAGATATTCTCATGGCGCTCGATCGCCTGAACTGGGACGATCTTCGCTTAGTCATTGTCGGGGGGAGTCCTTATGACGATTACGATCGCCAATTAAAGGAAACATGGGGACGATGGATTATTAGTTTACCCCCCCAACCCGCGCAAACCATGCCGGAAATTGTCTCGGCGGCTCATATTATTGTCGTCCCTCAACGCGATAACCCTGTCGCACAAGCACAGTTTCCCCTCAAACTCACCGACGGAATGGCCATGGCTAAGCCTATTATCTCTACGCGTATCGGCGATATTCCCAACATATTAGGGGATACGGGATTTCTGGTGGATCCGAGTTCTCCTCAACAAATTGCCACGCAAATAGAGGCTATTTTCCAGCATTACGACGAAGCGATCGCGCTTGGCCGCAAAGCAAGAGAGCGATGCGTACAGTATTATAGTCTTGAGTCTATGGCTGCTATTCTAAAAGAAGCGATCGCGAACTTAATAAACCCATGACCCCTAACCGATTATTGCTTAAATTCGCCCTCCGGCATCGATTTTTAGTCATTTTAACAATTCTTTCGGGATTTTCTGGAGCCGTTTTTAATGGGATTAGTACCGCATTAATCGTACCGCTCCTATTGGGTTTTCTCGGTCAAGATAACCAAATCTTAAAAAAAGGACCGGCATTTTTACAAAAGATATTCGTTTTTTTCGATCGCTTTCCGGGAGATTGGAAATATTTTGCGATGTTGGGGGCGGTTTTATTCGCTATTGTTTTAAAAAATCTCACCGCTTATTTAACAGAAATTGTTGCAAGCTATTTTTCTCGGTATTTGGTTAATGGCATGCGTTTAGAAGGATTAAAGTTATTATTAGAAGTAGATCTTGATTATTATAGTAAAACAAAAATTGGCGATATTGTTAACTTTTTAAATCGAGAAATCGGACGCACGGTCAGTGCAATTAAATTTGCCCTGCAAATTTTAACTTACGCCATTACTATTTTCGTTTTTCTGTGGGTATTATTATCGTTATCTTGGCAGTTAACTATAGTTTCTACGTTCCTTTTAGCCTGCATCGCTTTAAGCAATCAATATCTGATCAAAAAAGCGAAAACTTACGGCAGATTAGTCTCGCAAAAATCGAGTGCTTATTCGGGAAAATTACTGGAAATTCTTGCCGGTATTCGCTTAATCAAAACATCAAGTATGGAAAAAGTAGAATATCAAAGAATTGCCGGATTCATTCGCGAGCAAGAACAAGCAGATTTTAAAGCTCAAGCTAATTATGCCATGATTAGCCCCATTAATGAAGTGGCTGGCATTTTGGTGGTGATTGCCATTGTTGCCCTCGGTCGCTACCTTTTTATCGATCGCTTGCAATCCCTTTCTACCATTCTTCTGATTTATTTAGTGACACTTTTTCGCTTAATTCCCATTGTCGGAAAATTAAACGGCAATCGCAGTAAATTTGCCAATGTCGTCCCCAGTGTGGCGATCGCAGCGAGCTTTCTGCGACGGGATGATAAGCCGCTCATGAAAAACGGTACGCAACAATTTCAAGGTATCGATCGCGGCATTCGCTTTGAGAAGGTTGCGTTTGCTTATCCCGACCATGACGAACTCGTTTTACAAAATATCGATTTCTGGGTGCCGAAAGGGACGACAGTAGCTTTAGTGGGGTCTTCTGGGGCAGGTAAATCGACTTTGGTGGATTTAATTCCTCGCTATTATGAACCCACTCAAGGACGCATTACGATTGATGATATTGACCTTAAAGATTTTCAACTCCGCAGTTTGCGAAGAGCAATGGGGGTTGTTTCTCAAGATACGTTTTTATTTAATAATACTGTTGCTTATAACATTGCTTATGGCCAAAATGAGGCGACAGAAGACGAGATTATTGAAGCAGCAAAACGAGCTTGTGCTTATGAATTTATTATGGACTTGCCGAAGGGATTTGAGACGGAAATCGGCGATCGCGGCACTTTGCTCTCGGGAGGACAGCGACAACGTATTGCGATCGCTCGTGCTTTGTTGAGAGATCCTCAGATTTTGATTCTCGATGAGGCCACCAGTGCGTTAGATACGATTTCGGAGCGGTTGGTACAGCAGGCGATCGATGAACTTTGCCGCGATCGCACGACTCTCGTGATCGCTCACCGTCTTTCTACGGTGCGACAAGCCGATAAAATTGCTGTGATGGAAAAAGGACGTGTTGTTGAATTTGGCAATCACGAGGAATTACTCGCCAAGGATGGACAATATGCCAAACTCTACGGGATGCAGTTTGGTCGAGCAAAAACGCCTAAAGTTGTTTTACCGACGAATGCGAGTTTGATCCGAGCTTCTTTGCGAGCTTCTCGGGAATTGAGAAATCGCCTTTCCTATGAGGTGAGAACGCGGTTAAATGCGATGTTAGGGTTATTACAGTTAGTCACGGAAGATTTAGTCGATACACCAGAGGAGCGAGAGGAGTTAATCGAGGAATCCTATGAGTCTGCTTTGCAACTGTTGAAAACCCTGTCTTTTTATGAAGAACACGGTGCAAGACTTTCCAAACGCGAGATTTAAAAGAGCGGGTAGCGGGAATCGAACCCGCAACTAGAGCTTGGGAAGCTCTACTCCAAAACAAATAAATTCTTTCTATATAAGCGATTCAGACTTTGTACACAATTATCTTATCGTTTTTGTACACAATTCGTACACTTTGTGGATATGATGAACGAGTAGTCCAGACAAGGTGTTATTGCAATGTACTCAGAAGATCGCAAGTATTCAGACCGAGGGATAGCTCGGTTAGAAAGCGCGAGTAACCGTTTACGGGTTCGATTTCCTCGTGAAATCTTTGGAGGTCGAGCAAAGGCGTTATCGCTTGGGATGGCAGATACAAGCGATAACCGTGTTATCGCACAGCGAAAAATAGATGCTATCAACGCTGATATTGTTAACGAATGTTTTGACTTGACACTTGAAAAATATAAACCAAAAACAAGGCGAGCAAGTCATCTTGAGAAGGTAAAAGAAATTTACCCAGAAATCTCTGTACGAGACTTGTGGGAACAATATTTCGAGTACAAAAAAACAAGCTGGAAAGAAACAACCTTGATTTATCACGAAAGGCAAATCAGACCTTTACTCAAAAAACTCCCTGTCTTGTCACCATACAAAGCACTGGAAATTCGCCAATGGCTACTTGACAACACTACCGAAGGACAGGCTAAAAGGGTTTTGATTCAAATTAACGCTGCATTCAATTGGGGGGTAAAACATAAAAAAATAAAAGGAACCAATCCTTTTGATGGAATGTCAAAAGAGTTAAAACATAACTACGAAAAAGGAACTAACCCCAATCCTTTTAGCGAACAAGACAAAAGGCAAGTTATCGCAGCTTTTCGCAACCACAAAGGTAACTGGAACGGACGAGGATACACAGGATACAATTACAGTCACTATGCAGATTTAATTGAGTTCCTTTTTTTAACAGGTTGCCGTCCTAACGAGGCGGTAGGACTACGATGGGGCGATATAAATAGCGATTGTTCTCGCATTACCTTTGATGGTGGGTGTGTTTACGTTGGCGGTAAAATAGTGCGAGTAAAAGGCAGTAAAAACAACAAAACAAGGATATTCCCGTGTAACAATAAATTGCGTGATTTTTTACAAGGATTAAAGACTACTGACGTACTGTCCGACTCTCTTGTTTTTCCTTCTCCTAAAGGTAAGGTTATTAATACAAGCAATTTTAATAACAAAGCATGGAAAAGTGTCGTTAACCCTATCAAGCAAGATACGACTCCTTACAACTGTCGGGATACATTCATCACGGAACAAATTGATAAAGGTGTTCCGTTAGCTCGTGTCGCACAATGGTGCGATACCTCTGTAGCAGTAATCGAAAAGCATTACTTAGGGAAAATGACAGACAATATTCTTCCTGCTGAATAGTTAGCGAATGCGATCGCAAAGCGAATAACGAGGGTATAGTTTTAGGCTGTGCCTTTTTTTTTAGAGGAAAGATACCGAGTAAGGTTAGACTCGTTAGAGGGCAAAATAAGCCCCTATGGGGTAACGAGAGGGTAGGGGTTACAGAGTGGTTCTCGACAAATCAACACGAATATAAGCCAGAGCGTTTTTATCTCGAGGCGATCGCGTGCTTGAAGTAACGCTGGGTAACGAATAACGAAACCTTAAAGGTCTCGCAAACTTACTTCGCGATTGTTGGGAGGAGAGAGAAAGGAGATCGCGTAACTGTTCGTCGGGAATGTTTCCCCCCGCACCCCCCTTCTTAAACCCGTCCTATCGGAACGCTTCTTAAGCTACCTAGAGCGCTCTACGACGAGCGATAACGGCTTTAGGTAGTCTGATACCCGGTAACGCGATTACATCGTTTCTAGAGAGTCGCTGCAACGCTTATATATCGATGGGTTCATAACGTGAGATTAACTAAAATATATTACATACTACATAAAATCAATTCGCTTGTATCGGTTAATTAGTATTAGGAAAAGTTGATGAGGTTAATCGGTTCGATGAAATGTGACCGAAATCACAATCCTTATATACCAATGGCTCTAGAAGCGTTTTTGACAAATCAACATGGGTCGCTAGGCGAATTACTGATAGAAACTAACGGAATTGTAGAGACTAAACGAAATCGCTAAGCGGGGTTACTTCCCCTACCCCATCCCTTTAGAGAACAAGTTAGCGCCGCTAGTCCTTGCGTCAAGGTCAAGCTCTGTTGATTTCATCAAACCTTGACTCAATGCCGTCGCAACGCTTTCTTTCTCTTTTTGGAAGGGATGGGAGAGGGGGAATGTCTGTCGCTTGTACCCCTGTCGGGGAAACTATTAATTCGCTAATCGCGATGAGGCTATAGTGTATGTATTTTTTAATAAAGGCTTTAAAGCCTTTAAAGCCTTTAAAGGCTTTCCTGAAATATACAAAGGGTATACAGCAAAAAAAAAAGGCGTAGCCTAGTGACCACAACCCCTTACGAGAATTATCTGACCGATTAATTAGCGGGTCTGAGTAGTTCCCAACCCTCGCTAACGGAAGCTCTGCACTGTGTACCGAACAGACCGTCTATTCGGTAAATTGTTTTTTGGAAACGAACAAAAGAGTCGTCAGGACGATAACAATTAGCCTCAAAAGAAGGCGCTACCTTCTCTGTTTTTAATAGGTGTTGTAATCGTCCGTATTCGTCCATGCTGTCGCGCCAAGCGTCAAGACGATTAAGCCCTATGTATTTATTCGTTGGCAACGTTAAGCGACCGGGTTCGGCGCTGTCTGTTAGGAACAAGCAACGGTTTTCTATGTTGTCAAAAATCATCCAGAATCTACCCTTAGCGGCTTCTTCCGATAGGAACTGAAAGAACTCCGCAAAGGTCGCTTTTCCTAACCCCGGTATATTCGTCTCGAATGGTTGTGACATCGGCTTACCTGAAATATTCTCTACCCTTAAATTATCCGAGATAAGGCGAAAAAGTTCGCGATCGCTTACGCCTAATCGATTAAGTAAAAATCGCTTAACCCAAAAGGAGACATAGGAACGGTCGTACCGAATTAACACGACTTCACCGTACACCTGTTTTCTGTCGAGATATCCTCGTTCCGTTAGCATCTCCCGCTTAGGCTGTAACGGTCGGTTCGGTAAGTCGATTTCAGACCAGTGAACTATCTTTCTCTTGTTTTCGTTTTCCGGCATAATAAAAACGCCCTCCTGTTGGTGGTATCAATGGGGGTGGAAGTCGTCCTAGATGGGTGTTGGTAGCACTCGCCTAGGGCGCGTTGATTTGAATGAAATTAAAGCATGATTAGGTTATTCTGTCGATCGGTTTGTGAAGAAAGGTTTCTAGTCCTCGAAACCCCTATTCTTTCGTTCCCTAGGGATAGTGTGTGTATATTCTGAGAATTGAATTAATTAAACTAATTGAATTAGTTTAATTCTCAAAAAATACAAAGGGTACAGCCCCAAAGCCTTTTCACAGAAAGATTTAACCTGTTTTTACTAACGATAAAGAGAATAAATGTCCCATATTTTAAAAGCGACACAAGTTTAGTTTTACTTATAACTTATTGACCGGTTAAATTAAACTATTTACTATAAAAATACAAACGAGGAAAGGGACTGTTGATCATGTCTAGCGATAACGAAACGGTAACTATTGAAAAGGACTTTTATGATGCGTCTATCGGTGAAATGTTTAAGATGAAACTCGCGGCAAAGTTTGCCTATATCGAGGACGATGACGATTACTGGGATGCGATCGTAGAGTTTTACGAGGAAAATCCCGACCTTTGCGAGATTGACTTAGAGTCAGGCAAGTGGAAAGTTCGGAGCGGTCACTACTTGAACGAAAATGAGGGAGTCCCTCCAAGTTTAGATAACTGTTTTGACCACATCGTTAACTATTACTTTGAACAAAAGGAGGCTGAAAAAGGCTGTGACGAACTCTTCGAGAAAGAGGACGAGGAAAGGAAAAAGGTTATTGCTCAACTAGAAAAACAATTGGAAATCGGCGCTTAATCTAACGACAAAATGAACGAATAGAGGGGAAAAATACCTCTCTATTTTTTTTGCATCTCACATTTTAAAACCACTATCCTGCAAGGCTTTCAAAGAGTTTCCATGTTTCTTCTGGTGTGGTCTTCAAGGGGTCAAATTCAGCTACTAATTTTTGTTTATTCGAGTGCTTGGGTAACAGTTTCACCAAACCCTTTAAACTGTCGGCTATGAGATTTTTAGCTTCTTTCAGGTCAATCCCTTTTAGCTCACCCCTAATAGGTTTACTCGCTTTCTTTAATCCTAGAGGAAGCATAGCCCATGTTTTGAGGCAATAACCGGATGGATACTCATTTTGTAGCTTCCACAGAAACGACTCATCTACCTGTTTTACGAAATAATGAGTAAGCTCTCTAAAGGTTTCATCGGTGTTGTAAATCGTTTGATTATGAATGTCTAAAGGGGGTTTAATCGTCTCTCTCGCTACTTTGCTCATTGCTCCGTAAATCGAATCAATTAGGTACTTTG
>NZ_JCAMRX010000070.1:0-28319 GCF_059821285.1 Spirulina sp. LEGE 11439
AGTTCGTTACTGGACTACTTCCGAATCCCCGTCTCTTTAGAGCGGGGAGGGTCAATTACTCGTCTTCAAAGTCCTCGTTGCTGGCTTCGCTCCCGCCGCCAACGGTGACGAGATCGATCTGTTGGCGATAGTAATCTACGCTTTTCACCTGTACGTCTACGCGATCGCCCAAACGATAAGCCGTGCGATTTTTGCGCCCGACTAAGCAGCTATGGCGCGATCGGTATTCGTACCAATCATCTTTGAGGGAACTGACGTGAACCAATCCTTCTACCATTAGCTCTTCAATTTCCACAAAGAAACCGTAAGACTGTACTCCCGTAATTAATCCTTGGAACACTTCTCCGGTGCGTTCTTTCATTTTTTCGGCTTTTTTCAAACCGTCCAAGTCATTTTCGGCATCTTCTGCTACTTTATTGCGTTCGTTGAGATGATGAACGGCGACGGTGAGATCGTGTTCCCATTGTGCCTGAATTGGGGTGGGTAAAACATTCCAGTTGATTTCCTCATAACATTTGCTGCTGCCGAGGTTAACCCCTTTTTTCGATCGCGTCGAACGGCGATCGCGACCTTCATCAAAGAGAACGTGCAGGATGCGCTGCATCATCAAATCCGCATAACGTCGTCCCGGACTGACAATATGACAATAGCCGTCGCTATAAGCCAAGCCGAAATGCGCTCCCGGTTTGGTGCTGTAATAGGGGGATTTTAGGGTATGTTTCAGGCAATAGGTCAGAATTTTGGGGTGTTCGGAATTGGTAATCTCCTGCACGAAACTTTGATAATCTCGGGGCTGCATCTCTTCTTCTGACTCCATCTCTAAATCTAAATTGAGATTGAGTCCCAATTTAATAAAGTCTTCCAACTCCATGAGATCGGGTTCTGACTGGATGCAATAGAGGGTGGGTAATTCTAGGGCGCGACAGTGATCGGCAACGACTTTACCTGCTAAGATGCACAGTTCTGTCAGCAGGGCGCGAATGGGCAGGGCGCTATTGTTAACGATCGCTCCCAAGCGGCCTTCATCTTTAAATGGGCAGATCGAATCGATGAGAGAAAATTCAAAGCCGCCGCGCTGAATGCGTTGTGCTTTCACCAAAGGGGCAAGATTGTAAAACAGGCGATCGAGCATGCCCACAGCTTCCTCGAGTTCTGAGGGAACGTCTTCTTGTTCCCGCAAGAAAGACTGAACTTGTTGATAACTGAGTTGGTGGTCTACTTTGATCGTGCTGGGTTGAATGTCAAACTCGAGGACTTGCCCGGTTTTATCTACGGTCAGCAGGACGCTCAAAGACAGGCGTTCTTGACCGACTAAAAAGGAACACCGCCGGGTAATGGTTTCGGGAAAGAGCGGTAGGGTAAAATCGCGCAAATACACTGCCGTTCCTCGTTTTTTTGCTTCAATGTCCAAGATGGACTCGTATTCGAGGTAATGGGAGAAGTCTGCAATGTGAATGCCTAAATGCCATTGGTCTCCGGGCAAAGGTTCTAAACTAAAGGCATTTTCTACGAGTTCGGGATACTTGCCATTGAGATAGTTTTCGTCTTCGATGGTCACCGTTAGCACCGATCGCAAATCCAAGCGACGATTGATTTCGGCTTTGGCGATTTTCCCCGAGGGAGCGGGTTTGGGAGAGGCTTTGGCGGCTTCGAGATGCTTTTCGCTAAATTTTTGCGGTAGGTCGTGCTTGCAGGCGACAATATCGATATCGTTGGCGGCTTCGGCATCGCTGCCTAAAATTTTGGTGACTCGACCGACGGGTAGATCGCCTCCCAAAGGATAGCGCTGCACTTCGACGTGAACCAAATGGTCGATCGCTGCCTCGAGTTTGGGGTCGTTGTCTTGGAGTTGCAATTCAAACAGTAAGCGATCGTCGAGAGGAAGGGCGCGGTAGCCTTTGGTCGTTTTTTTGATGCGGGCGAGGAGAGAAGGGTTGGCGCGATCGAGAATCACTTCCACCGCACCTTCTGGAGAGCGCCGGCGACTACCTTCTTTAACAATTTTCACAAGGACGCGATCGCCATTCCAAGCGCTGCTCAAATGGCTTTCGCGCACGTAAATATCTTCTGTGCCTTCATCATCTTGAATGGCAAAACAAAAGCCTTTACTGGAGCAGCGCAATTTGGCCTCGAGAATATCCTCTCGCGTCACTCGCCGATATTTCCCCATTTCTTTTGTTAAGATGCCGGCTTTTTCTAACGCATCGAGGGCAATTTGCAGCTTGAGAACATCGAGATCGCCATCGCATCCCAATTTTTTTTCGAGGATTTTTCCAGCCACCAATTTATCTTGACTGAATTGAGAGAGCAATGTAGCGATTGAAAAATTCATTGTTTAAAGGTTCCTTGTAATTTCGAGCGTTGTTAGGGGCGTGTGGGGAGGCTTAGGGGGCGACTGCCTGCTCATAAGCCAGACGTTCCCGCATTCGATCGCCACAGTCGAAGAGAAGAGAGCGGTTGCGTCGAAACTCGAGGGGTTTGACTTTTTTGCGATTTCCCCGTTGCGGTTGGCTCGATCGCTTTGACTCATCTTGTTGGGCTTTTACTCTTTTCTGGAGAGAGAGATACAAAACCCAATAGTTCAAAGCCAAACGGTTCAAAACTCAACAACCAATCTTGGCAAAATAGGAGTTCGCGATCGCTAAAGATTTCAGTGCCACTCCCCAAAAAGTCAGTCAAGCTGTGCTTTCTCTCGAGACTATTTTTTGACATTCTCTCACTCTATCATCAAAAAGTGAGTAAAATTCAAAACGGTCCTTTTCCATTGTAAATTTTCTCGGGGTATTGGCAAGTTCTTTTTGCATCTTGCGATCCGTCGCTGTAATTTAGATGATTAGTATTAAGATGGTCAGAGAAGAAATATGACTTTTTCTTCAAGATTCTAATTGCTTATTCTTTGAGATATGTTATTAAAGCTATTTCGTTCTCGTTATCCCCAAGGCAGTCTCGTAAGCGAGTTACTTCAATTCGAGCAAGGAAAATATGTGGTTCGAGTCACGATTCACCTCGATCGCCTGATTTTAGGGACGGGACTCGGGGCAGCAAATACAGTCGAAGAGGCAGAGGATCGCGCTCGCGATCGGGCTTTGGCATTATTAAACCTCGAGGGGACTCCTTCCCTCCCCGAAGTGCGATCGCTGAATGGAATACCATCGCATCGATCGGGACAGTCCCCAGCCACTGCACTTCCTTTTGCAGCCGGAGAGGAAATGACCGAAAGAGGTGAGAAGGAGACGAGTAAAGAAGTAGAGGAAATACCCGTATTATCGTCTTCGTCGCGGGTTGCGTCCCAAAATACTCATTTTTCTACTTCGGTCACTCCTACACCTGTACCGTCTCCTCCTGTACCGTCTCCTCCGATCGCTACGTTTGAAGATGTTGCCCCCGAGGAAACGGAGCAGCGATCGCCCGATCCCGAGTTGGATTTTCCTCCCTCAGAACCCGATCCCGTACCGGAAATGAAAGTTCCTCCCGCACCAGTAGAACCACCTCCGACAGCAATTGAACCCGATCTACCCCCCGAAGAAGAACCTTCTCCACCGCCCAAAATTCAGGCCTTAACCGAACCGATTGATTTTTCCGAAGTTCTCGCACAAACGAATATTGAAATCCGACGCTTGCAATGGACGCAAGAACAAGGACGCAAGTTTTTACTCGAACGCTATGGTAAGCGATCGCGCCAAGTTTTGACGGATGAGGAGTTATTGGATTTCCTGTCCTATCTAAAATCTCAGTGAACGCTCTTGAATAGCGAGAACGTGAGACTTTTTGTGGTACGAAGAAGGCTGTAACTCTAATAAAAAGTCAAAATGGTTAACAGGAGAAGCACTCCCAGCAAACTCGGCCAGTAAAGGAGTTGGGCTGGGAGTGTATCCTCATGATTAACCAGAGGTAAATTTAAGTTTCTCTTGAGAAGAAGTAAAGCATTGACCCCGACAAAAGAAATAAATAAATAGATAATAAAATAAAAGTAATCAAAATAAATTAAGCCTTTCGCGGCAATAGATTCCCGTAAGGAAATCTGATCGACAATAACAATAAAAATTAAACCCGCCGCTACTCCTAAAACCTCCATCGAGCGATCTTCATCCAAAATTACCAGCATGACAAATAATAAGACCACGACGCAGATTAATCCCACTAATTTAGAAATCAAAGGGTCAATAAATTCTCGCTTTGTGGTTATGGTAAAATAGAGATCCGGCAGGTTCTCTTTAGCAAATCCATTCGTAAACCCAAAATTGGTATCGTATTCTCTGAATTTATATTCAAAAAAGCTACTTTCTAATGTCCAACCTTCTAAAACAAGATCGCGATTGATGCCTGGCTTTACTCTCGGATTAATTAGAGGATACGCCTCTAAATCGGGAACGAGAATAACTTGACGATCTAAATCTTCATGCCAGATTTGTAGAGAAATATCTTTGCGATCGAAAGGATATTGAGACAGATTGAAGCCTTGTCGTAATGTTGTTTCAATATACCAACCAATGGTTTCAATTCCGTTTTGCTTGTAACGATATGCCTCGGATATTTCTAAATCGTTAGCATCAACAGAATCGGGCAGAATAAAACCGCGCGAGAGACCGTCGTGAATGCCATCTGTATATTTTTGCCAAATATAAGCGGTAATAAAAACTTCGTTAGAATCTGAAAACCGAATAGATTGAAGAAAGACTCCGGTGGGAATTTTGGGTAAGTTATCTTGACCGAAAATTTGACTCTCTGAATCTTCTTCAGTTGAAATCAAATTATCTAATTCACCTTGATTGAGGAGAAGAATGCGATCGGATAAATAATTGCGATCGCTGAGTGCTAACCGCCAAACGAAACCAATTTCTACTAATAAAAGCAGTGTCGAAAAACTCGATAATGCCCAAAGTTTTTTTGAAGTTATGCGATCCAAACGCAGTAAAAGAATAGAAAGAAAGAATAAAAAAACAATAGCTGCCAAACTAATACCTATTAATCGCTGTCGCCGACTGTCTGAATCAAGTAAAATTTCCTGTTCGAGAAAAACAACCCCAACGACCCAGCCATTAAGTTCTATCGGTTGTAGAAAAAGCCAAGACTTCTGCCCTGTAATGCCATCAATAAATTCTGTTTCAATGGCTTCTCCAGCTAGCGATCGGTTAGCAAAATCGACTAAGCTAGTATTATTTTGAGTTTGTAAAAAATCTATAATTTTATTTTGGGTATTAAATTTTTCATCGTGGGGATGCACGATAAATGTTCCTTCTTTAGATGCGAGAAACGCATAACCCGTTCTCCCTAAATTAAGAGAGTTAATGAGTTTTCTAATACGTTTGAAAGAGTATTCAGCATAAATAATCCCTTGAGGAATTCTTTCGCCAATATCTGTTTGATAATCGTTTGTTTTATAATAAGGAACGTAAAAACCAAAAATAGGCTCATCGATCGCGGAATTTTCCGGCCAAAAATAAGGTTCTCCCCAATGATCTTCTCGACTTAAAGTATTGCGAAACCAAGCATATTGAGGCTTAGTATAATTATAGTAATCTTCAAGCTGAATTTTTTTTAATGTTTGCTTAGTTCGTAAATAACCGGGTGCATAAAGCATGGTTTCGGGATCGCGAGCAAAAAAAGTATGCGCTGCACCGAAAGCAACAAGATGGGGATGATTGATAATTTCGCTCTCAATTTCTCGTAATAAGTCTTCTTCTGGTAGTGCGGCTAAGTTAGGTAAACTGGCTAAAGCTAAAGCAGGTTGTTGATATTCTCGCAACTCGCGATCGATTTCTAAAGCAGCGGAAAGTGCTTCTCGTTTTGTGTTTTGTTTTGCTTCTTGAATTCGCTGAGTTTGATCTTGTCGATATAAAATAATGCCAGTTATGGTGAGTAGAAAACTGGCAATACAGAGAAAAAAAGAGACTTTATAAATAACTTGATACTTCTGCGGATTTCTCGAGTATTTTTGGTCTTGGCGATCGTCTTTTTCTGGATTTGGCGACGATTCTCGCGTAGATTTAGATTTCAAGGATCGCCTTGATGCTGTAACAATTTGTTTTCGTGATGAGACTGAGGAGCGTTTCATAGGAATCAAAAATAAATTTTAGAGTAGATTCGATATTAAATAGTCAAGAGACTTGATAGATTATAAGCGATCGAAAAGTCTGACACCTGCAGCAGATTGGCCGGCAAAAATCGAGCCAGTTGTCATCGTATCAAGGCGAATACGAACTTTTTCTAAAACCGCTTGAGGTAAAGGGACATAGCCGACTTCTGAGATCGTAAAACTATTTTCAGGAGCAAGCAGATATTCAGTCAATGCTTGAATATTTTTGTTTTTCTGTAAAGCGGTTTTACGAACATAAATCAATAAAGGACGACTTAAAAGATCGTAACTTCCATCAGCGATCGAGATTGAATTGGGTTTAACACAGCGATTATTCTCATTACTAATTCTTAAAGGTTTAAGTAAATTGCGATCGGCATATTTTGCATAAAGTGAAAAATCAATAAATCCCAAACTTCCTCGATTATTGGCAATTTCCCGAACAATTCTTTCACCATCTTTATAGGCAATATAATCATTGCGAATCCGATTGTTATGCCCTACAATTGTTGTGGTAAAATAATTGTAAGTGTTAGAATCTGGCACACTTCCTAATAAATTCAGTTCGATATCGGGATACCGAGAGTTGATTTGCTGCCAGTTGACAATTTTTTCTACTGTTGCTGCATTCCAAATTTTATTTAATTCATTGGGACTCAAGCAATCTGTCCAATTATTGAGAGTGCTACTAACAACAACAATACTATCAAAAGCAAGGGGAAGTTCAAGATACTCAATATCATTTTCTGCACATAATTGTATTTCTCTGATATCGATTGGACGAGTCACATTCACGAAATCGACATTGCCCAGACAAAATTTAGCAAATCCTTGATTATTGCCCGATATTCCGATCGCAATTCGATTTTCTGGATGAAGATCTCTAAATTTTTTGGCAATGCGATCGACAATGGGAAAGACAACGGGAGAGCCATCAATTAAAATATTCTTACGAGTTAGATCGATATCTTTAGTCTCTCGTGTTTTGAGATTGGATATGGGTTGAGATTTGACGATCGCTTTCGCAAAGTTCCTACGATCTCGAGCGTATTCAGTGGGAGGAATCTTCCATTTTGCTTCATTGTTAATAATTAATCCTTCGGCTGACATTTTTAGAATAGCCGTATTGACAGCTTGTTTCAATTCTGTTTCGCCTTTCGGAATGCCAATACTCCAAGGTATTGAAAAAAGAACGGGAAGAGCTTGATACCAACCTTTAGACCATTGGGGAACTTGTAGAATACTCGCGATCGCCGAGTCATTATAAGCAAAACCCAAACAACGTCCATCTTGTAGCGCAACATAAGCATCACTGCGATCGCGGAGACGAATTAATTCCATGCCCATCTCTTCGAGGGTTGCATTATAAGACATTCCTCGAACTCCACAAACTTTTTTATTTTGTAGATTGCTCCAATTTTGAATTTGATTATTTTTTCGTGTTAATAACCCGACTCCCGAAGCATAATAGCTTTCGCTGAGATCGATTTTTTCTTGATTCTCTGGAGTTTGAAAAATTGCGGCGATCGCCAGATCGATTTTATCTTGTTCGAGGAGTTCAATTCTTTGATTGGCATCAAAAATTGGGATAAACTGTACTCGATCTTCACTCCCTAAAAGGTCTTTGGTAATATAACGAGCAATATCAATTTCCAAACCGAGACGATCGCCATTTTGTCGATCGACAAAGGCAAAAGGAGGTGCATTAGGACGAATTCCAATGATAATTTTTCCTCGCTTCTCAATCTGAGCAAGTTTGTGTTCTACTGGAATTTCTGCTTGGGAAAGAGTCTCCGATCGCGTACAAGATAGCAAACTGAACAGAAAAATTATTGTGGCGATCGAAGAGGAGATTCGAGTTAGCATTGTCATTCAAAAACTAGCTTGTTTTGACTAAAATAGATCCCTCATTTTCTTTAACTTCATAACTTACGAGAGGAATATCGGCAGGTCCCTCAACAACTGTTCCATCTGTGGCAAATTTAGAACCATGACAGGGACAAGCGAGATTTTTGTCGCCAGATCTCCATTCAACGTCGCATTGTTTGTGGGTGCATTTAATATTAACCGCAGAGAGGCTCTCGTCGGGTTGACGAACAACAATCGCCTCTAATTTTTTATTGATAATATAGCCATCTTCATTGAGTGCGGCTACAGTTCCTACAACAATAAATCCATCGGTATCGGGTTCATTTTGACTCGCTGTTTCCGAACTTGTTTCGCTATTTTCAGGAGAATTCTCTTCCGAAGTGTTTTCCGAAAAACAAGCCGCGATCGCAACAGGCAAAGAACTTGCCAGTATCCCAGTTCCAAACCAACGTAAAAAGATACGACGTTCCATTTATAAATTCCTCGATGTTTTCCTTCAATACTGTAAGTTATTCTATCTTGTTTTTGTCTTTTTGTTTCTTAAGTTTAGCAAAGCGATCGCGACTTAAATGCTTAAGGCGATCGAGCCAGATTTTACAAGGTTTTTGTTGAATATATTTTCGCACTGCGATCGCTAGAGAAGAAGTTTGCTTATTGATTTCTTGCAACCAAAGATGCAGATTTTTTGAGTTCAATGGATAAACAGGTAATGCTGCGATCGAGCCGCGATTATCGGTCTCGACTAAATGAGTAGATTCGTGTATTGGTAAGATTTCTCGGATCTCTAATTGTTTATTCTCTTCAAATTCTAATAATGAAATCGGTTTCGACTCCAGCCAAAACTTATCTATTTCATTAACTTCCTCATTAGTCGGCGTATCTTCTTCTAAAATAACTCCAGTCTCTAATGGCTCTTCTTCTTCAGTTTCGCATAATTCAACAGATTGAACCTCCTCCCAAAAACCATCTTTTTCGTCAACAACTTTATTAGTCAATATATTAGTGTCTAATACTGGGCAATTCTCTCGCTTCTCTTCGTTGATTTCGTTTGATTTAATCATCTCAGATTCTTCTTCGATCTCATCCTCTTTTTTCAATTCCTCATCAATAGAGTCATCTATTATTGTAGATCGAGACCGTTTATCGATATTATCTTGTTCGCCTTGTTTTTCAGTCCCAACTTCTGCTCCTACTTCTAAATTTTCAGAGGTTGCGACTGATTCTAAGCTATCACTTTTAATAGAAGTTTCCAACACTTTTTCCTTTTTTGGCAATTCAGGAGATTTAATATCTTGGTTGTTTTTGCCAATTACACTTGCTTGTTGAGAATCCAAATTCTTGTTTCGAGTTCTATCAAGTCTTCTGAGGAATAAATAATTGAACCAAACCAGTAAAGCAACAAATAAACCCGATCTTAAAAAACGATAAACACCAATTGTCTGACTTGCTTTTTGATAAGAAACACGATAAAGATTGGCTAACTCTTCAGTTTGTTGAGGAGATGATATGAGGAGTTGCGCGGTCAGTTCTTCAACTTGAGGTTTTTGGGTTAAAATAATATTAGCGTGAGAAATTGCTAGTTGAAGAGGAAATTCGCGATCGCCGATTCTATTTTGTTCTTTTAGTTGTGAAAGTCGTTCAATCTGTTGTTCGATCGCAGGAGTAAGATCTTCATTATTAGTAATATTATATAACAAAATATTTCTTAATAAATCATTGAAAATAATTCGTAAAGAAGTTAAAGAATTCCTATTGAGTATAGAAGTTCTTTCTTCCACACTTGCCACTTTTTTTTCCAATTGACTAGCTAAGAGCGGAAGGTATCGTAAAGAATTCTTCAAAAGTGAATTTTGACTTTTAAACCATTCGCTCAGGCTTTCTTTTTGGGAGAGTAATGTTTCTCTTTCTTTCAAAAGGCTTTGAATTTCTTTTTTTTCTTTAGCATTCAAAAAAATTGGTATATTTGCCAACTGTTTTTGAATTTCTTTTTGGCTATTTAAATTATTCACCAAAGGATCGTAAGAAACATATAACTCATAACGAGAACTGAGAATGATTTGCATAAAATCAGATTCTTTCTGTTGCAATTGGTTAATTGTATTGCGATATTGTTGATATTGCTCAAAATCGATCGCGCGGCTTTTTCCGATCGTAAAAACTAAGCTCCCCAAACCAATTAAGGTAATGAGAAATTCCCAATGAGTCCTATTGATACGAATCTTGTTAATATGAATCTTATTCACACGGGTTCTCCTTGATATTCACCTTCTAAGGTTCTTAAAAAAAGCATAATTGAATCTACATCCTCTTGTGGCATTTCAATTCCCAATTGATATTTAGCCATCACTTTAATTGCTTCATCCAACGTTTCTGCCGTTCCATCATGAAAATAAGGTGCTGTTTTGGTAATATTGCGAAGCATTGGAACCTTAAAAACATGGCGATCGCGTTCATTTTTTGTAACATTATAGCGTCCTAAGTCAGCTTCCTTGATCTCACCGCGATCGCCAAAATAGTCTCCCATAATACCAAAAGTTTGGAACATATTTCCCCCGACCAACATCCCTTGATGACAAGTAATACAGCCATAGGACTTAAAGAGATCGTAGCCGCTTTTTTCCTCGGCAGTTATCGCATCAGGATTGCCGCGTAAATAGCGATCGAAAGGCGCATTCGGTGTAGATAAAGAACGTTGAAATTCTCCTAGGGCATTAGTCACATTATCAAAAGTAATCCCATTACTATAAACTTCTTTAAATAAAGTTTGATATTGGGAAGATTTTTTGAGTTTGTCGATCAATTGTTCTCCCGTCAATCCTCCCATTTCTCCAGCGCTCGAGAGAGGTCCTTCTGCTTGTTCTTCTAAAGTTTCTGCCCGTCCATCCCAATTTTGTTTAAATTGTAAGCCACTATTAAACACCGTTGGCGAATTAATAGTCAATGTACTATTGCCCATCCCCATCGCTTTCGATAAGCGATCGGCTCCTCCCATTTCTAAATCGTGACAACTGGCACAAGAAACGGTATTGTCACTCGATAATTGAGGATCGTGAAATAACAAATTGCCTAATGTGATTTTATCGGTATTTAACTCTATTTCTAACGGGATGGGTTGAATAGGTTCATTCACAGCAACAACTGTTAGCGAGTCTGCAATAGGACTTGTAGATTGATTTTGCAGGCGACTGTATTGCCAAAAGAGAACAACAATTGTGCAGAAGAGAATAATCGGAATGATATATATACGTTTAAGTTTTTTAGAGAGGGGAAAATTGAGCATAACGCTATCTTCATCTCATTAGATTAGTAGATTCTCGTCAGAGAAACCGTATAAAATTTAGCTCAAAAATGGTAACCTTGATTGCGATCGCAATAAAAATTCAACTTTTTTCTCTCGGAGACTTCCAGTTTCTTTGCTTGCTGTGTGAAAGTTCTCTAAATATAGCTCACCAGATGTTCTGCGACTAAAAGAAGTAGAAAAACCAGTTCCTACTGTATTTCCAACTCCTACAGATATTAGAGGAAGTCTACTATTCATTAAAAATCTCCTTGAACAAGGTAAATTTAAAGTGGTGATAGATAGAGAATTTCCGCTAGAACAAAGAGTCGAGGCATATCAGTATGTTGAAAAAGGGAAAAAATAGGCAATGTGGTCATCACTGTGGAGCATAATGACTAAACCTAACCAGTCGTTCAAGACGGATTTTTTGGCATGCCCTTTGTCTCGACATTCAGGACGGAATGCTAGTCACACGCAATATTGTCCTCTGTCTGGACTTAGGCATTAACTTCCTATCTAATAATCCTGTAGAAACCTCGCACTAAAGTGTGAGATAGCGGACTTGATTTAGTTTGATTGCATAAGTCCTGCAAGTCCAAAATCTGGGTGAAAAATCTTAATCTTCGTGTTCTTCAAAAGGATCGAGCAATTCTGCCGAGGGTGCGCCAAACGACATATAGATTGAGTAGGCTGTCACAGCCAGTAATAAAACGCCAATGCCAAGAATAAAAACTGTCGCGGATTCCATTTTTTAATTTGAAGATGAGACCGATAGCTCTATAATATTACAAGACATTAAGAAAATGTCACTTTCATTCATTTTTGAATATTCATTTTTGAGATTATGGCACAGCGCACGTGGTTGGGCGATCGGCTAAGGCCCTTAAACGCCGAATACGGAAAAGTTTCTCCTGGTTGGGGAACGACTTCCCTCATGGCAGTTTTCATGCTGTTATTTTTCGTGTTCTTGTTAATCATTTTGCAGATTTACAATTCCGATCTCGTTCTCAATGGCGTTAACGTCGATTGGAGAAGTCTGGGAAATTAGCGATCGCGGCAAAAGCCCATTGCCTTTGAACCCCAGCAATTTCTTAAATTATAGCGATCGCACCCGGTTCGCCGGGTTTTTTGTTGTGTCACAATAAATACGCAAACGAGGAAAGGGAGTCTTAACATCATGAACGTTTTTGGCATTGGTTTACCGGAAATGATGCTCATTTTAGTGGTTGCCTTACTGATTTTCGGGCCAAAGAAATTACCAGAAATCGGGCGCAGTCTTGGAAAAGCCATTCGGGGATTCCAAGAAGCCTCCAATGAATTCCAAAACGAGTTCAAGCGAGAAGCGCAACAAATTGAGGAAACCGTAAAGATGAATGCCCAGTTAGAACCCCCCAAATCAACCCCTGTCAATTCCGAGACCGAGGCAACTGCCGAACCGCAAAAAGCCGAATCGCAAAAATCGGAATCTTCTCAAGTCCAATCTGAGCTTCCCTCATCATAGAGGCGCAGTGTCGGGTCGGCGATCGCCGACTCGCCTCTCGTGCTGGTCTCATTCCCCAGACCAATTTAAGGGGAGGGTGGCTCAAAACGATAACCATAACCGCGAATCGTCTTAATAAAAGAGGGTTGAGAGACATTCGTTTCGATTTTTTTACGAATTTGTCCGATGTGTACGTCTACGACCCTCTGATCCCCCACCATGTCATCATAATCCCAAACTTCTTTGATCAAAGTGGGACGACTCAAGGCTTGATCGGGATGGGTGGCAAGGTAATAGAGCAAATCGAACTCTAAGGAAGTAAACGACACGAGTTGGTCGTTTATTTTCACTTCCCGTCGCTGGGGATCGATCGCCAAATAGCCAAACACGAGCATTTCCTTATCGGGAGGCAGCATGACTGCCCGCTTGCGTTTGAGGATCGCCCCCACTCGAAATTCCAGTTCTTGCAAATCAAACGGTTTGGTTAAATAGTCATCGGCTCCTTTGCGAAAGCCGATCGCTTTATCCTCCGTATCATTACGACTGGTGAGCATTAACACAAAAACATCCGTCCCTTCTTGCATTTCCTCGCAGAGATTATAGCCGAGAGCATCGGGCAGGTTGACATCAAGAATCACCAGATCGGGATTGAACTTGTCGAATAAGGCTAAGGCAGACTTGCCATCAGCCGCCGATTCCACTTGATAATTTTTTTGCAAGAGAAATCGTTCGACGAGGTTTCGAATCGCTGGGTCATCATCCACAACAAGAATTTTGATAGAGTCCGTCGCCATAGTTTTTCTTTGGAAAAGCTAAAAAACTAGATATTATGACTTAAAGTAAGGTTGATTAACCCAAGAGTGTACTCGGTATTCTAGACAACAGCATTCTAGACAACAATAGAGACACTGCTAGGTTACTCTAAATAGATTAGGTCACCCTCGAAATCTTGACACCCGAGCAGCATTGGCTTTCTCGGACTGGCAAGCCAGTTTACCGACCTCTTAAGATCGAGCTACACTAGCTTTAGAGGGAGTGCGATCGAGAGTTAACGCTGAAGCATTGGCCACTCTATTTATTAAACCAGTGTAGAATTTGCAGCAACCAAAGGCAAAGATGGGACTATTGTGGAGGTTGTTTGATGAGCGAACAAAATCCCTATGAAACTCTAGGGTTAACACGAGACGCTTCTTTTGAAGAAATTCAAAATGCCAGAAGCCGTTTGAGTCAACAATGCGAAAATGACGGCAAGCAAATGCAAACCGTTGAGGCTGCCTATGATGCGATTATCATGGATCGCTTGAAAATGCGTCAAGAAGGCAAAATCAAGGTTCCCGATCGCATTCGCTTTCCAGAACGAAAAGCGGAAGCCCCACCCCCGGTTACTTTGAATGCACCAACGGCTGCACCGGGCTGGGCACAGCAGTTTATCGATACGCCTTCCCGAGGGGATATTCTTTGGCCGGCTGCGATTTTTTTGAGTTTGGCAATTTTAACTTTGTTAGCGCCCAGCGAAAATTCGACTCTGGCCTCTCTGGCACTTGCATTGGGATTTTGTGCCAATCTTTATTTTCTCAATCGTAAGGAAAACCGATTTGGTCGTGCCTTGCTCATGACCTTTGTTGGATTGTTATCGGGTTTGGCGATTGGGGGTCTTCTGTCGGGCTTGGTGAGTTCTCCCATTGGCAATGGTGGGGCTTCTCCGGTAGAGTTAGCGGAATTGTTGACTTTCTTGCTCTTCTGGTTAATCAGTAGTTTTCTGCGCTAATTTAGCCCAATTAATCCTTCAGATGAGGGATTAATTGGGCTAATAGGTGAATTTTTATTAAGTTTGATGAAAAACTATCAAAAATATAATGAGAGTATTTTTTGTCGTGAAAGATTATTGTCCTCTTCATTCTGCTTTTCCCTTCCCGATTGATTTCTCATGGCCTCTGAGAACTATCCCAAATCGTCTGTACTGAACCATCGACTCCCAAAATGAGGCGCATTTGCAAAGTTTGATAATGGTTTGCTGGGGCGACAAAAGGTTGTCCTAGTTTGGGCATGGGGGTGCGATCGAGATAGGCGCGGGCAAGCTCCCCCAAAGGTGTAATTCTTTCGAGAGACCCATCATTTGCTAAATACAAGCGATACTCTAAAGTCTCGGATAAATTTTCTGGGGGGTGCCACCGTTGTTGGAAATAGCCCCTAACTTGAGAAACTCGAGGCGGTTCAACGGGTTCGGCTCTCTTCGCGATCTCTTCTCGCACCCCTGAAGTAGAGGGTACGGGAGCGGGGGATTCTCGCCTCTCTGGGCGCTCTAATCCTCTCGAAGCGGAAGAAGGTGGAATAGGGGCAGAAGCAGCCTCGGGCAAGTTGTCTGAGTCCGGAAATCTGTCGCGAGGGGAGGCAGCCGCGAAGGTTTCTTCTTCTGGGGGAGAAGAGGGGAGATTTTCGGATAAGGGGGAGCTTTCTAAGGGGATATCGTCTTGCGATCGCGATCGCCCCTCGGAGGTCACGGCGGGCAGATTGGGCAGAATAGGTTCTTCGGCGGGCAAAACTGAAGTCATTTCGTCGCTTTCCTCATCGAGAGGAGGTGGAGAGGCTGTTGAGGATCGGCTTTGATTGAGAGGACGAGGGGGACCGGGGATAACAAAGGGCGCATTCGGGGCTGGAGGGGCGGTAACCACTGGTGGGGGAGTCACTTGGCCGCGTCCGGACAAGTCCTTGGGAAAATCGGGATCGGGGGTGGGAGGAGGTTCGGGGAGAGGGGGTAAGGGTTCGATCGGAGCCGTCGCGATCGAGGTGGACTCTGAAGAGGATGTAATCGCCAGTTGACTTTGAGGTGGCTGAGAGAATCGCGCGATCGCCGTTGCCAGTCCTGCCGTTACCACCAGCAAAGCGGCAACTTTTCCCCAAACAGGAACGAGAGGAGTAGAAGAAAGACGAGTCACTTGGGGTAAGCGATCGATCTCCGTACTATACTCGTCGAGAGCCGTCGCGAGATCGAAAAGTTGAGTCGCGCTCAGAGGGACGATCGCGGTTGAGTTTTCCGAAGCCAGTTGTCCGAGAACGAGATCGTGAAATAACAAGCCTTGAGGTTGAAGATGGGGAAAAGTCTCCGAGGAAGCATTGGCCGAGGGAGAAAGGGCGTTCTCGGCAATCAGGGAGGTCTTAGAGAGGAGCGGGAGGCTGGAAGCAGAAGAGGGTAATAAAAAATCTTGAACGTAAGTCGTGACGATATCGCACAATCGGTCTAATTGTTCGCGATCGCCCCGAGCGATGGGCGGATCTTCCTGAATTTGTCTGGGATCGTCAAAGCGCAATTCAAAACGTAATTCATCAACAAGAGACTTACCCCAAAAACGAGCCAGAGGCGATCGCTTGGCAACAATTTCTAAAGTACAAGTGGGCGGTGTATAACGACGAATAAGCATTGGTTATTGGTTATTGGGTATTGGGTATTGCCAATTCTTTACTGATAACTGTTTACTGATAACTGTTCACTGAATAAGTGCCAACCATAAGCGGCGATGTCCGTTAGTTGCACTGTAAAAGAGTAAATCGATTAAGAGTTTTAAGGCGAGGCGATCGAGTCCGCTAGTGGAAATGGCGGTATTTTCCTCCATGCGCTCTTGATAGGCATTACAAAACTTATCTAAATAATCTCCCAACAAAGCGGCTTGATGGGGTGGGCGCTCATCCTGTACCATTTGCTCGAGCAAGGCAACCGCCCGACGAATCAACTCTTGATGCTTTTGCGCCAGACAACAGATAATAAGCACCAGCGATCGCGCTTCTTCTACATCTAATTTTTTGCGCCCCCCCGAACTTTTCCGTAAGGGATTGGACTGACGCAAGCGCCACAATCCAACGCGATCGCCAATTCGAGTCTCTAAGCCCAGTTCTTTGGCGGTTTTGAGAATAGCATCAGAACCAATCCCGATCAGGGCTTCTAACGCCAGCAAAACCAAATCGAGATGGGTTTTAATATTATCGAGTTGACCCCTATTGGGGGATGCCGCGAGGGTTAAATCCTGCCACAATTGTTCGTGTTGCCGATCGAGTTGGGGACTGCTGGAGTGCATAAATTTAGCTTAGCGAAGCGATCGAGTTAGGAGGCTGCCGTTACCATTCTGGCAACATTAGCTCTATTTATATTCTTTAATTTAGAGAGGATAAACGGGAAAAAAGGCTATGAATCATATTCGAGTTGTCTTAATTGAAGATCACGATCTCACGCGCATGGCATTAAAAACCGCACTGCGAGAACGAAGTGAAGTCGATTGTGTCGGGGAAGCTGCCAACGGAAAAGAGGGCTTGCAATTAGTGCGAAGTCTCGTCCCCGATGTGGCGATCGTCGATATTGGCTTGCCCGATCTCGATGGTATCGCCCTGACCCGCGAGTTAAAAAGTATGCCCTCGGCAACTAAAATCTTGATTTTAACCCTACAGGATAACGAAGAAGCCGTCATGGCCGCTTTTGCCGCCGGGGCGGATTCCTATTGCATGAAGGATACTAAATTAGAATGGCTTCTCGATGCCATCCAGACCACTCATCAAGGCAATGCTTGGATTGACCCCGCGATCGCGAGAATCGTCCTCTCCTGCGCCCGTAATGAGAGTGCCAACAATCCCGATCTCAACCTAGGGCGAGCGAATTCTTCCTCAAGCAATCGTCAACCCCCTCATTATTCTCTCACCGAACGCGAACTCGAAGTGCTGAAACTCATTGTTGAAGGGTACAGTAATGCCGAAATTGCCAAAGAACTCTATATTACAGTGGGTACGGTGAAAACCCACGTTCGCAATATCCTCAATAAACTGTGCGCCAACGATCGCACTCAAGCTGCCGTCCAAGCCTTGCGTTCCGGCATTGTCAAACTCTAACAATTTTTATTATTCATTGGTCATCGCTCCTTGTTCAAAGGATGATATAGTTTGAAAAGTGTAGGGTGTTCATCAAGTCTTTTTCCTATATTGAAGAGTTGATTAACTCTCGATGCGGATTAAAAAGGATTAATCTCTATCGCTGAAACCGACCAGAGGCAAAACCGACCGGACAGTAATCCCCTTAAATCTCCAAATTTCCTATTCCTTTCTTTTTCAATCAGCCAACTGGAGAAAGTTAATGAGTCAGGTAAGTTCCAAGAAACTGAAACTGATGGTGGTAGACGATGAACCCGACAATCTAGACTTGCTATATCGTACATTTCGGCGGGATTTTAAGGTCTTCAAAGCAGATGGAGCTTTAAGCGCTCTAGAAACTTTGGACAAAGAAGGGGAAATGGCCATTATTATTTCCGACCAGCGAATGCCCGTCATGAACGGGACGGAATTTTTGAGCAAAACCGTCGATCGCTTTCCCGAAACCATTCGCATTCTCCTCACGGGCTATACCGATGTTGAAGATTTAGTTGATGCGATTAACTCCGGGAAGGTATTTAAGTATATTACGAAGCCTTGGAGTCCGGAAAATCTCAAAGATGTCATCCAGCAAGCCTCCGAAACTTACAAAGTTCTCAAGAAAAGGACAAATGAACTGCGACGCGCCTTGAAGCGAGAAGAGATCCTCAATGTCGTCACGCGGACGATTCGCGAATCTTTGGACTATCAAGATATGCTACAAGCGATCGTCAAGACCATCGGTGAAAATTTTGAAGCCGCAGCCGGACTTCTCAAACCGATTGAAAGCGATCGCCTCGCAGTCGATTCATTCTTCTACCAAAATGGGGAATCAACAGCAGAATTAAGCCAAGAAGCTGGTTTTCCCCTCGATATGCCATCATTACTCGAACGAGTTCTCGAAACTCGCGAAACGCAAACCCAAGAATCTTCTGGCAATGACGCTCGCCTACAATTGGCAGTCCCTCTCACCGCTCAACAAGATATTCTTGCCATTCTATACCTCACTCAAGATCGGGCAGCAACACCTTGGACGGAAGACGAAATCAATCTTCTCGAATCCGTCGCCGAACAAGCCGCTTTAGCCGTTTCCCAAGCGAAACTCTATCAGCGCACCCAACAACAGGCCGAAAAAATGCGGGCTGAATTAGAGGTCGCCCGACAAATTCAGCATAATTTACTGCGTCAGAGTTGGGGTGATACCGGCAGTGTTAAAGTTCAAGCCAGTTGTTATCCCGCTCGAGAAGTGGGAGGCGATTTCTTTGAGGTTTACATTCATCCTCAAGGAGATATTTGGCTGGCTGTGGGAGATGTTTCTGGGAAAGGAGTTCCCGCCGCATTATTTATGGCCAGTGCCATTTCGATTTTGCGTCGCGAACTTGCCCAAGAAACCTCCCCCGTTCCCGAGACGGTGCTACGAAATCTCAATCAAACCATGAATGACGATTTATTTAGTACCAATTGTTTTATTACGATGGTCATTGCTTGCTACACTCCGGAAACGCGGTGCTTGCGCTATGCCAATTCCGGACATATCTACCCGATGGTTTGGAATCATTCCACCAGCATGCAGCAAGCGCAAACCGATCCCACCCGTAGCCTCGAACCCAATTATTTAAAAGCGAGAGGTGTACCCGTGGGAATTTTACCGACTTGGAAAGGAAAAGCAGGTGAGATAACCTTAAATTCGGGAGATGTGTTTCTGTTAACCAGCGATGGTATTACAGAAGCCACCGTGACGCGAGAGGATTCCCCCAGTGCGTCGCAGACGAATACCATGCTCAATCAAGATGGCCTTTGGCAATTGATTCTCGAAGAATCGTCAGCCTTTGACCTCAACAGCTTGCTCGAGCGCTTTCGCGACTGTACCACCCAAGTTCAGGAAGACGATCAAACAATGCTATCTTTGGAGGTTTTGTAGTTGATGAAGACGGAACTCAAAATTCCGAGCGATCTCAAGTTTTTAACGGTGGTCGAGCGTTGGTTGCTCGATTGTTTGGAACTGGAACTTGGGGATTCAGTGGATTGGCCGCGCCAGTCCAGCCGCCTGCGCTTGGCGCTCGTGGAAGCCTATTCTAATGTCGTGCGCCACGCTCATAAAGAGCAAGCTCAGATTCCCGTTCTTCTCCGTCTCGAACTGAAAAATCGAGATTTAGCGTTGGAGATTTGGGATACGGGGAATGGCTACGATCTCGATACTTATGCGCCTCCGGTTCCCGAACGGAAACAGGAAGGCGGCTATGGTTGGCTCATTATGAAACGATTAATGGATAAGGTCGAGTATCAACTGCAAGTCAATGGCGGACGAAATTGCTTAAAACTGCAAACAAATTTGCCGGAAATTGCTTCTTAACTCATTTTGCGCTCAGTTCAGAATTATATCGGGAGGGCGCGATCGCGCCCTCCCGATAAAATCAACCCAAGAGAATCCGAGGATAAGGCAAACGTCCTCGGATTTTATACACTTAAAAAGTTGTTCCTTTCCAACCCCAGAGATGGCGTTCCGCATCGGCAAATTCAATGTAAATGCGATCGCTTGGAATCTCTAGAGCTTGAGAAACCGTTTGACAAAAATCTTGACTCATGGCCTGTGTTTGTTCTGGCTTCATCATGCCAATACTTTTAATTTCCAGAAAACAAACGCGATCGGGACTGCCCGCAAATGTCATGGGTACATCTCCTTCAAAAGCCGTCATCACATAATTTTCCGACTTGCCCAAATGCTGCGCTAACTTTGCTGACAAACTTTCAAGCAAATTACCAACAGTTTTGACATCGGGTGAAGCAGTCGATTGAACTTTAATAAAAGGCATAGTTTTAATTGAGTAATGAGGATTCAGTAACCAATAATCGATCGCAATTCATTATTCATTGCTTATTGAAATCAGCCACCATATTGCCAACCGGTACTTTCAAGTAATAAAGGTTTTCCTTCGCGATGAACTCCCGCAGCGATGACTTCTCCGACAAAAACCGTATGGTCGCCTTCATCAACACTCCCGATGACGCGACATTCTACATAGCCCAAGGAATCAGTAATAATAGGGCATCCGGTTTCTTCCCCGAGGGTAAAGTCAATATCTGCTAATTTATTACCGACTCGACGTTGGGGCTTAAAAAATTTGCCCGCTAAATCTTTTTGTCCTTCTTCAAGAAAACTCAAAGTAAAGACACCACTATTTTTAAGCATGGTATGAGAGCCAGAATCTTGGCGCACGCAATTGATAACTAAAGGGGGCTTGAAAGAACCTTGCATGACCCAACTGGCAGTAAATCCATTGAGTTCTTCTCCATCTTTAACCCCACAAATATATAGTGCGTGAGGGATTTTCAATAACATTGTTTTCTTGGCGCTTTCGTCTAACACGGATTTTCCTCTAGCAAAATTGTTCTTATGTTTTAGTTTATCAAAACTTGCGATCGCATTTAGAGGCACATTGGGTTATGATTGAAAAAGAAAATACGAGCATTAGTATTTCCCCCGAAAATAGACAAGAGATTGTTAAGCAATGTCATTAAGAGTTGTATCAGCAATTCGGTTTCGGTTCGGGTTTTATACTTATGTCCTCAAATCATTGAGGCTCATTTCAGTAAAATTACGGTGCATTCCTAGCAAGGAACAAACATATTCAACTTCAACATAATTGATAACTTGTTTGCTCTTGACTTAATAGATTTCTTGCCAAAAATAGAAGCCCAAATGGAAGCCCAATGATTGCAAGTTGCTTGTCCCTCTGCAATCCCCAGAAAAATTATGGAATTAAGTAACCTTAGTCGCGTTTCTCTTGATAATCCCGAGTTAATTGAAAAAGAACCCCTTCGCACCCTCGGCTATATTCAATCGTATGGCGTTCTCCTCGCGTTGCAAGAACCGGAATTAACGATCGCGCAAATCAGTGATAATAGTGCCAAGATATTAGGGATTCACGCCGACGATTTAATTAATCGTCCTTTGAGTCTGCTGTTGGGTCAAGAACAAGTCCAGCAAATCCAACAAGCTCTCACTCGGTCAGATTCAGAAACCGCCTTAAAATTATCCCTACAAGCCGAAAATTTTGCCCAAGAAGGCGATCGCGAAACCTTCTTTGATGGGATCCTCCATCGGTCGGGGGAAAAGGTCATCCTCGAATTAGAACCCCTGCCGGTACAACAAACCTTTAACGGTTTAGATTGCTATCGTTCAATTCATCGTATCGCCACCAAACTACGCCAGATCGACGACCTACAAATCTTTTTTCAAAGCACGGTTACTGAAATTCGCCAACTCACCGGCTTCGATCGCGTAATGCTCTATCGCTTTAGCGAAAAGGGTCACGGCAGTGTAATTGCCGAAGATAAACAAGACGATCTCGAGGCCTTTTACGGATTAAACTATCCTGTTTTTGATATTCCCCCAACGGCACGAGAACTGATTCTCAGAAGGGGAGTACGGCTTCTTGCCAATCTGGAAATGCCTTCCGCCGATATTCGCCCTCCATCGCCCCAAGGCAAGCGTTTAGATTTAAGCAATGCTATCTTGCGCGGTACATCAGTTTGTCATACCGAGTATCTCAAAAATATGGGGGTTGCCGCAACGCTTGTCATTGCGATCGCCCGAGAGGGAAAACTGTGGGGCTTAATTGCCTGTCATCATTATGCCCCCAAATATCTTCCCTACGAAATGCGGGCAGCCTGTAAATTACTCGGCCAGATTATTTCCTTGGAAATGGCCACAAAAAAAGATCGCGCGGATAGCGATCGCGAACATCACCTTCATGATGTGAGAGTAAAGCTGATTGAATGGATGTCTGTAGAGGAGAATATTAGCCAAGGATTGACAAATTCTCCCACCCATTTACTCGAGTTAACCGGAGCAAACGGAGCCGCAATTTGGCAAGAGGGTGAATGCACCCGCATGGGAAAAACACCAGCATCTGAAGCGATCGCTACTTTAATTGAGTTCTTGTACGAGAATTATCCCCAAGAAAAAATTATTTATACTCATTCCCTCGTCCAATTTGCTCCTGTTTGGGAGAGCTATAAAGAGACAGCTTGCGGACTCCTTGCCATTTCCCTCTCGGAAATCGAGCCGAAATATATTCTTTGGTTTCGTCCAGAAACCCTGCAAACGGTGAATTGGGGTGGAGATCCCGACCGTTCCTTACAAAAAGGAGAGGATGGAAAATTTATTCTCTGTCCCCGACGCTCTTTTTCCTTGTGGAAAGAGTTAGTGTATTTAACCAGTATACCGTGGAAGCCTTGCGAAATTGAAGCGGCTTTGGGACTGCGAGAGGCGATCGTGAGAATTGCTCTGCGAAAAGCCGATCGTCTCACAAAACTCTATGCTGCATTGCAAGCGTCGGAAGCACGAGAACGAGAAAAAGCCGCTCAATTGGCAACAACACTGCTAGAATTGCAGCAAATTCACCAACAATTACTCGACACGCAAACTCAATTGATTCAAAGTGAAAAAATGTCCAGTTTGGGACAATTGGTTGCGGGGGTTGCCCACGAAATTAACAATCCTGTTAACTTTATTTATGGAAACCTCGCTCATGCCGAACAAAGCGTTAAAGATTTAATTGGAATGTTAAATCTTTACACTCGATTCTATCCCGATCCGGTGGCAGAAATCCAAGAAGAAGCCGAAACTATTGACTTGAATTTCACTTTGCAAGACTTACCCAAAATTCTCGGTTCTATGAAGGTTGGCGCTCATCGCATTCAGGAAATCGTGCAATCTTTACGCAATTTCTCCCGTTTAGATGAAAGCGATCGCAAAACTGTCGATCTTCATCAAGGCATTAATAGTACCTTACTGATTTTAGGCGATCGCTTACAGGAAAAAACCGGCGGTTTTGGCATTCACCTCATTAAAAATTATGGCGACCTACCCAAAATTGATTGTTATCCGGGGCAACTCAATCAGGTTTTTATGAATCTCCTCACGAATGCGATCGACGTTCTTGAAACTCGCGATCGCATTCGTTCCCCAGAAGAGATACAAGCCAAACCCAGTACGATTTCTATTACTACTGAAATTGCCCCGAGCGATCGGATTACAGAACCGCATTTGATCGTCTGTATTGCCGATAATGGCACAGGGATTACTCCAGAACATCAAGAACGATTATTCGATCCTTTCTTTACAACTAAATCTATTGGTAAAGGGACAGGAATGGGCTTAGCGATTAGCTATCAAATCATCGTTGAGAAACATGGTGGTTATCTAACTTGTCAATCTAAGTTGGGAGAAAGAACTGAGTTTACTATTGAAATTCCTCTCAGACAAAAAGGTTAAAAAAATGTCAATATATTGAACGGCTTCTCGATCTTTTTGAGCCAGATATGGTTCAGTAATATTCACACAATCTCTTTAAACTTGTAGAGATGTAGAGTTCTATTTCTCTACAAGAGAGGAAAAATTAGTGTTACAAACAATCTCCCAGACAACTTTTTAAAATACCTAATAATTTGCCAATATCTTTGATATAATATTCGACAGTATCAAGATAGACAATTGTCTCCTCAATCTTTAAAAATCGCCAGTTTGTGCCAGATGTAACGACACCATAGATAGTTTGAATCTCATTCTCTTCTCGCTGATTAAAAATTTGTGCGGCTATCATTTCAGCGATACATTGACCTAATCCCGAGATAATATCTTCTTTCTTCGCCTCAACAATTGCAATAACAGGAGCACGAATTAATAATTGTTCTGGGGATAAACTAATTAAATAATCACAAATCCCATTGAGTCCTTTTTCCATATCAACATTAAAATCTTTTCCTGAAAATAAACCAATTTGGTAATTTAACTGTCTTCTGAGTTCTAAAAGAATGGGGGTAATAATCATCTCCGATCGCGATTTTTCTGTGTTAATGGTTACAGCTAAAGTTAAATTTTCTTGTATTGTAAAAGCAAGATATTCGCTATATTCAACTTCATCAACATCAGCGAATAAGTTGACTCTTTCATTCAAAGTAATAGCAAATTGTTTGAGGATATCATTAATCTGAAAGTTACTGTAAGACATTATTTTGTTATCTCCAAGGGCAAATTCTCAGCCTGTCAATTCTTAAGATATCCTAAAAATTTATTAATCAAGATGAATTAGAGAAATTTTCCCGTTTTTTCTCTTGACTCTCCCCTTGACTGGAGACTTTATCCTTAAGAAAGAAGTTCATCGGGAGGAAGTCATGCAAACCCATCTACAATTACAGGGAATGAGTTGTGCGGGATGTGCCAGTCGCATCGAAAAAGCCATTCAAGAGGTTTCTGGGGTGAATGGCTGTAATGTTAATTTTGCCCTATCTCGTGCGACTGTTACCTACGATCGCCATACAACCACTCTCGATCGCATCCAAAAAGCAGTAGAAAATGCAGGCTATCGCGCTTCACTTTTAGTAGAAGAAGACTCGGAAGATACAGAAAAAAATATCCGAGAAAGACGACAAAAAGAATTAAATAAAAAAGTTATTGTCGGTGCGATCGCGAGTTTTTTTCTCATCTTTGGTTCGATCCCGATGATGACGGGATTGCACGTTCCTTTTATTCCGATGTGGCTGCATAATTCTTGGCTACAATTAGTGGTTAGTTTACCGGTTATGACTTGGTGTGGTAAGGACTTTTTTAGCGGTGCTTGGAAAGCATTAAAACACCGGACAGCAGATATGAATACCCTAGTTTCTTTAGGGACGGGATCGGCTTATCTGTATTCTTTGTTTGCTACCTTTTTTGCCGATTTTTTCCGCGATCGCGGTTTAGCGCCTGATGTTTATTATGAGGCTGCAGTCGTTATTATTACGCTGATTCTTTTTGGTAGATTATTAGAAAATCGCGCTCGGGGAAAAACGTCGGAAGCGATTCGTAAATTAATGGGTTTACAAGCAAAAACAGCACGAGTTATTCGAGATGGGAAAGAACTTGATATTCCGATTAAAGATGTTGTAGTTGGCGATATAATTCTCGTGCGTCCGGGAGAAAAAATTCCTGTAGATGGGGAAATTATTTCCGGAACTTCTACAGTTGATGAAGCGACGATCACGGGAGAATCTATGCCCGTGCAAAAGCAAGTTGGAGATGAAGTCATTGGAGCAACAATTAATAAAACGGGAAGTTTTAAATTTCAGGCTTCTCGTATTGGCAAAGATACTGTTTTGGCACAAATTATTAAATTAGTGCAAGATGCCCAAGGGAGCAAAGCTCCTATTCAAAAACTAGCCGATCGTGTAACAGCTTGGTTTGTGCCGACTGTCATGATCATTGCGTTAATTACCTTTATTATTTGGTTGATTTCAACGCAAAATATTACTCTTGCTCTAATCGCAATGGTTAGCGTTTTAATTATTGCTTGTCCTTGTGCTTTGGGTTTAGCAACTCCGACCTCAATTATGGTAGGAACGGGAAAAGGCGCAGAGAATGGGATTTTAATTAAAGGAGCAGAAAGTTTAGAAACTGCTCATCAATTAAATGCAATTGTTTTAGATAAGACGGGAACGATTACCCGAGGGAAACCTAGTGTCATTAATTATATTACTGTCGGTGGTGTTGCTGAAAGAAATGAGCTAAATTTGTTAACTTTAGCCACAGCAGTTGAAAAGAATTCCGAACACCCATTAGGTGAAGCGATCGCGGAATATGCCCGAGATCAAGAAATTGAAACATTCCCAGAAGTCACGAATTTTGAAGCGATCGTCGGCATGGGAGTACAAGGAAAAGTCGCGGGGAAATGGGTGAGAATTGGGACACAACGTTGGTTTAAACAGTTGGGAATTGAGACAGAAATTTTAAGCGATCGCGCCCGAGAGTGGGAAAGTGAAGCGAAAACAACCGCATGGATCGCAGTTGAGGGCAAAGTAGAAGGATTATTTGCGATCGCCGATGCCTTAAAACCGGCTTCAATTGAAGCGATCGGAATTTTGAGAAAGATGGGTTTAGAAGTTGTGATGATGACAGGAGATAATCGAAAAACGGCCGAAGCGATCGCAAAAAAAACAGGAATTCAACGCATTTTTGCTGAAGTACGACCCGACCAAAAAGCCGATAAAGTCAAGGAATTACAAGCAGAAGGAAAAACCGTCGCGATGGTGGGAGATGGGATTAATGATGCCCCTGCATTGGCACAAGCAGATGTAGGCATGGCGATCGGAACGGGGACAGATATCGCAATTTCTGCCAGCGATATTACCTTAATTTCTGGAGATTTACACGGCATTGTTACAGCAATTCAACTTAGTCGCGCCACTATGAAAAATATCCGTCAAAATCTCTTTTTTGCCTATATTTATAATGTTTTGGGAATTCCCATTGCGGCGGGAATTTTATACCCTTTATTAGGCTTATTGCTCAATCCTGCGATCGCGGGTGCAGCAATGGCATTTAGTTCGGTTTCTGTTGTCACAAATGCCCTCAGATTGCGAAAATTTTCAGTTAATAGGATGTAGCGATCGCTCTTTAGCAATAGTAAAATTGGACACTGTATCGAGTTGAATGGGAAGCGTTATTTTAAATTCTGTTCCGCGATCGATTTCAGAAATAACTTCAATTTTCCCTTCATGCTTCTCAATAATACGATAACAAATGGATAAACCCAAACCTGTTCCTTGCCCGACAGGTTTAGTCGTAAAAAAGGGATTAAAAATTTTCTGATGAATGTCATCAGGAATGCCGGGGCCATTATCTTGAATGCTAATCTGAATTTCCGATTCTTTTATCTTACGAGTGCAAATTGTAATCTGTTTGGGTTCAATATCGCTACTTAACAGCGCATCAATACTATTCACAATTAAATTGAGAAAAACTTGATTGAGTTGAGCGGGATAACAAGAAATTTGAGGTAAATCTCCATAGTCTTGAATGATTTCAATCCCTTGTTTGATTTTACTGCCGAGAATAATTAAAGTACTATCAATTCCTTCGTGCAGATTAACATCTTTAACTTCTGCTTCATCCAAACGGGAGAAATTTCGCAGAGAAGTCACGATCTCTCGAATGCGCTGCGTCCCCATCCGCATTGATGCCAATATTTTCGGGAAATCAGATTGAAGAAAATCAAAATCGATCGCTTCTAGTTTATCCTGAATATGAGGTTTGCAATCGGGATAAGATTCTTGGTAAAGAGTGAGTAAATCAAATAGATCGTTAAGATATTCTGTTGCATAGGTGATATTCCCGTGAATAAAATTAACAGGATTATTAATCTCATGAGCAATTCCGGCCACCATTTCCCCCAAACTGGACATTTTTTCAGTTTGAATGAGTTGCGCTTGGGTTGTTTGCAAAGCGGCTAAAGTTTCTTGTAGTTCTTGGGTACGTTTTTCAACTCGTTCCTCTAAAAAACATTGTGCATCTGCGAGTTCTTCTAGTTGTCGTTTAACTTTACTAATCAGTTGATTGAGAGAATCAGCTAATACTCCTACTTCATCGTTAGTTTTAACAGGGATTTGCAAATCATAATTAGAGTCTTGCGTAACTTCTCGAGCCATTTTTGTCAGAAGTTCGAGAGGACGGGCAATTTTTCGTCCGGTATAAGTAGAAAGAATAATTGCGATCGCGATGGAAAACAATAGACTAGAAATAATAATTTGTTCTCGCAACTCTTTGGCCTTTTCGGTTTGACGATTGGCTTCTTTTTGTTTTTCTTCAGCTACTTGATGAAGGTTTTCTAACTGACCCGTTAATTTCTCAAACTGGGGTCTACCGAAGTTGTTGTGCTAAAAAGAGATAAATAGTACAGTAAAAATGA
>NZ_JCAMRX010000014.1:0-93279 GCF_059821285.1 Spirulina sp. LEGE 11439
ACTATTTTTTTCTTCCCTCATATTGTACCTCATATGTTCAAGAAACGCTATATATTGAGAATTTTCTGATGATCTGGAAGTTTATTAATGAGTCTTTGTTTTGACAAAATATAAGCAGTTGTCTCTGTTTCTGCTTTGACAGAACAACTTCTTTTAAATATCTACAACTTTATTTTCTCTAGATTATAAACAAATAACCCTTATCCAAAAGAATAAGGGTCACAAAAGAGTTCCGATCTGCGATCGCTTAAGACGATCGCTCGAGTTTCAGACGGGTATAATATTCCCGAAATGATTGGTAATACTCAATCTCGCTATACAAGTGACAGCGATCGGTAATTCGTTTCATCAATGCCCAAGAAAATTGACTCTCTTTGCAGTATTGACCCCAATTTTCTTTAATACCTTCGTGAGCAGCACGTAAGTTATAAGAAGGAATCGCAGTGGAAATATGATGAGGAATATGAACGTTAATGTGATGACAGAGAAATTCTATCCATGCCGGATATTCGCAATGTACGGTTCCTTCTAATTGCGCCCGGGCTTCGTGCCAATCTTTATCGGGGGTAAAAGGAATATCGGGATCGGTATGATGCACGATCGTAAAGGTACTCATCCAGAAGTGGTATCCCAACCAAGGCATGAGCCAGAATTTAACAAAACCCCAGAATCCCGTGGTGAGAATTAGGGTCGGGAAGGCGATCGCCGCGCCAAAGAAAACGACTAAAGCGGAAAAACGCACTTGTTCGCGCTGTTTGCCTTCAAAATCCCACCAGCTAAAGTGCATAAAAGCCCAGTGCAGGATAGAAGCCAGCCACCACAGTCGTCCCCGTGTGACTTGATAGCCCCATTTAAAGAGAAGGGGTAAGTCTTCGTAAACTTCGGTTTTAAAGGGATTCCACGTATTATCGACCTCAAGATTATTCGTATGTTTGTGGTGATGATTGTGGAGAATGCGCCAACTGTGAAAGGGATAAATGAGAGGCAGAAAAGCAATATGTCCCACCAAGTCGTTTACCCATTTGCGCTTGGCAAAAGAACGATGGCCGCAGTCGTGACCGATGACAAACCAGCCTGTAATTGCTGTTCCTGTGAAGATCCAAGCGATGGGCAGAAGATACCACGGTGCGATCGCAATGGCTGCATAACCGATCGCAAGGGTAACGAGACTGATTGCGACTTGTAACCACGCCTTGCGCCGATCTTGTTGAAAAACCTCACGGGGTAGGGTTTTCAATATGTCTCGCAAGCGTAAATCTGTAATTTCTAACGATTTTGTTGATAATTCCGAGGGAATTTTTGTTGCTGTCATATCCTAAAGGGTTTTGCCGTTGATAATAAAAATTTCTGGATGGGAACAATTTATAAAATTGCCGCGCGATCGCACCAGATCGCCCTAAATTCTGTTTTTGCGGTCAGAAATTTCATCTTTTATATCATATTTCTTAACAATTTGGAAAGTATCTTGATATAACTCATCTCATCTACTCTAACCCAATTTTTTAAACTATAAATCTGGTAATTTGTCAAGTCATTGAGATAATTTTTTCGGCGAGGAATTCCTGAAAATGCCTTTGAGTTAGCGGCGATCGCGCTAAGCATTATTACCAATTTTCGTTAAGATGATTTGAAGAAAACTTGATGGAGAAAGCGACTCATGGCCAGAACGGAATCAACGATGTTACCTTTGGGAACAAAGGCTCCCGATTTTAATTTGCCGGATGTGGTTTCTGGAAAATCGATTTCTCTGACAACTTTTTCCAGCAAAAAAGGCCTCTTTATCATGTTTATTTGTCGGCATTGTCCTTTTGTTAAGCACGTAGAAGCAGAATTGGCACGTATCGGTCGAGATTATGCCGATCGCGAGTTAGGAATCCTTGCTATTAGTGCCAACGATGCCGATAATTATCCCGATGATGCGCCCGATAAACTGCAACTGATGGCGAAAGAGCTTGATTTTAAGTTCCCTTTGTGTTATGACGAAAGCCAAGAAGTGGCCAAGACTTACACGGCAGCTTGTACCCCAGACTTTTTTCTCTTCGCTGGCGATCGCACTTTGGTGTATCGCGGACAACTCGATGACAGTCGCCCCGGCAATTCTCTCCCGGTGACGGGTCAAGATTTACGGGCAGCGATCGAGGCTGTTTTGAGCGATCGTCCGGTGAGTACCGAGCAAAAACCCAGCATCGGTTGCAATATTAAATGGAAAGCTGGCAATGCCCCAACATATTATGGTTGATATTTTTTTCGTTGATTTTAGCCAAACTAGGGAAAATTAAAGATGTAACATTGCGATCGCCTCCATGCCAGTCAAAATTGTTTTAAGGGTGCTAGAAGGCTCTCTCAAAGGGCAAGAATTCATTTTCGATCGACGCACGACTTGTTTGATCGGTCGCTCCTTTGAGTGCCAGATCCAACTCTCCAGCCAAGATGCACTGAATACCATCTCCCGCTATCATTGCCTGCTCGATATCGATCCGCCAGAAATCCGCGTCCAAGATTTCGGCAGTTTGAACGGGACTTACGTGAATGGCACAAAAATCGGCCAGCGTCCCGATCGCGTTCGTGGAGGCGGGAAGATTGTCAATTTACCTGAATACGAGTTGCGCGACGGGGACGAAATTGGCATCGGGGATACACTTTTAGGCGTTAACGTTGACGTGAGTCCTCTCGGAGATTCTCAAGATTTAAGCGGGGATTCTTTCGGTCGTCAAGTGCTTCCCCCTCAAGATGAAACTCGCCTGCTCCTTGGGGGATACGGCAATCTCAAACTCATCGAGCAAAATGAATTTGATAAGGTTTATTTAGCCTTCGATCGCGCCAGTGGAGATTGGGTCATTCTCAAAACGCTGCATCCTAAAACTCTCAAAAGAAGAGCGATCGCGGCTTTTCTCGAGGCGATCGAACAGATTAAAACTCTCGAGCATCCTAATATCGTCCGCCTGCGAAATTACGGCTATCATGACGGGCGCTTCTTTTTTATCTGGAATTATGGGGAAGAAGGAACCGTCAATCAATTCATCGATAAGCGTGGGGGACGTTTATCGGTGGAAGAAGCGCTTCCTATTATTTTTGACATTCTTGAAGGACTCGAATACGCCCATTATGCAGCCGTCCCTCAAGGAACAATGGGAGATGATATTGCGACGGGTTTGGTGCATGGCGATATCAAACCGGGGAATATTTTACTCAGTCGAGATGCTGGTACTCTGACAGCAAAACTCGGAGATTTTGGCTTGCTGCGAGCATTCGATCGCGCGGGGTTGAGTGAGAAAACTTTTAATAAGCGCGACGCGGCGATGTTGGGATTTCTCCCACGCCAACAGTTAATCGATTTTAACTATGCGAAACCCGACGCAGATATCTGGTCTGTTGCTGCAACTTTATACGCCATGCTTGCGGGTAAATATCCGCGACGTTTTGGCAAAAAAGACCCGTTATTAGTCGTATTACGGAGCGATGCAATTCCCATTCGTTATCGAGAGCCATCTCTTCCCAAACCTCTCGCCGACGCGATCGATTTGGCTCTACAAGACCAACCTACCATTCATTTCAAAACAGCAATGGAGTTTCGACAGGCTCTCGAAGCAGCAGTTTAAGTCAGTTATCAGTTATCAGTTATCAGTTATCAGTTATCAGTTGGGGAACAACAAACAATAAATTAAATAATCGCAATACATTCAATTTCCACTAATACGCCTTTGGGTAAACGAGATACTTCTACGGTGGCACGAGCGGGGGCGGTTTCTTCGCTAAAATACTCGCCATAGACTTGATTCATGGTGGCAAAATCTTCTAAATTGGTTAAAAAGATGGAGGTTTTCACAATATTTTCTAAATTGGCTTCGGCAGCTTCGAGAATTGCGCCGATATTTTTCATCACTTGATGGGTTTGTTGTTGAATATCTCCCACGCCGACAATTTCTCCGCTTTGAGGATCGAGGGCAATTTGTCCCGCTACAAAAATCATTTTTCCTGTTGCTGCGATCGCTTGATTGTAGGGACCGACGGGTGCGGGTGCGGCGTTTGTTTTGATAATCTTTTTGCTCATTGTTGGTAGAAATTAAACGGAACAAATTTTATTGTAGAAGGGTTGCGGCGTTATTTTACAATTTTTAATATTTTGGCGATCGCTTTCAATGGTAAATCTAACACTATAACAATTTCTTTAACAATCCGTTCGCTGATAACTGATAACTATTCACGGATAACTGAAATGCTACTCGAACCCGGAACATTATTGCAGAAAACGACCGACCGAACCCAAAGTGCGATCGCCTCGGGTGCTTTGCAATCTATCCCGACAGAATGCGAAGCGATCGAGCAAAATGGGATTGATTTTCTCGTGCGGATATCTTTAAATCTTAAGCGTAAAGATAATCATAAGAAAAAGCAAGAAGCGAAAGCAAAAACAACGGGAAAATTTGTCAATCCGTTTCTGCCTTACGAACCAGAACTTTTTGTGACCGATCTTTCAAAAACACATTTATGTTTACTCAATAAATTTAATGTCGTCGATCGCCATCTCTTAATCGTGACCCGAAAATTCGAACATCAAGAAACTTGGTTAACCTTACAAGATTTTGAGGCCATGTGGGCTTGCTTGCAAGAAATTGATGGTTTAGCCTTCTATAATGGTGGCGAAAAAGCAGGAGCAAGTCAACCGCATAAGCATTTACAAATCGTGCCTTTTCCTCTCGTTCCGACAGGTCAATATTTACCGATCGCTCCGTTGATTACGACTGTTCAATGGCAAGAAGAAATTGGCAAAATCCCTCATTTTTCTTTTAATCATGCTTTCATAAAATTACCCTTTCAATCTCATCTTTCTCTTGAAGACAAAGCACAAATCACCCTCAGTTTATATGAATATTTATTAAATCAAATGGGTATCTTTTATAATGGAAACAAGCAAAGACAGCAATCTAGCGCTTACAATCTTTTAGCAACAAGAGAATGGCTGCTAATTATTGCGCGATCGCAAGGAGAATTTCAATCAATTGGGGTTAATTCTCTCGGTTTTGCCGGGACGTTTTTTGTTCGCAATATCGAGGAGCTTAATCTCCTCAAAAAATTAACTCCTTTAGCACTTTTGCAAAATGTTTCGCGTCCCTAAAAAGTTTAGAGAAATATTGGTATTTGACGCAAATCTTATCAATGGCGATCGCTTTCATACCGATATCCATAAAAATCGACACGATATTCACTAATTTTTACTCCAGTTTGTTTCTCTATGTTCTGGATTATTTCTGTTGGCAACTCAACGCAAACATCAATAATTTGTCGCGTATCTAAACAGTTAACGTGACTGTGTGCATCGCTAATATTTCCGTACAACCTCCCATCGCAACGTTCTACGCATTCAATAATCCCTTGACTGGAAAGCGCTTCTAGGTTTTGATAAACGGAAGTATGACCGATTTCTTTGCCTTGTTGGTTGAGGCGATCGTAAATTTCTCGTGCTGAAAGATGTTCCTCAACATTCCACAATAACTCTAAAATATATTTACGCTGACGGCTCAAGCGCATTCCCAAAGTTTGACAGCGATGATACGCATCTTCTAGAGAACGAATGGGTTTCAGTAGACTTTGCTCTGTGGGACACAGAGGCTCTATTGAGGAGTTGGGTTCGATCATTTCCATGAACAATAAACAATGAACAATACCTGTGCTTTAAGTCATAAGTACTGATTTTTCGATATCCTAGTATTGTTAGATCCAGTACGACTCAATCTTACTGGAATCTTTGTTACTGGTAGTACTGGATGAACGATCGCAACCCGAAAGCGATCGCCCTAATCCATAATCATTACCACTTTACCTTAAAATCCGCCAGAATGTCTACCCAGAGAAGGATATACAGAGCGATCGCTCTCTAATCTCAAAATTCCTAAGTTCAACTAGAATTCAAATTTACCTTTTTCCATGTCGAAACATTTGGAAATCAACCGAGAACAATTAGGAAAATCTTGCCGCTACTATCCCAAATTAGCAAAAATTTCTGGAGGAATTGCTGCAGGAATATTTTTGGGATATTTATTAGGAAAAAGTGAATCTTGCGACTGGATAAACGCTGACTTTCAAGATATTGAACGCGATACCGGACTCTCTTTGCAAGAACAAAAAATGGTACAAAAATGTTTGAAAAATAGGAATTTTCTGCAAGAAAGAGTGATTGATAATTGCTTAAGATTTACTTTGAATATCAAAGAAATACAAGAAAAATTAAAGGTTTTTGAAGAGTTGATATTTTTGGAACCAGAAAGTAAGATTAAGGACTTTAAGGAAACAACTTTATTAGAAAATTCTTCTGAGAAAATATCGAGCGATCGCTTTTTTCCTGCTAGCCGACAACCTACAGTTTTGACGATATCCCCTCATTATCGCTTTGAGGGACCTTGGCAATCTCAAGAACAATTCGAAGCCTTTCAAAGAGCCTTATTAGAGTACCATAAAATCCAAGGTTTAGATAATCCAATGGGATATGTATTTAGAACGATTGATGGCATAACAAAAGGGATAATTTCTCCATTTTGGGAAGAATTTATCGAAGGAAAGCCTTTAGGATCGAGTCAGAAGATACAACAAGAATGGGAAATAAAACCGGGTGTTCCTTACCCTGCATTTGTTGAAGAAATTATACAATATTATATTCATAAAAAAGAACCAATTGAAGCAGCGACAGCAAGAGCAAATCGCGAAATCAAAGATATCGATCGCGCTAAAAGTTGGTGGGAAGGATTCTTAAGAAAATGCGATCGCCTTGCCGATGAAGCGATAAAAGCTAAAGAATTAGGCGTACAAACTCCCTACCTTCCTCCTTCTTTTAGCATCAAAGAGCGAGTGACAAAGCAACAAGTTATCGATAAACTGTTATTGGTTCAAAATCAACCTTCTCTAAAAATCGAATCTTCTGCTGAAATACCTCTCCCTCAAAGTAATTCCGAATTGGCAGAACCATCCAAACTTGAATCGAATGCTCCTTCTTTATCCATTCTGCAAAAAGCATATGATACCAAAATTGGTCGCAAATTTATTGCCAGACAAATTGCCGCGCATCCAGAATGGGGTTATCAAATCGTTGACGATAAAATAATCGATCTCTATCCTTTTTAAGCAAGACAAATGATGAAAAAACTATTCCAAACTGATTTTACCAAACAAGGACGACCCGAGCTATCTCGCAAAGAAAGAGATAAAATACGACAAGCCGATCGAGAACGCGATCGCTCGAGAGGATACGAACAATTAAGCGAACTCTGTCGTTTGGGAGAAATTGATGCAGCCAAACAGCTTGCAGCACGCAATTCGCGGTGGGGGTATGAAATAATTGATAGGATTGTATTTGCAAAACTGGAAGACGAAAACATGAAATATGCAATTCATTTAGATGCCGATCGCATCCATCAACTCGATCTCTCTCCTGCTGTCGCGATCGTGGAAAAAATACTGATAGATATTGAAGGAACTTATCAAGAATCTTTAATTTCCTTTGAGATCGACTATCCAAGAGAAGAAATCGATCCCAGAGAGTTATCAGAAATTCCCGAGATTCGCTTGTGGTTTTTACGTTTGGATACCTGCTATCCTTGGCTGCCTTTTCTGTTAGATTGGCAAAGCGAACTTCCTCGCTATATTGCCATGCTCGTTCCTCATCAGTTCCATCGTACTGATGGCATCCAATATAATCCCGAGGCTTTAGAAATTGCGATCGCGCAAAAAACCTTTATCATTTATGATTGGTTGCGCGATCGCGGCATTGAACCCCGAGAAAAATTAAAATTCATGTGGATGACTGTTGGCTACGATCTCGACGATAGTTTCTTTAAACTATTCGACGATCATTAATTATGATTTCCTAAAAAGACAATCGTTGTTTTAAATTATTCATTGTTTATCGATAATTGAAAAATGGAACCCCCCATCGAACGATTTAGACTCTCGCAAACTGCAAAAGATCAACTTTCTAAGCTCAAACGCTATACCAAAATAGACCAATGGAATATCCTTTGTCGTTGGGCTTTTTGTTTATCTTTGGCAGAACCGAGCAAACCTTCTCCCGTTCCGATTCCCGCCGATAGTAATGTTGATTTAGCTTGGCGTGTCTTTGGTGGAGAACTCTCGGATATTCTCATTATTGCCCTCAAACAGCGTTGTTATCAAGATGGTTTAGGAATAGATAAAACGATTTTAGCGGAACAATTTCGCCTGCATTTACATCGTGGAATTGGGTATTTGGCAGGAAATCCGACTTTAAAAACTATTGAAGACTTAATTTCAATTTCCTTAGCTTCTCTCGATACTCAAAATGACAGCCCCTTTACCTCGTAATATTTCCATAGAATTGCTATTTCTCAATCATGCGTCAATGATTTTACGCGATCGCACGATTTCCCTCTTATTCGATCCGTGGTTTGAGGGAACTTGTTTTAAACAAGGATGGGGCTTAAAGTATCATAATCCTGATGCTTTTACCCTCGCAAGTCAATGTACGCATCTTTGGATTTCTCATTTTCATGGCGATCATTTTCACGTCCCGACGTTAAAGAAATTGTTAGCAATTAATCCCACAATTCAAGTTTTAGCCAACAATGATGCTAATTTTTCGATGGTGAAGGCAATGCAAGATTTGGGATTTAAAAATGTGATGCCATTGCCGGCCAGAAAAAATCTAAAAATTAGCGATCGCTGGCAAATTTCCAGATTTCCAGCGACAGGAATTGATAATATGCTTCTTATTGCCATTGATGGCATTAAAGTTCTTAACTATAATGATTGTAATTTACCTTTAAAAACAATCTTAGGACTGAAAAAATATATTGGAGAACTCGCTCTCCTCCTCAATAATTTTAATCATGCTGGCAAATTAAGAGAATATCCTCTGAGAAATTGTCAAGAAATCAAAGCAGGACAAATGCAAACTTTCTCTAAAGTCGTTGCTGCTTTTATTCCTCAGTATACTATCCCTTTTGCATCTCATCATTATTATCGAAATAGTTTGTCTTGGCAGCAAAATGAATCTTTATTGGAGTCTGAAGATCTCAAAAAAGAAAGCGATCGTATCATTTCTCTAAAAATTGGCGAAAAATTAATTTATTCTCCATTTGACCATAAAATTAAGATAGAAAAAGTCTCACAACATATCCAAAAAAATCCACTTACCCCCTGTCAACCTAAAATTTTTGCAGAAGCAGGACTATTATCGGCTGCCAGAAAATATATGCAGAAATTATCCCGATCTTTTTGGGGATTTCCTCGCCTTTTACAGCCACTACACATTTATTTGTTAGACCAACAAACAATTCTGACAATTTCTCCTTCTCAAAAGCCACAAATTCAACAAGGAGAAAAACAAACGGCTCATATTGCCACCTATTCGGGTTATGTTCGAGATTGGTTAGAAACAAATTATGGAACGGATGGAATAGAAATTGGTGCACATTACGAAATCATCAAGAAAGAAGGATTAAAGATACTAAATTGGTATATTTTATTAGGACTTTTATTGGATAATCGTTTGACATTTAATAATATGTTCAAAATGCTCTTTACTTATCAAGGAATTTTATTTTTTTGGTATCGTCGAAAAGAAATTATTCGCATTCTTTTGGGTAGGAAATTAGTTGCATCGCGATCGCGCTTATAATCTGGATATATCCCATATATAACTTTTCTTTTGAGTTACTTTTCTACCTTAGCTTGCATCAAAATTGTGATACTCCTCCCCAACTCTGTATGCGATCGCACGCCAAGCAAATAGTATCTCGCTGTTGCCTCAGCGATCGCGACCCAAAATAAAAAATAATAATTAATTGGGGATCGAAATATGTTAATATATCTTAACGTTTAGTAAATTAGGACAAAAAGTGACAACCCCATTATCACTTTGGAGGATTTCAAGTGCAGGTTAGTACACCAAAGTTCGCAGAGCATTGGCAAGAACCCGAAACGCGATCGCTAGAAGGGAAACTTCCCTTTACCTTACAAGAAGTCAAAGCAGCCATTCCCCCTCATTGTTTTGCATCTTCTGTTGCTCGTTCTCTCTCTTATTTTTTCCTCGATATTGGTATTATTGCTGGATTGTACGCCCTCGCCCACACTCTAGATTCTTGGTTTTTCTGGCCAATTTTCTGGATTGCTCAAGGTACCATGTTTTGGGCTTTATTCGTCGTCGGTCACGATTGCGGACATCGTTCTTTTTCTAAGTATAAATGGCTGAACGATCTCATCGGTCATCTTTCCCATAGTCCTATCCTCGTTCCCTTTCACGGCTGGCGCATCAGCCATCGCACCCATCATCAAAATACCGGCAATCTCGACACCGACGAAAGTTGGTATCCTGTCTCAGAATCTTATTACAACGAGATGCCAGCGTATATGAAATTTCTGCGCTATCAGATGATTTTGTTCTTGTATCCCCTTTATCTGTTTAAGCGGTCTCCCGGTAAAGAAGGAACTCATTTTTTCCCTAGCAGTCCTTTATTTAAACCGTCAGAAAAATGGGATATCATTACCAGCACGATTTGTTGGGGTGCAATGATTGCCTTGCTCGGATTCTTGACTTATCAATGGGGAGTCATGTGGTTAATTAAATATTACCTCATGCCCTATATTGTCTTCGTCATGTGGTTAGATTTAGTCACCTATTTACACCACACAGATCCCGATATACCTTGGTATCGCGGCAAAGATTGGTATTTCTTGAAAGGTGCGCTATCTACAATCGACCACGATTACGGATTTATTAACAATATCCACCACAATATCGGTACCCATGTCGCCCACCATATCTTTTTAAATATGCCTCATTACCATTTAAAAACGGCAACCGAGGCAATTAAACCCATTCTGGGAGAGTATTACCATAAATCGGAACGTTCTATTTGGCAATCTTTTTGGCGGTCTTTGAAAACCTGTCATTTCGTCCCCGATACAGGGTCTCCCGTGTATCATAAAATGGATAAGGGTTAAAGATTGAATTTTAGGGAATAGAAGAGTTAGATTATCTATCTTTTCCTATTCCCATTCAATAAAAAATAGATAAAATAATGGTAAAAAAAGAGTATAGAGGAAAACAGCTCAATCTCATACAACTATTTCGCGGATTGGCTGCGATCGCAGTGGTTTTATTCCATGTCGATCTATGCAGCCATGAAAAATTAAATACGTCTTTTTTCTTTGATATTTTTAAATTTGGTCTATCCGGTGTCGATTACTTTTTCGTACTCAGTGGTTTTGTTATTATTTATACTCAACACCGAAATTTTTTGAAACAAAATTTCACAAAATTCAAGCTCTTTTTATTAAAACGATTCATTCGGATTATTCCGATTTACTGGTTTATCAACCTCTGTATTCTTTTAGTTTTATTTTTATTCCCGATGTTAGAACCGCCCAATCCAATAACTCCGGGATTTACAATACGCTCATTTTTATTGATTCCTCAGACTTTGCCGCCGATTAATAATGTAGCATGGACATTAACTTTAATTCTTTTCTTTTACTTTGTTTTCAGTTTAAATTATATCTTACCACGTCGTTTTTATTTTGCGATCGTTGCCATGATTATTTTCGCATCAGCAACTCAGTTTATGAGTGCTTTTGTTATTTCTCCAATCGAATATCCCCGATGGAAACTTATTTTTAATTCTCTCAATTTAGAATTTGTATTTGGTTGTATTGCTGCTTATATTGTCCTGAATTATTCTCTAAAATATCGCAAAACTATCTTTTTTCTAGGTTTAATATCTTTCCTCTTGTTTGGTTTTGCACAAACCTACAATGTTATTGATGAAGTCAATATCGTTAATATTTGGGGAATCGATCTGGCTATCGATCGCACAATTTTTTTGGGAATTCCTTGCTTATTTCTGGTGATGGGAGCCGCTTCAATCGATATTCAAGAAGGTGTCAAGATTCCCCAAGTATTGATATATTTAGGCAATGCGTCTTATTCAATTTACTTAGCTCACAGTCCTCTCGTTAATGGTTTCTTTCAATTAAGCATACCTTTCAAACTCGATACTACTCTTGGCAATTCTGATATTTTGGGTTGGCTCATTGCACTTGTTGCGATCGGGATGTCATGTATTTTCTATAATTTAATTGAAAAGCCTCTCACAGGCTATTTAAGAAAACAGTTAATTCCCCAAAAATGAATCTCGAATTAACGATCGACTATCGCCCGATAGAATAGAGAATAGTTGGGTGTGGGTTTTAGGGATAAGAACAGTTAATTCTTACCCAATTACCCATTACCCATTACTCATTAAATTTCGCCGCGAATTTCTTCGACAATACCATCGCGAACGAGAATTTCAACTTGTAGTTTGCGAACTAAATTATCCCCCACTTCAACATTGCAAAAGCCTTCTAATTGACCTTGAACGACCTCCTGCTCCATTTCTACAGTGGAAATACGATCCAATTGTTGCAATAATTGATTTTTTTTCTGTTGAATTTCGTTTTTCTTTTGATTGACTTGGTTTTGGATACTTTCAATCTGTTGTAGGGCTTGAGGATTCGTCAGGGCAGCTTGTTGCTTTTGAATTTCTTCGATCGCCCTTTGTCCTTGCATTTCAATTTGTTGAAACTGGCCATCGAGTTGATTGGTTTGCGTTTGCAGTTGTTGCTGCATTTCATCCTTCCAGCGTTGAGTAACGACAACTTTAAGTTGTATGGGACGCTTGAGAGTGAGTTGGGGTTTCGCTTCAGCCATTAATTTTTCTTCCTTTACCTGTTTTAGTGAATTGGGTTTCGCGGTGAGATATTTCCTCACCCAAACATCCCGTCAATGATATCGCGATAGCGCTCCCTGACAACGGGACGACGAATTTTTAGGGTTTGGGTCATCATGCCATTTTCTTGAGAAAAGGGTTCGAGAATCAGGTGAAAGACTTTGATTTGGTCATCTGGGCGATAACCGGGACGATCTTTAACCTGTCGTTTGAGTTCCCGTTGAAATAAATTTAAGATAGCTTGATTATCGATATTTTTGCGATCGCGACTCTCTGCGATCGGCAATTGCAAGGCTAAATTTTCCGCTTTTAGCCATTTTTCTAAGGCTTCGAGGTTGGGAACGATCAAAGCACCCAACATTTTTTGGTCTTGTCCCACTAGCATAATTTGCTCAATGTACGCACTGCAAGCGCAGGCATCTTCGATGGGTTGGGGTTCGATATTTTCGCCATTACTTAATACGATGGTATCTTTGGCACGTCCGGTGAGAACAAGATTGTTTTCTTGTACGATCATCCCTAAATCGCCACTATCAAACCAACCTTCGGGATCGATCGCCTTGGCTGTTGCTTCAGGCTTTTTGTAATATCCTTGCATGATCTGCGATCCGCGAATTAAGACCAATCCCTGTTGGTAATGGGGGAGGGTTTGGCGGGTGACGGGATCGACAATGCGAATTTCCGTTTGGGGGAGGGGCGGACCCGATGCCCCTTGTAAATTGCGTTTGAGGAGGCGAGCATTGGTAATGGGGGACGTTTCTGTTAACCCGTAGCCGACAATTAACGGGACTTGGGTAATTTCATAAAAGCTATCGAGATGTCGTGCTAAAGAACCGCCACCACTAACAAAGGTTTTGATTTTACCCCCGACAGCTTCCCGTACTTTTTGGTAAACCATGATATCGCCTAAAGCGTGGATCGGAGACAATAAGAACATTTTTAGTTTGGCAATTCGGCGATCGCTTTTTGAAGGGTTGGGGCGATCGAGACTCAAATTATCGGCAATACGTTTGGCGAGAACATACTTTTCGGAAACGCTAAAAAAGAAATGAATTAGTTTTTGTAAGAGAGGGCTTTTTTCACGGAATTGTTTCTGAACCCCTTCATAAATAGATTCCCACAACCGAGGAACGCCGACCATAAATTGCGGTTTAAAAGTTTTTAAATCCTGTTTGAAGGTGCGAATACTGGTATAAATCTGCGTGCAGACTTGGGAAAGAAGATAATATTCAACGCTGCGTTCGTAAGAATGCCAACTGGGGAGAATGGCGAGGACGCGATCGCCGATTTCCGGTTGAATGACGGCGGGAGCGGCGTTAATTTGGTGGAGTAAATTGCCGTGGGAAAGCATGACTCCTTTGGGTTTTCCCGTTGTCCCTGATGTATAAATTAAAGTAGCTAAATCTTCTCGCGATCGCTGAATGGGAGTGAAGGGAGAATCTTGCCCGAGGGTCATCAATTGGGAAAAATTGAGGATTTTTAAGGGTGTATCGTTAGGAGGCGTTTCCTCGGAAAGCAAGACAATAAATTCAACGGGTAGATCGTCAATTTCGGGTTTAAGTTTTTTCAAAGTTGATAAATCTTGTACCACTAAACCCGTACTATCGCTATCCCGGAAAATATAGAGCAGTTCATTGCGTTCTGCTTTTGCCGATCGCACTGCATTGGCAGCCCCCACTGCCATAATCCCTTGATCCGCAACAAACCAGCGCGGGCTATTATCGGCAAAAAGGGCAATTTTCTGAGCCGGTTTCACGCCCAAGGCTTGCATTCCTGCCGCAAAATGGCTAATTTTCTCGTAAAGTTGCGCGTAAGTGAGGAGGACTTCTGGTTTAGCGTGAGGATCGTGGAGAGCAAGAGTCGAGCCAAATTCTCGGGCGACGATCGGCCAAACTTCCGACAGCGAATTCAGCGAGGAATGATCGAGAGACAGAGACGAAGAAACCTTTGTATTCATGGATGGCGCGTTGACGCTAACGGGGGATGATGGTGCTGCTATCATTTTAACTGCAAATTAACCTTCTTTCCTTTCAACCTAATCTGGAAATCTGTTGAACTATCGAGAAGGTAGACAAAATTTAAGTTGTCTTTGTTGATTGCAATGATGAAGCTAATAATTTTAAGAAAAGCGGTAAGGGTCAACTCCCTACAAAATCAGTGAAGAAGTTGAAGTGTGTAGTGGCATACCACCGGCCCAAGTGCGTACATATCCTCTCCATGAATCACTTGGTTTTGCTGTTTAGTAAGGTGTACCCGTAAAACCTCACGATTAGGCCGTAGCCCAACCCAAATCTCTAGCTTCATCGTAAGCAAGAGATCGGACTTGTCATACGTCCATACCCCCATGACTTGCCCTGTTATGTTTTTTTGTTCCTGTTGTCCGCTCAGACTACTATCCTCATACAGATGCAGCTTGAGGGTTACTGTCTGTAATACATCAGTTATGTCAATCTGCCATAAACCAGGTTCTATCTGAATGTCTACTGGCGCAAGGGTTTGAGGAATAGGGAGATCGCCATAGATCCGCCGCAATAACTCTTCCTCGTCCCAGAGAGCGTCAGCGACAACGGATGGCTGCAATGCTATCTCATGTGGTAAGGGAGTGTTATCTAATCGGTAGGGTAAAATCGGTTTATCGTAATCCAAGGCCATCCGTATCTCGCTGCTCACCCAATCAGAAACGTCCGTAAAACGAGACCAGATCAACAAACAAAAATCACACCAGCCAAGCTCTTGTAGAACCACATCGGGCAATATCTGCCCCAGCTCATACCCGTCCCGATCTTCTAAGTACATGAAAGTTCGGACACCATACTTTCTGAGGTGAGCATCCAGAGCTTGTGCTGGGGTCACATCGGAGCAACTGTAGCTGATAAACAGCTTAGGTCGTGTGGTTGAAGAGTTAATCGGTAATGACATTTCCTTTTCTATGCCTCCGCGTCATACGCATCGGTTTCAGAAGATATCTTCCAAGGCTTGGCCGCATCATACGTGGGAAACCAATAGATAGCCTTACAGGTAAACGTTTCTGGAAACAGATTGTGGCCGACAGTTTTCAAACGGTTGATCGCCAACACTTCGTTATCAATCTCGTTTTGGTTAGAGCGCGGGGTGGGCTGCAAATTAGCTGCATCGACCAAGTTCTGTGCGTCTTGGATGTTGTCCAATAAAAATTGGGGGAAATTTGGATGAGCTTTATAAGTATACTGCGGTATCACCTCATATTGGATCATCTTGGGCCAGGGGGCAGTCACATTAACTAGCTTTGTTGTGTCCAAAACGTGGGTCACTTGAGGCAAAGGCGCAGCCTGGGAAGTTGTCAAAGGGGAAGATTGTATTTCAACACCCGGAATATCTAGCCCAACTTTATTCCAGGCGAGAATGTGTGGATTGCTTGTCAGAGGAGTCGGTGGGTTGGCTTTGATGTTAGTTTCATATTTTTTGGCATTTCCTTGGGTTAATTTTTTCATGGAATTCCGAATCGGTAACTCTACCTTATAAAAATGTTCCTGCGTATTAGACCGCGCCGACCCCATAAAGATATTTTGTGGGCGCAAATTGGTGGACAGAGGATCGGCAAAATTATGGTTAATGGCGTGCATTGCAGTGGCTACATTATCTTGGTTATAGGCACGCACCAAGTCCTTATCAATGAATTTAATGTCCGTTATGTCCTTCGGTTCGCCAGGTGCCGAACCTCCCCCTGAATCACTAATCATCTTTTCTAAATTGACGGAATTCCCTTTAGTTCCTCCCTCCGTATATTTCAAGCCTGACTCAAACAATGTGTCCAAAGTCAGCCCAGCCAAGCCGACCGCCTGTTTTGTTCCCCCGGAAAAAGGGGTAAAGGTACTGCCTGCTCTTTGAATAACATTTTCGCTCTTTTGGGACACGTCTATTTTTTCTCCACTCGCTTCATCACGACTACTCTGCTGCACCACATGGGTTAACTCATGGGCAATCAACTCCTGCCCGCCTCGACTCCTCGGCTGATATGCACTCTGTTGGAAAAACACATCCTGCCCCATTGTAAACGCCTTCGCTTGTATGGATTGATTCAACCGATCTGACGGAGCATCTGTATGCACTCGCACCTTACTAAAATCCGCGCTCATCGCTTGCCCCATCGACTGTTGCAGGCTTACCTCTAAAGGCTGTCCGCTACCCTTTGCGTGATTAATCGACGATTCCAATTCCGAGGATGTCTCACCCTCGCCCACTGCCTCTTGTTGTTGCAGCATGGGTTTCGCCTGTACTGCGGCGGTATTTCGGAGTTTTTCCAACAGACTCGGCATCCCACTCCCTCCCGGTTTCCATTCTGGAAGTTTCTTTGGTGTTTTCCCACTCGCTTTGGGCTGAATGACAGGTACTGTAAACCGAGGTTGTTGTTTCGGCTCTGAATTCTTCCCTGTCGAAATCCGTGCTTGGTACTGGCGACTCATGTTCACTGAGAGTAGAATTGGCAGCTATTTTAATTAAGTGTAATCACAAATCTCTGCATATCACTTGAAAAAGGGACAAAAATATACATTTTCATTCGAATAAGGACTCAAGAAATTACCTTATCCTCATATAACAATTGTTAATCGATCGCTTTGATTCCCTAAGAAAGTCTCAGAGTGAATGCTTACATTTGCTATTTTTTTGCCATGCGTCGGAACAATTTATACATTTCTGGAAGACGATTGTATACCGCAGAAATTTTTAACCAAAGTTTATTGGGAATGGCCGGATAACCCGAAACAATGGCTTTTGCCTCCACATCCTTATGTAATCCCGATTTTGCCGTCGCGATCGCACCTGCTCCAATTTTAACTTGATTGGCAACTCCCACCTGTCCCGCCAACAGCACCCCATTGCCCACAATAACCTGTCCGGAAAGCCCCACTTGTGACGACAGGGCGCAATTAGAGCCAATTTTGCAGCCGTGACCGATCTGTACTAAATTATCGATTTTGGTGTTGTAGCCGATGCGCGTCTCTCCCACGGGCGGGCGATCGATCGTGCTGTTGGCTCCCACTTCCACGCAGTCCTCTAACACCACAATTCCCGACTGGTGCATTTTTACCCAACCGCGATCGCTTGGCACAAACCCAAATCCTTCACTACCAATAACCACACCGCTATGAATGACGCAATCTGCCCCAATTTTAACTCTCTCCTCGATAATACAATTGGCATGAAGAATGGTGCGATCGCCGATTTCTACCCCCGGATATATCGTGACATTGGGAAAAATACAAACGCTATCGCCGATCTTGACATCTTCCCCAATAACAGCATGAGCGCCAATAGAGACATTTTTCCCTAAACTAGCACTGGCATCGATAACCGCCGTCGAGTGAATTTGGGGTCGGGGCTGATAGGGTTGATAAAATAGAGAAATAGCCGCCGCAAATAACAGGCGAGGATGGGGCGTAGAGACCCAAGCAATGCCGCGATCGCTCGCAATTCTTTGCAATTCTTCATCTACGGGTAAAATTAAGGCGATCGCGGCTGTTTCCCCTACCATTGCTGCGTATTTTCCCCCCTCACTGTAAGCAAGAGTCTCAGCAGTAGCCGTTTCCAAGGATGCGATACCCGTTACTTGGGGGTTGCGATCGGGGTGAGCGGTCAAGCTAGTACCTTGAACCAACTCAATCTCAAATTTTTCAACAATTTCACTAAATTTCATTACCTATTTGACTGCTCGGAAATATTAGCCCTATCTATAGTAGCTGAATCGAAGAATATTTTCAAACTAAAACCGTTAATTATAAGCGCCAGTAAAATAATTTATGCTTTAATTAAAAATGCTTGACTGAAAATCGAAAAAAGTGTCCCTATATACATACATAAAAAGATGAAAACTTTATTGACAGTTTTATTATGGAGACCTTCATATGTTTTTGTATTAGAGCAATTAGTCAGGACAAATCCTCATTTACATTTAGACTTAGCGTTAACCAACGATACTGGCAAAGAATTGGAAGTACCAGAATCAATCTCGCGTAGATTTGAGCAGATTGCAATTTTTAATCATCCCAAAGATTTATTTTTGCATTGTCCAAACTGTTCGCAGATCGAATATGTCCATCACATATTCCGTCAATTCAAAAGAACTTGTTTATGGGAAAATATTTTACTGATATATGCAATTTCAAAAAACTATGATGCAATTCTTTTCTGGGAAGATGACCAAATCCCGATTTGGTATGGAGGCGATGATTTTTTTTCCAGCCAATTAAATATATTACAGAATAACAAGAAAATTCATCTTTGTGTTTCAAAGCGGCGAGGATATTTACATAATATCCCTCCATACTTACAACAATATCTTTCGAATAATATTCTTGAAATATTAGAACGCGCTCTCTGTTTATGCAATGAAATTGTCTTTCCTGGCCTGTTGACTGAACCGGAAAAATGTTTTGTACCGAGTGATGTATGCTCCAAATATGGTGGAATTGAATTCTTCGGTAATAGAAAATTTATCTATGGGGGTTCGTTGGCAATGAACTTGAGGTTAGAATTGCCTTGCTTTTTTGACGTTCCTGATTTAGCAAAGCGTGGCATATCGAGAGGAAATGATGTCTTTTTGAGTTTGGCTTACGGTCGAGAAGCAAACTTTGAAGAAGCCAAAAACTGTTATTTCCACGATCCATACCTATTCTCACAATATCCCGAAAAATCCCCGCTTGCTTTTCAAAAACCCATTAATTTTTTAGATGAGAAAAGATTTTTTACATTGATCGAAAGCTGGTTAAGTTATGCTCCTTTATTATTAAGATTAACCTATCCTTCTGATTGGGATATACGGATCAATGAAGTCGAGTCTATTTTGAGAAATCTTCCATCCAATTACTATTCTACTTACTCGCTCTTTTGCTCTTTTGCCGATAACATCGATCGTACTTTCGAGATGTATAATAATACTCAACGTTTGTGGAAAATTTTATGCGATCGACTCAGAGCAAGTCAGTAAAATCCTAACAAAATATCAGTTCGAGATAAGGAAGAGAGGATGGATGAGATACTGAGCTATGAGAAATTATATGATTAGAGATATAATATTAAAGCCATCTTCTGTTGTGAACAATCATGCGAATTTTATTTACTATTCCCCATTTCTATAAACCGACAAATGGCAAACCTGATTACGGCTCGCAAAGTAAGAATCCGCAACCACGAATTCAAGCACTATCTCAGTGTATTTGTGCTTTACATCAGCTTTTTGGAAGCCCAAATCATTATCTGTCTTTTGATTCTCATGTTATCAGGTTCAATCCTATAAATGAGAAAAAATCCTACAAAATCGACATTGTAATTTGCACTACAGAAAGAGAGCACTTACTTAATGAACTGAACATTTCTCAAGACCTTTATATCCATAATATGACAAAATCAGAACCTATGTTTTTGGGGTTTGAGTGTCAGAAAATATTATCAAATTCTTTAGATAAGTATGATTACTATTGTTATTTGGAAGACGATCTCATTATACACGATCCATATTTTTTCCAGAAATTATTGTGTTTTACTAATAAAGCAGGGCAATCAGCTTTACTACAACCTAATCGTTACGAAGTATCTATGACAAGTAGACCAATGAAAGCATACATAGACGGTGATTTACCTCAGCACTACACTGACAAATTTCAAGATATTTCCGAAATACCTGCATTGATTAAAGAGTTTAGTAATGGAGAAATAATAGTTTTGCAACGAACATCAAATCCTCATTCAGGTTGTTATTTCCTGACTATTGAGCAGATGAATTATTGGTCAAAGCAGCCTTATTTTGGAAATAAGGACACCAGTTTTGTTCGACCTTTAGAAAGTGCGGCAACACTAGGAATAATGCGTACATTCAAAATTTATAAACCAAGTCGCAGCCATGCTAGTTTTTTGGAAATTCAGCACTTTGGCCAAAAATTTATCGATCTAAGCAACAAACAATATCCATAGATTTTCCAGATTGCTTGTAGGATGCTTGAATAACATTGCTGGAAAACTATTAAAATTCAAAACCAATGCGTTTAAAGTGGTCAATACGTATTACATCTATTTATGAAGAAGTTCAAAGTTGCACCACTTTAGCCATTCCATTTAGTCTCGCTCAGTTGCTCGAAGCAAGCATATTTTTAGTTGATACTTGGAGCATGGGACAGCTTGGTAGTCAAACTTTAGCCGCAGGAGCATTGAGTTCTATTATCTTTCAATTTTTATATAGTATCGGTATTTTTACGATTTCTGCGGTAAATACATTAGCTGCTATTGCGTTTGGCCAGCAACAATTACAAAAATTAGATAGTATTGTTATACAAGGCTGGTACTTATCATTAGCATTTAGTCTACCAATGATGCTCATCTTGAGTGCAGCCTCTCTATGGATAACAGTTTTTCCTCGAGAGGAAACTGTACTTGCTTTAGCTGCGTTGTACTTGAAAACTGTTCTTTGGGGTCTGCCTGCTTTGTTTGGTTACGAAGTTTTACGTAATGTTTTAATTGCAATTAATCAACCCAAAGTAATAACCAATATTGCTATTTTTGGTGTTTTTCTCAACTTAGGTGCTAACTATTTACTCGCATTTGGAAAACTTGGCTTCCCATCACTTGGATTAGTAGGAATTGGCTGGTCAACAGTGATTGTTTTATGGGTACAATTACTGATAGCTTCAAGTTTTATTTATTTTAATCCAGACTTTAAAGACTATCAATTTTTCAAACAAGGATTTCAAATTCATATTTCAATCTTTTCGGAAATTTTCCAATTGGGTTGGCCTATTGGTCTGCAATATATCTTAATAGGAAGCTATCAAATTGTTTTGCTTTACTTCATTAGCTATTTTGGCAAGACTTCCTTAGCAGCTTTTCAGATTGCCGATCGCGTGGGTAGCTTGGTTCGCTATATTGTTTTTGGACTTGCACAAGCAACGGTTGCCAGAGTTGGCCAAATGTATGGACAAAAAATGTATAAACAAAAAAGTTTAGAGGGTGTTAGGCAAGCCGGATTTGTAGGCATTTCACTGGCAATCTGTATCACTCTCATAGCCATGATACTCATAAATAGCGAGAATACCCACATCATTCATATTTTCTTGATACCGAAAAATGAGGTTGATCTTGAAGTTTTCCAACTCACGAGAACTTTCCTAATAATTTTAGCCTTGCATCAAGTTATCAATGGCATAGACACAACTGCAACGGCTGCTTTACGTGGAATTAAAGATACTAAATCGCCGATGTTGCTCGGTATTATGAGTTGTTGGGGTATTAGTATTGGCAGTGCTTATCTACTGGGATTTTACTGGCACTTTCAAGTTGTAGGGCTATTGGTCAGCAATTGTTTTGGCTCTTTAGTCAGCGCTCTTATTCTTCCTGTTTGCTTTTACCTCAAAACTTCCATGCGGAGTGAAGGAGAGATAGAGGCAGAAGAAACAATTGTGTCCAGAGAACTGAAATAATTTTATAAGGTTGAGAGAATTGAGAGATGGCGATCGCTCACGAGAGTTTGCAATTCTTCATTTACGTTCAAAATCAAGGCACTGGCTGCCGTTGCCTCGACCATTGCCGCATATTTGCCTCCTTCGCAATCAGAAAGAGTATTGAAAGTTGCCGACTCTAACGATGCGAGACCTGCAACTTGAGGGTTACAATCAGGATGAGCGGTTGGGCTTCGTGCCTTGAACCAACTCACCCTCCAATTTCTTAACAATTTCGTTAAATTTCATCGCAAGTTCGACTGATTAGATACAACATGGGAATTTCACTCCAAAAAGGACAGCGAGTTTCTTTAGATAAAGTAGCACCCAATCTGAAAGCCGTCTTTGTGGGTTTGGGATGGGATGTGAAAAGCACCGACACGGGTCACGATTTCGATTTAGACTCTTCAGTGTTCATGTTAGGTGCGAATGAGAAACTCCTTTCCGATAATCATTTCATTTTTTACAACAACCTGACCAGTCCTGATGCTTCTCAGTGCATCAAGCATATGGGAGATAACCTGACAGGGGAAGGGGAAGGGGATGACGAAGCGGTCATCGTCGATCTCCGCAAAGTCCCGCCAGAAGTACAAAGATTGGTTTTCACCGTGACGATCCACGATGCGGAGAAACGCGGGCAAAATTTCGGTCAGATTGAAAATGCGTTTGTGCGCTTGGTGAATGTGGAAACCAAACAAGAAGTCATGCGTTATGACTTAGTAGAAGATTACTCCGTCGAAACGGCGATGATTATGGCCGAGCTTTATCTCAAAGATGGGACTTGGCGACTGAATGCCGTTGGACAAGGCTATCAAGGGGGCTTACAATCCCTTCTCGATCGCTATCAGTAGGGACGTAGCATGCTACGTTTTTACATCAGTTATCAGTAAACAGTGGGGCGGGCAAATGCCCGCTTTTTGTTATGATTTCACGCTGGCTCGGGCGGTTGTTTTGATATCGAGAGCGCCTTTGGGATAGGCAATACGCTGATGGTTGGACTGCTGCCAAACCCGCACGAAAACTTCCGCGATCGTGCGGAGTTCCTCTTTTTTTAAGCCAGATTCTACCAGTTGATCGTCCTGCCATCGCGCTCGGAAAATTTTCTTGATGGTATTGAGTGCCATCTCGGGGGTCGCATCTTTGAGCGATCGCAGGGCGGCTTCGCAGGCATCCGCCAGCATGACGATCCCGGTTTCTCGAGATTGAGGAATGGGTCCGTCGTAGCGAAAATCATCATCGTTGAGGGCAAATCCTTCGGCTTGCGATCGCTGCTTGGCTTGAAAATAAAAATAGGAAATCAAAATCGTTCCCTGATGCTCGGGGATAAAATTGCGAATGGCTTGGGGTAGATTGTATTTGCGTGCCATCACTAGCCCTTCAGTAACGTGCTTTTTAATAATGTCCGCACTCTTCCACGGATCGCCAATGGCATCGTGTTTGTTCGGTCCGCCCATTTGGTTTTCAATAAATCCCAAGGGATCGTGCATTTTGCCGATATCGTGGTAAAGGGTTCCCGCTCGCACTAACTCGACATTACAGTGCAGTTCCCGTGCCGCCGCTTCCGCGAGGGAAGCCACAAAGAGAGTATGTTGAAATGTACCGGGGGCTTCCAAAGCCAAACGCTTGAGTAGGGGACGGTTGGGGTTGGATAATTCCGCCAAGCGAATAGGAGTAACGAGATCGAAAACTCGCTCTAGATAGGGAGAAACCCCCAAAGCAACCGTACACCAAGCCATTCCCCACACTCCAAAGAGTGCGGCTTGAGGCAGGACGACGGCCCAAATTGCCGCCGCCGTCGAACTGCTGATGAGAGTAATACAGAGGTAAACGCTCCCTTGGATCAAGCCGACTCCACCACTTAGTAAGGCCAATTCTTCCCGAGAGCGCAAGCGTCCGGCGACGATGGAGGTTAAGAGAGAACCCGCTCCCCCGGCCAAGAGAATTTCCCAAGGTACGATCGCGGCACTTCCCCCCGCAATGGCGCTAAATGCTGATAATCCCGTGAGTAAAACCACTTGGGTCACGGCAAGGGCGGGATGATAAAAACTACTGGTTAAGAGGCCGATACCGGCTAAATTGTTTTGGCCGATGTCAATGAGTAAAGGAGTGCTGACACTTAACAAACACAAAAGGATGCGATCGCGGCAGCGCAATCTCACATTGGCGCGACGTTTGACAAAAACGAAGAGGACAACAGAACCCGTAACCATCATGCCCGTCATAATTAAGCCCTGCCAGTCAACCCCGCGACGACTTTCCTTAAAATCATCCAAGACAACAAAGGTGCGGCGATCGATCTCTTCTCCGGCTTTAACAATGTTTTCTCCTTGGCGAACGTCATAGACGACGGGTTCGACCTTATCGGCGGCTTGTTCGGCAAGGAGTTTGGTTTGTTCGCTATCTTCAACTAAATTGGGCTGCAAAAGCCCGGTAATCAGTTCGGTGGCGAGAGGGGCGGTAAGGGCGGGAATCTGCGATCGCAATTGAATTTTAACGGCGGTTTTCTGCAACACCTCGGGCATTCCGTCCACAATACCTTGAGCGAGGATGCGATCTAGGGCGGTTACCATGCCATTTTTCGTCCCTTCCCAAGTTTCATCTCGCAGATCCAAGAGAGTGCGTTGGTAGTTTTCTAAACTCTGAGTGCCTTCGGGGTTGGCGAATTCAGCCCGCGCCCGAGCGTACCCTTCGCGAATGAAGTAAACGCGATCGAGCAAATTCCCCAAGGCTTGCGCTCCCTCTTGACGACCGTAGGCCGTCAATTCAATCAGAGCTTGTTGATAGGCTAGATTAGTCGGTTTTTTGTTTTTATTGAGGGCTGGAGAAGTGACGGCTGAGGAGGTTGCTGGCAGTTCGCTCGCACTCTCATCTAATGTTAAATTTTGTCCCTCAATATCTTGAGGTTGCAGGGGAAAAACGCTGATTTGAAAAGATTTTTTTAAAGTATCCGCCAGTCCTTGCCATTCTTCCGGGCTGCTATTGCGGAGATAGCGCTGAGTGGGTAAGGAAAGAATGCTATCTTCTGCAAAGGGGAGTGCTCCGGCGATTTGCCGCATTTGTTCCACTTGCGCTAAAAAGTCGTTCAAGTCGCCGCGAATTTGCTGAGTAATGGCTTCATCGATGGTTAAGACTTTAACGAGACCCGTTTGGGCGGCTTTGCGGCGTTCTTCGGTTAACTCTTTATCGATTACTGTTGCATCTCGAGTTGCCCAAATCGTTTTCGGCGCGATCGTTCCTTCTCTGAGGCGGGGTTGATTGTAGAAGCGATAGCCGATCGCCGTGGTGAGGGAAGCGATCGCAAAAACTAACATCACGGGTGGGGGGATTTTTTGGCGAGCTTCTCTGTGGGGGGTTGGCTGTCGCTTTATCGGCTGTCCTTTCATCGGCTCGATATCACCCCAGGGGGGAGAAGAGCGACTGCGCTTGGCACGACTGCGCCACGCGAGTAAGCGTTGGGTTAAGGATTGGAATGTTTTCATGATGTTTTTGCGTGAGTGAGCGCTGTAAAAACTTTAGTTTCCCACCAAGTTAACCCAATGAATATGATTTTACGAGGAATCTTAAAAGAAGGTTCGCTATCTCTTAAGAAAAATTAAGAGGCACTTATTTTGCAGGATGGGAGCGAGTCAAAGATTGGTGCTGACTAATCGTAGCAAAACCTTTTCGCGGTTGTATCGTCCCTGCTGCACCAATGGCAATCTGCGACAGGCGATCGAGGGAATGGCATCCAGACCACGCTGAAAATAATAAGCGGGCTTTTTCTAATCTTTGCTGACTTTGGGGGGAGATGCAGCAAGAGGGAGGAAAACCGACAGGGCTATTATAGAGACCGGCGATCGCTCCGGTTAAGATTGCGGTGAGGGGGGCGAGGGAGGAAAGTTGCTGAGCGCGATGCCAACACAGCAAAAAATCTTCGGGAGTCGAACTAAAACAGTATAAGGCGAGGGTAATTTCTCTTTGAGAAAGACAGCGATCGCTTAACATTCTCACGGTCTGAGTCAGGCTTAATCCACTTTCGATCGCATCTTGCAGGGAGTTTAAAGGATTGGCAACAATAGGGTAATGGAGGGCAAGAGCAGGTAAAAATTGCTCGCACAAAACTTGCGAAGTATTAATTTGTCCTTGCAGGATCGAGGCGATCGCTTCTCCCCACAATAAAATTTCCTCGAGGGATTCTTCGGGATGCAGCCAAAGGGAAGCCGTGCGGGTCAGTTCGGCGTTAAGATGTGCGGAACGGTCGTGAAAAAAGAGGATTGCGGGTAAAAGAGCGATGGCAACTTCACTACTCGTTCCTGTTTTCTGGAATTCTAACAAGGAGCGATCGCAATTTTCGATCTGTTTGAACCAATCTGGCGTTGCTAATTTTCCTGTATCAAGGAAGGTTGCGATCGCGCAATCTTGAATCGTTACCCAAGGAGCAATAGCTTGCGAGTTATTCTGAAAAGTTAATGCGATCGCGCTGCCCAGTAGTCCCCCTTCAAATTGACTCAATAGCGATTTTTGCATGTTTTTTTCTCCCAACAACCAATAACTCATAACTCATCACTAACAACCAATTAAAGCAATTCCCGTCGCCCTTCCAATGCCCGAGCCAAGGTGACTTCATCTGCATATTCTAAATCACCTCCCATCGGCAGACCAAAAGCGATTTGAGTGACCCTAACGAAAGGTTTTAAAAGTTGAGCAATATATAAAGTCGTCGTTTCTCCTTCCACACTCGGACTGATGGCCAAAATAGTTTCTTCCACATCGGCTTGACTCGCTCGCCGCACTAAAGGTTGAATATTGAGCAGATCGGGTCCGATCCCGTCCATTGGTGAAATAACGCCCCCCAAAACATGATAAGTGCCGCGATATTCTCGGGTTTTTTCGATGGCAATCACGTCTCGGGAGTCCGCCACAACGCAAATCACAGCTTTATCGCGGTTGCGATCGCGACAAATAGAACAAACGGGTTCGGCGGATAAATGAAAGCACATCCGACAAAATCCTACTTGTTTTTTCGCATCAATGAGTGCCTGTGCCAATGCTTGCACGTCATCTTCAGGGCGTTTGAGGATGTGTAAGGCGAGTCGTTGGGCGGTTTTTGGACCGACTCCGGGGAGTTTTTGCAGTTGCTCGATCAGACGAGCTAAGGGTGGCGTATAAATTTTTATTTTCTCTCCAAATACGCTTTCTTTATTATACTCGAAATTCCTACAAATATTCAGCTTTTCAGTGAGAATAGATGAAAGAAGACAGATTTTTATTTTGCTTGCAAGTTAATCTATTTACTCTGAATTCTGGCAATGATAATGTATTGATATAAATGCGCTTTAACTCTGGTTTTTCAACTAGGTTGATTTTCTTCAGATTTCCATCTGACTGAAATTTTAGTCCGATCGCGAATCTCTATTCCTATTTTTTCGAGTATATCTTGACTGACACATTTCAGTTGTCTAGTTTCATAAGAACGCTCTCGAAAATTACTATGATTTCCCCGTCCATCGAGTTGACGTTTTATCGGTTTGGGGCGAGTAGGAGTATTAAGTTGAATCTCATCGGGGGATAGCGATCGCATTAACTGAATATAAGTTTCTAAACTTTCTTCCGACCAAGGCGTTAATATCATAGTCTGAATGCCAAACTCTCCCGAATAAACTTGCCGAAATTGTAAAATTCCTTGCCAAATACTGTTAAAATCAATGCCGGGGACGGGACGATTAATGCGTTGCAATGTATCGGCTGCAAACGCATCCAATTTGACCGAAACACGATCGCATTGTGTTAAAGCATTACAAACTTCAGATTCTCCCAACATCGTCCCATTGGTTAACACGAGAGTAGGACAATTTGTTAGCATTTTGATGCCGGTTAAAATGTCTGCTAAATTTGCGGCTAGAGTCGGTTCTCCACTGCCACTCAAAGTAATAATATCAACATCCCAAGGCGTGAAATCTTGTAACTCTATGAGAATTTGTTCTGTGGGGATATAAATATCGCGTTTTGCGGTATGATTTTCGATCGCACCCAGTTGACAATAGATACAATCAAAAGAACAAGTCGAAATTTGACCGATGGGATCGATCCCCAAGGACTGTCCATAGCGCCACGAAGAAACAGGACCGTAAACGGTAGGAAAGGTTAAACTCGATTGGATAGATTGCATTTCCTCTTCCTCTGAACGAATGTCCAAAAATAAGCATTAAGAAAAAATAGATAAGAACAATATACCAGCAATTTAGATAAAATTAGATAATCAGCGATCGCAATTTAAATTGATATAGAGTTTACCTACTTAGATTTTAGCGCTAAATCGAGAGAATCGCCTATTTCTACATATTTTTTTCAGAAAATTGCGATCGCAGAAAAAATTGCAGAATCCCCCCTACCCCTATTTTTTAAGATGAGTGTTATAGTAGCGATCGCAGGGTTCAAACCTTCTGTTTAAATTTTAATTAACTTAGGAGTGATGACGTGGTTGCTACCCCAGAAAGAATGCAAACAACATCTCCAGAAACCCAGAAAGAGAACCAAAAAGATCGCGTCGCGGTTTTATTAATGGGATATGGGGAAGTTGAAAGTTATGAAGACTTTGCCAACTATAACGAACAAGCACTCAACTTATTAACGGCAAAATTTGCCCCAGTTCCCACTTGGATTTATCCTCCTATGGCTAAACTTTTAGCCATGTTCGACCTGCATGAATGGGGACATCAACACGGTAATTTTATTTCCCCTCATAACAAGATTTTTGAAGAACAGCGATCGGGCATCGAACAAGAATTACAAGAAACATGGGGCGATCGCATTAAAGTTTTTAAAGCCTTTAACTTTTGCGCCCCTTTTCTTCCCGAACAAGTTCTCGCAGAAATCAAAGCAGAAGGGTTTACCAAATTATTAATTTATCCTCTCCTCGTTGTCGATTCTATTTTTACCAGTGGAATTGCAGTCGAACAAGTGAATAAAGCCTTGAGTCAGTTAAGCGATAAGGGAGAACATTGGCTGCAAGGAACGCGCTATATTCCCTCTTTTTACGATCGCGAAGACTATATCAATTTCTTAGCGCAAATGGTCGAAGAAAGCATTGAAAAGGACTTGATTTCATCCCATTTACCCTCTCAAATTGGCATCATTTTAATGAATCACGGCTGTCCTCATAAAGCCAAAGGATTTACATCGGGAATTATGGAAAGCGAGGCTTTATACGAAAAAGTTCGCGAGAAACTCATCTATAAATATCCTTTAATATCTGTCGGTTGGTTGAACCACGATACCCCTTTAATTGAATGGACTCAACCCCATGTCGAACTTGCCGCTAAAAACTTAATCGATTTGGGTGCAACAGCAATCGTAATGATGCCGATCGGGTTCGTGACGGAAAACCATGAAACGATTTTAGATGTCGAACATATTATCGAAAGTCTCAACAAATCCAACTCAAAAATTGCCTATCTCCGCATGCCTTGCGCGAACGATCGCCCCGAGTTTCTAAAAATGGTAGCAAACTGGGCAAATCCTCAAATTGAGGCTTTACTATCAGAAGAAGCAGTCATTGTTAATCCTCAATTAGCGACAGTTTCCCATCATCATCACCATCATCACGACCATGCCCACAATGGTCATCATCATCATTAAATTGTCTAGGGACGTAAAATTTTACGTCCCTATAAACCTAACTCGATTGTTTAATCGGGCAACAAATCTCGTTCTGCCAACCAATCGCGATTAAAAAGTTTAGACTGATAGCGAGAACCGCCATCGCACAACACTGTAACAATCGTATGTCCGGGTCCTAATTGTTTCGCCAGTGCATAGGCAGCCCCCACATTTATTCCTACAGATCCCCCCATAAACAAGCCATCTTTTTGCAATAATTGATAGACTACACGCACGCATTCTTTATCATCGATTTGGATGGCATCATCAATGGGAACGTTTTCCATATTTGCCGTAATGCGACTATTACCAATTCCCTCAGTAATCGATCGCCCTTCCGGTTTGCTTTCTCCCGTTTTCACATAGCTATATAACCCACTGCCCATCGGATCCGCAACAATACATTGAATTTCTGGGTTTTTCTCCTTCAAAAACATAGCGGTCCCAGCATAAGTTCCACCGGTTCCCGTCGCAGCTACCCAAACATTCACTTTTCCATCGGTTTGTTGCCAAATTTCCGGTCCCGTCGTTTCATAATGGGCATTACGATTGGCCAAATTATCAAATTGATTCGCCCAAATTGCATTCTCCATTTCCGAGGCAGTTCTCCCAGAAAGTTTCACGTAATTATTGGGATCTTTATAAGGAACTGCTGGAACTGTGCGAACTTCTGCCCCTAATGTCCGCAACAGTTCGATTTTTTCTTGAGATTGAGTTTCGGGAATAATAATCAAGCATTGATAGCCTTTGGCATTACAAATATGTGCCAAACCAATGCCTGTATTGCCCGCAGTTCCCTCTACAACTGTCCCTCCCGGTTTGAGGAGTCCTTTTCGTTCCGCATCTTCGATAATATAGAGGGCAGCGCGATCTTTGACCGATCCCCCCGGATTGAGAAATTCTGCTTTTCCCAAAATTTCGCACCCCGTTTCGTCGCTAAAACTATTTAAGCGAATGAGAGGTGTGTTGCCCACCGTCCCGATAAAACCGTTTTTGATATCTGCCATTTTCGTCTTGTGGATATTCGTTACAATGTCTCAAATTATCCCGCGAAATCAAATCTCTCCCAAGGTTGACAAATGCCCGATAATCTGCTAGGAAATACTGTGGACTGAGATTTTTAAGATTCATCTCTATTGCGATCGCGTGAACTCAGCGATTATTTCCTCTAGACAATCAAAAAATTTAAGCGTATAAAATTTATGAATTTAGCCAGTATTGCTCAATTTTTTCTTGGTATTATCCTCGGTGTTTCAATTTTAGGCGTAAGTGGAGCGGCGGCAGGATACTATTTTTTCAGTAAGATGGCCGTTACCCCGTCCAAGCCCGTTTTCCCGGAAGAACGCCCCCAATCTTCAGAAGGTTCTACAACTCAAGAAGAGGAAACCGCAAGCATTCCTAAGCCTTCCTCTGTCCCATTACCTGCTGGTGCTTATCGCGTCCGGGTGAATTGGCCGGATGGTTTGAGTCTGCGGGATAAGCCCAATTTAGATGCTAATCGCCTCGAGATCATTCCCTACGATGCAGAAATGATTGTTTTGAGAACGACAGATGATGGCAAATGGGATCGCGTTCGCCTCCCCGGAAGCGATAAGGAAGGTTGGGTTAAAGCGGGAAATAGCGATCGCATTGAAGAAGATTAATGCAGAAAAATTAAAGTCTTCAATCTATTTAAGATTGTTAGGGGATGCTAATAGAATTTAGCGTCCCTTTTTTCATTAACATAGGGTAGTTTACCGACACCCAACATTATCGACAATAACCCATCCAGAATCTCCAAAAGCAGTTGAGGCATAAATCCACTGAACATTATTTGCTGTTCCGTTTCTTTGCGGATTGACTTCAACATTTACGCCAATTTCTAAGAACTCTCCTTTTATAGAATTAAGACCGGGAGACTCATAAAGATTAGTTTCCCGAATCACTTGGCATTGATTGACTGACGGAGAAAATGTTACCGAAGGCACGGCTGAAGGAGTTGTATTAAAAGGTACGGTATTGAATTGTGTTACAGGAATAGTATTAAATCGCGTGGAAGGAATGGTATTGAATCGTGTGGAAGGAATGGTATTGAATCGTGTGGAAGGAATGGTATTGAATCGTGTGGAAGGAATAGTATGAAATCGTGTGGAAGGAATAGTATGAAATCGTGTGGAAGGAATGGTATTGAATTGTGTTGAAGGAATGCTATTGAATGGGACTGTTAATGGTACTGTTGGAGAAGCAGCAAGGGAAGTTGGAGGACAAAGTTTAAGTTCGCTGGTTTCGACATAACCCGAAATATTTCGTTGTGGATCGAAAACTGCAATTAACCGTTTTCCTCGTCTATTATTCTCTAAAAGCTGTACGACATCGTTAGCATTTAAATAAATTCCCGTTAACGCCCTGATATTATTTTCTCCATAAATTTGGATTTCTCGTTTGGCAGCACGACATTCTCCTTGTCGGCCTAAATCAGTTTGTGCGAGTTGCCAAGAAGTCCGATCGGAAGTGTTATTAAATTGAGATTCTTGTTTGGTAAGTGAGTCTTGGTTTGAGGTTGGTGCGATCGCGATCGCTGCTTTTTCTCCAACGATCCCTAGGGTCAACATCAATAAAACCAAGGAGCTATTTAAGCATTTCATATTTTTCATAATTTCCTTAACGTTTACAACTATACAAAAACTTGACCTGAATCGATCCCATTCTTTGATTTAATTAATATCTGTATGTCAACTATGACAAATACATAAATATTAATTTTTGCAAGTGCGTTACCTTTTATTTTTGACTCTGCGATACTAAAAGTAAAAGGATTCTGAAAATAGATAGGTTTAACGACAACCGATACTATCGCTAATTACCCATCCAGAATCTCCAAGAGTGGTGGAAATATAGAGCCATTGAAAGTTATTTGCCATACCATTTCTTTGCGGATCGACTTCAACACGTTCGCTAATTTCTAAAAACTTTCTTTTTCTAGAATCAAAACCGGGAGAATCATAGAGATTGGTTTCTCTAATAATTTCGCATCGATTTAAGGATAGAGGGAATTGTGGAGGACGTGTGGTTTGAGGGAATTGTGGAGGACGTGTGGTTTGAGGGAATTGTGGAGGACGTGTGGTTTGAGGGAATGTTGTTTGAGGGAATGTTGTTTGAGGGAATGTTGTTTGAGGGAATGTTGTTTGTGGTTGGGTGATAATAGGAGGACAAAATTTAAGCTCGCTTGTTTCGATGTAACCTAAAAAATTACGTTGTCGATCGGAAACTGCAATTAATCTTTGTCCGTTTCTATTATTTTCCAAAAGATAGACGATATCATTGGTATTAAGGAAAAATCCTGTTATGGCTCGAATACTATTAGCGCTATAAATGGGAGTTTCTCGTTTAACTGCACGACAGTCTCCTTGTTGGCCTAAGTCATCATTGAATTGTGCAAGTTGAAAAGAAAGCTGAGGTGAAGCAATATTGAATTGGGAATCTTGTCGTGAAAGATTAACTTGGCTTTCGGTTGACGCGATCGCCCCTCCTTCTCCAAGACTTCCCAATAGCAGCGCCAAAAGTGCAAGCGATCTACTCCAGTGTTTCATATCTTTCATAATTGCCCGAACATTTACAACCATACAAAAATCTGACGTGAATTAATCCTATCCTCGGATTTAATTAATATCTGCACGCGAAACCCTGAAAAATACAGCAATATTAAATATCTATAGTGTGTTCTGGGAAAAATCTTCCTTTTTATGCCAAATTCCGGATTTTTGTAATATTTTGTCATAAATCGGCATGGCATAACCCTATTTCGTGCAAGCAACTTTCCTCCAGAATAAGTATTTATGCCCAAGGTTTGAATTTAGTTTTCCTAGACGCTTGGGGCGATCGCGCTGTTCCCTAAATCTCCTTCAAGAAAGAAAAATTAACGAAGAAGGAAAGCGATCGCCGCAAAATTTCTGAAAAATCATCTCAATCTCAACTGCGAATGGTAAAAAGAAGAGAAAGTGGCATCACCTTGAAAAATAGCCAAGAATGAGGGACAACGGCAATGATAAAGCAGAGTAGTGGGTTAATTATCGGCATAATCATCGGCATTATTGGCGCAATAGAGGGCGCGATCGCCCTGACACCCCATAACAATCGTCCCATCAATTCCCAGCATCGAGAGCGCCTCTACGGGCAAACCGAGATTTTACGGCGAGGCGATCGCAGTGAAGCGGTGGAAGAATTACAAGAATTATTAAAAGCGATCGGGGTTTATAACGGTCCGGTGACTGGACTCTACGGCGAACAAACCGAGGCTGCCGTGCGCCAATTTCAGCGCGATCGCGGTTTAATTGAGGATGGAGTTGCTGGGGTACAAACTCGCGCCGCAATTTCTGCTGTAGCGCGATCGCAAACCCGTCCCAATACTTCTCCCAGTGTCTCTCCTCCCAGCACTTCTCCGGCTTCCTCTCCTTCTCTGCCAACCTTCGCCCTCGGCAGTCAAGGCAATGCCATCCGACAAATTCAACAACGTTTGCAAACTCTCGGTTATTTATTGATTTCTCCGACAGGAACTTATGACGAAACCACCCGAGAAGCGGTGATGAAATTTCAGCGCGATCGCGGTTTAAACGTCGATGGAATTGTCGGAAAAAAGACTATTATTGCTCTCGAGCGTTCCCTCAGTCCTCAACAAATTCGCAGTTTACAACAGCGCTTGCAACAAGCAGGATTTTATGACGGTGCGATCGATGGAGTTTGGGAAGAAACAACCCAACAAGCGATTGAATCTGCTAGAGAAAGGTACGGGGTGAGGGCAACAGATGTAATCCAAAAAAATGATTAAAGAAAATCAATCATCACTAAATTTACAGCTATCAAAATGTGATGAGATTTAAACCGAACTATCTCGTAAAGATTCTTCTTGTTTGCGAACTTCTGCTAAGAGTTCGGCATTTTGGAGAATTACTCCCACTTGGTTATTAAAAACTAGCATATATTGCCGATCGCTTTGGTCAAAACTGGTTTGAAAATAAGGAGGAATGTTATGATTCGGATAATCGTGATGACTGTAATTAATATAGCGTTCGATCTTAATTTTATTGATCAATTGCGTGACTCCGATTAATTCTCCATCGGGATTTAAGATTGGCATACAGAGTAAACTGCAAGTGCGATAACCCGTTTTGCGATCGGTTTCTTGAGCCGTTTTAGAATCAGGATAATCGTACAGATCGAAAGGAATATTGAGAGAAGATCCCGTCTCTGCAACTTGTCCGGCAAATCCCTGGCCGACTTGAATGCGGATTTCTTTTAATTCCCCATCTCCAAAAGGAATCTTCGTCCAGAGTTCTTTATTTTCGCGATCGAGTAACCATAAAGTGCTGCGATCGGCATTCATTAAATCTTTCGCGGCATCCATCACTCGTTGTAAAATTGCATCGAGTTCTAAACTGCTTTGCGTCACCGATCGCGTTGCGGCCATTAATGCAGCCGCAACTCGCTGTCCTCGTGCTGTTTTATGATACGACCGGAAACTATCTAAAATCATGCGAATTAAGGGTGCATTTTCAGTAAAGCGAATTTCATCTTCTTTACTAAACCCTTGAGGATCGATTCTATCCGCAAGGGAAGCCGTGCGATCGTAAAAGCGTTTTAACTTATTAATACATTGGACAACCGCAACAAGATGACCGTTTTCATTGGTTAAAGGAAACGCCACCATTGTATAAGTCCGATAATTATTTTTTTTGTCTTGTTCTTTCGCTGTTATCGATCGCGGATCGTCATAGAAATCGTAAGGAATATTAATCGGCCGGTTGTTTCTAGCCACTTCTCCCACGATGCCTTTATTCACGGGAATACGAATTTCTAAAGGTTGTTCGTCTTCAGATTCGGCAATAATCGACCAGAGTTCGTTTTTATCTTCATCGAGTAAAAAGATGGTCGTGCGATCGGCACATAAAGATTTACCAGTTTTTGAGGTAATCGATCGCAAAGTCGTATCTAAAATATCATCAAACCCTTGACCGTCCATCACTTTATTTAACATGGCAAGGGTTTGACTGACCACACTTTGAGGACTGCTTTCTGCTTGGAGCCTCATGGCTTCAAATTGTTTGGCGTGTTGTAGTGCTACTCCCACTTGAGAATTAAAAATTTTCATATATTTTTGACTATTCGCATCGAAACTATCGCGAAAACATTCTGGTGCTTCCGGCCAATCGTCGGGATCGTATTCGGGATAATCTCCCTGCCTTCTTTTATTAATTAATTGCGTCACCCCCATGAGTTCTCCTTCTGGACTCCAGACAGGCATACAAAGTAAGCTACAAGTCCGATATCCTGTATTTTGATCGGTGTTTTTGGCTGTATTTGCTCCAAGATGATCGTAGAGATCAAAAGGAATATTTAAGGCTTGTCCTGTTGCTGCAACTTGTCCGGCAAAACCTTGACCGACATTGACGCGAATTTCTCGTACGGTTCCATCTTCAAAAGGAATTTCTGTCCAGAGTTCGTCATCCTCTTCATCTAATAACCATAAGGTACTGCGATCGGCATTCATTAATCGTTTTGCTGCTTCCATAACGCGCCCGATAATTTCTTTGGAATCGAGGGTACTTTGGGCAATCGTTCGTGTTGCTTCGGTGAGAGCTTCAGAGGTTTGCAAGCGTTGGGTTAATTTATAACAAGATTGGCAGCGTTCGAGGATACGTTGAATGGCAGGAGAATAACTTTCGAGTTGCCGTTGGTCTTTTTCTGTAAATCCTTCGGAATCAATGCGATCGACGAGGGGAGTATCGGGATTAAAAATCTTTTTGAGCTTATTAACCACTTGTAAAAATGCCACGATATCATCGCGATCGTTAACAATGGGTAATGTTAATTCATTGCGATAGGCAGTCCCTTGATCTTGCACTTCTGCGACGATTGTATCCCAATCTTCCGACTCGGAAAAATCCATGGAAACATTAACTGCTTTTTTATAAATCGTGACTCGTCCGGCAGTTTGATTATTGGCAAAAATTTGAATTTTAGTGGAGTTACTAACGCTGGTTCGTGCTAAAATAGACCAGAGTTCATTTTTATCTTTATCAATAAAGAAAATATTGACGCGATCGGCTTCAAGTAATTCCCCTAGCTTCAAGGTTAAAGAGCCTAAAATAGAAGAAAGAACGTCATCAAAATCTCGCCCTTCCATCGAGCCGAGCATTGATAGTAATTTTTGTTCTTGTTCGGCAACTAATTGTTGGAAACTGGGTTGAATGGAATTTAGTGACTTTTTTACCCAACTTTTATCGAAAATTGTGGCATAAATTTGGTTGTAAGGAACGAGACAATCGCTTTGTTTCACGACTAATCCAGAGAGACGTAATTCCATTTCTTCATAATCATTGTCTGGAGAAATCGCCTTTCCTTCTAGGACTTGTTGATAGAGACTTAAACGGGTGGCGGTGCGTTTTCCGGGGAGCAAAAGGCGATCGCGAATTGTCTTCAGATGTGGGGGTTCGTCTTGTGCTTCCCAGTTAGAAATGAGCTTTTCGCGCACGACGTTTTCGACCCACTGCGCTTCTCGTCCGGATCGCGGTGCAGTATCGTCATTTAACAGATAATTGCAGAGTTTTTGCGTGAGAAAAGGCTGTCCTCCCGTCCAATATAAAACCGCTTCCATCGCCACTTCCGGGTTGCCAGCCTTCTCCGTCAAACCCACAACTAAAGGCTGTATCTCATAGCGTTGAAAGCCGTGGAGTTCGATCGCTCGACCGATATTAAAGGGCGTGCGGTTCTTATCTTGGATCAGATCGTAAGGAGTCGCAACCCCAAACAGAGCAAAAGTGAGGCGCTCGTATTCCAAACAAGTGCGAAGGAAAGCAAAAAAATCATCCGTGCGGAAATTGAGGCTGAGAATACTGTCAATTTCATCGATAAAAATGATAATGCGATCGCGCACCACTTCCAATAAAACTTGTTCGATTAGTTCGTTAAGGCGTTGAATGGGGGGGAGAAACTCGCGATCGCGCAACCAAGACCGCAAATTAATTGGCAGGCGAAAGCTCGTGACGAGGCGACGCATCACCCCGGCATACCATTGATCCGGTGTAATATCTTGAGAACCGATCTTGGTTAAATCCACCGCAGCACAGGCAATCCCCTCTTCTTTCAGCTTGTGCATGGTGCGGACGCGCAAACTGGTTTTCCCCATTTGGCGGGAGTTGAGGACGTAACAAAACTCTCCCCCCTGCAAACCTTCATAGAGTTCGCGATCGGCTTGGCGCACCACATAACTTGGCGCATCTAAGTGCAAATGTCCGCCGACGGTATAGCGATAGGTTGCGTTTTGGGTTTCAATCATGCTGTTTGGGAGGAGTCCGATACACCTTATCAACTATTATGGCGGAAACTCTTCCCCAGTATTGCGATCGCTATTCCCGATTCGGACGACTCAATCTGACTGAAGATTTCTGGGCAGAGAATTTCACTGAGGAGACAAATTGGGGTAGGATCGAGCAAATTGTTTCAAAATGTAAAGCGTGTGGGTAACATCATCGACTGAAACCGCATTAACGCCGACGGCGATCGCCCTCGGTAATTTTGATGGCATTCATGGGGGTCATCGGCAGGTTCTACAGCCAATCTTGCAAGGAAATCGAGAATTGGCAGGAATCGGCGCGGGTAGTGAAATCCCCCCTGAATCCTCTCGAATTTATCCCACCGTGGTCACTTTTAATCCCCACCCGAGGGAATTTTTCACGGGTCAAAGTCGCAAACTGTTAACCCCCCTAGCAGAAAAAGCCGAAGCACTCAAACAATTGGGAGTCGAACAGTTAATTTTACTCCCTTTCAATCGGGAACTCGCGAATTTAAGTCCCCAAGCCTTTGTCAAAGAAATTTTACTCGATCGCTTGCAAGCGCGTCTGATTTGCGTGGGAGCCGATTTTCGGTTTGGCAAAAATCGTGCTGGAAATGCCGAAGAATTAAAAGCGATCGCAGCAACATTCAATCGAGAAGTCGCGATCGTTTCCCTACAAGAACTCGCCGCACAGCGCATCAGTTCTTCCCGCATTCGTCAAGCGCTACACGAGGGTGCGATCGATATCGTCAAACAGCTTCTCGGTCGTCCTTATCGCTTAAACGGAACCGTCATTAAAGGACAGCAACTCGGCCGTGCGATCGGCTTTCCCACAGCAAATCTCGATATTCCTGCCGATAAATTTTTACCCCGTTATGGCGTGTATGCTGTAGAAGTCGAGGCCGTAGGCTTACCCCTCCTAAAAGGTGCAATGAATCTCGGTTGTCGTCCCACAGTCAATGACGGGAAAACCCCCATTATTGAAGTTCACCTCTTAGACTGGAATGGCGATCTCTACGATCGCACCCTCACCGTCTCCTTAGAAAAATTTATTCGACCCGAACAAAAATTTGCGTCTCTCGATGCTCTCAAAGAACAGATCGCGATCGACTGCGAAATCGCGAGAAAATTCCTTGAAGAAAGAAAGATCCCTCGATAAAAAGGATGAACTATTTCTCCTCTCCTTCTTCACTGATAACTAATAACTGATAACTGTTCACTGAAATGACCGATCGCATCTCCAAACTCACCAAAAATCTCGCCCGTACCATCGTCGGCAAAGATGATGCCATTCGCCTCGTTCTCGTGGCTCTCATTAGTGGCGGTCACGCCCTTCTCGAAGACGTACCGGGAGTCGGGAAGACCCTCCTCGCTAAATCCCTCGCCCGTTCCGTCAATGGCAAATTTCAGCGCATTCAATGCACCCCCGATCTGCTTCCCAGTGATGTTACGGGAACGAACATTTGGAATCCCAGTTCCAGAGAATTTGAATTTCTCGAAGGACCCACCTTTGCGAATGTCCTTCTGGCCGATGAAATTAATCGAGCCACTCCTCGCACCCAGTCTGCCTTACTTGAAGTAATGGAAGAGCAACAAGTGACTGTAGACGGACAACCCCGCAAAGTGCCTATTCCCTTTTTTGTTATCGCCACCCAAAACCCGATTGAATATCAAGGCACTTTTCCTCTGCCTGAAGCCCAAATGGATCGCTTTACCCTATCCTTAAGTTTGGGTTATCCCAGCGAAGCAGAAGAATTACAAATGCTCCAACGCCAGCAAGAGAAAACCTTGGGAGAAATCGATACTCTCGAACCCTGTATCAGTCTCGAAGAAGTGTTGGAATTGCAACGCCTCGCCAGTCAAGTTAAAGTAACAACGGCTCTGCAACAATATATGCTCAATCTCGTCAGGGCTTCCCGAGAAGATGATGAAATTGCCTTGGGAGTCAGTCCGAGGGGAACGGTTGCCCTACAGCGAGCAACTCAGGCTTATGCTCTCATTCAACAACGGGATTATGCTCTTCCCGATGATGTTAAATTTTTAGCCCCTCACGTTCTCTCTCATCGTCTCATCCCCTCGGGAGGCAAACAGGCACGCACGATTGTCGATCGCCTGCTACGGACAATTCCCATTGAGCAATAAACAATGAGCAATGAGCAATAAAATCAAGTATTGAGTTTATGATTCAACGCAAACGCTACAAATCGCAACACAAAAGAACGCCAAAATCTCCTTGGATTTTGGCGGGTTTAATTTTTTTCTGGAGTCTGGCGATCGGAGTGGGTCTGGCGATCGCATTGGGAACGAATCATCCGGTGTATTCTCAATCCCCAGAACCCATTCCCACATTAAAATCTAATTTAAAATCTGTAGATCCCGTTCCCGAAGACTTAGCATTTGCCCGAGATGTTTATGTAGAACGATGTGGAGAATGCCATGTTGCTCTCCCTACAGAAATTTTACCGACAGAAACTTGGCAGTTTTTACTGCAAAATCTACCTCAGCACTATAACGTCAAAACTCGCGATATTATTTCACCGGAAATTATCTTGATGTGGAACTATATTCAGTTATTTTCTCGCACTTATGGGGAAGCAGGAGAACCGCCTTTTCGCATTGCTGACTCTCGTTATTTCCGCGCCCTACATCCCAAAGTTGAGTTTCAACAAATACAAACAGCAAACACTTGTACGACTTGTCATAATCGCGCTTCGGAATTCAACTATCGCAGTCTGCGAGATGGAGTCTAGGCGATCGCAAGGAATATTCTCTGGCCTAAGTAAATTCCCTAGTATTGTGTGATGAATGTCACAAAAGTTGATGCTGAAGATCGCGGAATTCCCGGTGTTGCTCGATGATGATAAGACCTAGAATAAAGATGGTCGGTCAGGGTTCGATATGGGGTTACTTTTTGATGATTCTTAGCCTTCTCGTAGAGCGAACAGGCTTCCGAGTTAAAGCATTCAGGCACTCCATCTCCCACCAGCAAAACTTTCCTGTTCCGAAGGCAATGAAACTGAGATGTCAAATCAAGCATTAAGTCGTCACCCACTATTTGCACCTACCCAAGTTCTTCCTAACTTAAGAAGCGGACAATTGTTTTTTGTCAAAGGCGGAAAAGGAGCAGGAGTTATTGTTTGCCATCCCCATCATGCAGAAATATTGGGACCGGGATCGGCAGTGGGAGGCATGCTAGATTTAGATTGCCATCAGTTGATTCCAGTCGGAAAAGTGGCGTTAACTTATCCTGAATCTTACGGACAACGACGAGAGTCTTTTCTCATTCGTCAAAAGTGGATCGGATCGGCGCAAAAAGCCATTAAACATCCCGTACCGCTCAAACGGGCTTCGTTAATGGTCATGATGATGGAGCGATATTTTGGACGTAAAGCGATCGCAGAACTTTCTGATGAGATTTTAGCCAGTATTGTCGGGGTACTTCCCAATACAATGATCGTGGCCAGACAGCACAGAAAGCGAGTTCAACTCGTCCCGCAGCAACGGAAAAGACAGTTTCCGAACCAAAAAAAAATAACCGTTCCTGCGTAAAGAGATTTTATCTTTGTGCGATCGCTCTTCTCTATAGCTTTTACTATTAAGCTTTGACCCTCCCCGCTCTAAAGAGATGGGGCTATCAATCTCCCGCTCTTTTCTCGTAAAGTGCAGATACAAAAAGGGAAATCGCAACAAAATCAAACGCAAACTTTTCGGCAATTCCAACAGATCGATAAAACCAGAGAAAACAATAGTTGAATTTTCAGGGGGAGCGATCGCAACATCATTCCGCTCCAACAAGTTGATAAAATCAAACTCGTCCTCATCCCCTGCGAATTTTATGTCTGCTTCCCCCTTCTCCCCCGACGAAATCGCCTCAGAAGGCATCAAACCCGAGGAATACGAAGAAATCGTCAAACGTCTCAATCGCCACCCCAACAAGGCAGAATTGGGCATGTTTGGGGTGATGTGGAGCGAACATTGCTGTTATAAAAATTCCCGCCCTCTCCTGAAACAATTCCCCACCACTGGCAAGCACGTCCTCGTCGGACCCGGTGAAAATGCTGGGGTAGTAGACTTAGGGGACGGGTTTCGCCTCGCTTTTAAAATTGAATCTCACAATCATCCCTCTGCAGTCGAACCCTTCCAAGGGGCCACCACGGGAGTCGGAGGCATTCTTCGAGATATCTTTACAATGGGGGCGCGTCCCATTGCGATTTTAAATTCCCTCCGCTTCGGGAATTTGGAAGATGCTAAAACTCGACGCATTTTTAACGGAGTTGTAGAAGGAATCGCCCATTATGGCAACTGTACAGGCATTCCTACCGTTGGCGGCGAAGTCTACTTCGATCGTGCCTATTCGGGAAATCCCCTCGTCAATGCGATGGCTTTGGGACTAATGGAAACGGAAGAAATCGTCAAAGCAGGGGCGGCGGGCATCGGCAACCCTTTACTATATGTCGGTTCCACTACGGGACGAGATGGTATGGGAGGTGCCAGTTTTGCCAGTGCGGAACTTAGCGATGATTCAATGGACGATCGCCCCGCCGTACAAGTGGGAGATCCTTTTTTGGAGAAGTCTTTAATCGAAGCTTGTTTGGAGGCATTTAAAACCGGTGCAGTAGTGGCAGCACAAGATATGGGAGCAGCCGGACTAACTTGTTCCACTGCGGAAATGGCGGAAAAAGGAGGGGTCGGGGTTGAATTAGATTTAGACAAAATACCCGCCCGAGAAACTGGAATGATCCCTTATGAATATCTCCTCTCAGAGTCCCAAGAAAGAATGTTATTTGTGGCAGAAAAAGGGCGAGAAGAAGAATTAATTGAGATTTTTCACCGTTGGGGACTCCATGCTGTGGTTGCTGGGACAATCATCAAAGAACCCATCGTGCGGATTTTTCATCACGGCCAAATTGCTGCCGAAGTTCCCGCCGCCGCCCTCGCGGAAGATACTCCCCTCTATCAACGAGAAATCCTCTCAGAACCACCAGAATACGCAAGGAAGGCATGGGAATGGACTTCAGCCAGTCTTCCTCCCTGTAACGAGCAAGGTATCCAAATCGGCGAAAAATGGCACAGTTGGAACGATGTTTTATTGACGTTGCTCGATCGCCCGTCCCTCGCCTCAAAACATTGGGTTTATCGCCAATACGATTGCCAAGTACAAAATAATACCCTCATTCTTCCCGGTGCCGCCGATGCGGCGGTGATTCGCCTTCGTCCAGTCACCAGTCACCAGTCACCAGTCACCAGTCACCAGTCACCAGTCACCAGCCCAACAACAAATAACCAATCACAAAAAAGGTGTAGCCGTCACCACGGATTGCAATTCTCGTTATGTTTATTTAGATCCTTATGAGGGAGCAAAAGCAGCAGTAGCAGAGGCGGCACGGAATTTAAGCTGTGTGGGAGCAGAACCGATCGCCATTACGGATAATCTCAATTTTGGCAGCCCGGAACATCCTGTCGGTTATTGGCAACTCGCCCTTGCTTGTCGAGGGATCGCGGAAGCTTGCGAGGAATTTGCAACCCCTGTCACGGGAGGCAATGTTTCTCTTTACAACGAAACTCTAGACTCAGAAGGCAAACCTCAAGCCATTTATCCCACCCCCGTTATCGGCATGGTGGGACTCGTTCCCGATATTACTCGCACTTGCGGCCAAGGCTGGCAAAAAGGCGGCGATCGCATCTACTTACTCGGTATGGGTTCCCCTCTCACGTTGGGCGCATCGGAATATTTAGCCACCATTCACGGCGCGATCGCAGGACTCCCCCCCAAGATTGATTTTGACTTAGAACGAAAAATCCAAGCTGCCTGTCGTCACGGTATTCGCGAAGGCTGGGTCAAGTCTGCCCACGACTGCGCTGAAGGCGGTCTTGCCGTTGCTTTGGCCGAATGCTGCATCAGTGGCAATTTCGGAGCAGACATTACCCTCAATGCCCTTCACACCGGACAACGAGTAGATGAGATACTCTTTGGAGAAGGAGGAAATCATATTTTGGTGACGATCGCATCAGATTTTTGTCGGATTTGGGAAGACTATTTACAAGGAGCGATCGCTAACCTGTGGCAAGAAATGGGTACAGTCACGCAACCCGAAGGAAACTTACGGATATCCCTAAACGATCGCGAATCCGCAATTGACGTTAAGATATGTGACATTCGCGATCGCTGGTCTCGAGGGATTGAGCGGCGATTGTAGGAATTGGGAATGGAGAGAAAATCTTCTCTCCCCCAAAATCCAACCCCTCTAGCCTAAATGTTAAAGAAATATTAAGCTAAGGTTAGAACAGGTCTAGAATTACGATTCCATCCCCTGTAACAAATTTGACCGATCGCACGCCTGTTCCCGCATCTGTTCCCTTTCAATGCCAGCATTCAGGAGCCCAGTAAAACTTCTATGATCCCCAACCCCATCTTCGCTGACGAGCAAAATCTTTCCCCCGCCAAGCGATCGCCGGAAAATCCCGACAAAATGGAGGAAGCCTGCGGTGTTTTCGGCATCTATGCCCCCGAGGAAGATGTCGCCAAGTTGAGCTATTTCGGCTTATTTGCCCTCCAGCATCGCGGACAGGAATCCGCCGGCATTGTTACTTTTGCTGGGGAAAAAATGCACCAGCATAAAAATATGGGTTTGGTGTCGCAGGTATTCAGCGAGGAGATTCTCAGCCAATTACCCGGAGATCTGGCTGTCGGACATACCCGCTATTCCACCACGGGATCGAGTTTAAAAGTCAATGCCCAACCAGCAATCGTCAAAACCCGATTGGGACATTTGGCACTAGCACATAATGGCAATCTTGTCAATGTCAAAATTTTACGAGAAGAATTGGTGCGACGGGGATGCAAATTTGCAACGACAACAGACTCAGAAATGATTGCTTTGGCGATCGCCGATGAAGTGGATAGCGGTAAAGAATGGTTAGACGCGGCATTAAGTGCTTTTGGGATGTGTCGGGGGGCTTATAGCTTAGTGGTGGGAACACCCGCAGGATTGATGGGAGTGCGCGATCGCTATGGCATCCGTCCTCTCGTTATCGGCATTTTACCGGGCAATCCCCAACGTTACGTCCTCGCTTCAGAAACCTGCGCCTTGGATATTATCGGGGCGGAATATTTGCGAGACGTGGAACCGGGAGAACTCGTTTGGATTACAGAAGAAGGGATGGCTTCCTTTCATTGGGGAGGTAAACCCGAGCGAAAATTGTGTGTATTTGAGATGATTTATTTTGCCCGTCCCGATAGTATGGTTAATGACGAAACCCTCTACAGTTATCGGATGCGCTTAGGGAAACGCCTCGCCCAAGAGTCTCCCACCAAAGCTGATATCGTCATTGCGGTGCCGGATTCTGGAGTGCCTGCCGCGATCGGTTATTCGGAAACCTCGGGTATTCCCTACGGAGAAGGATTAATTAAAAACCGCTATGTGGGACGGACTTTCATTCAACCCACTCAACATATGCGAGAAGCCGGCATCCGCATGAAACTCAATCCCCTCAAAGATGTTTTACAAGGAAAACGAGTGATTTTAGTCGATGATTCTATTGTTCGGGGTACCACCAGCAGGAAGATCATCAAAACCTTGCGAGAAGCCGGAGCCACAGAAATTCATATGAAAATCTCTTCTCCTCCTGTTACCCATCCTTGCTTTTACGGTTTGGATACAGACAGCCAAAGCCAATTGATCGCGGCCACCAAATCAATCGCGGAAATTGCCCAACATATCGGCGTAGATTCTCTTGCTTATTTGAGTTGGGAAGGAATGTTGGAGGAAACAGGAGAATCCCCGAGTAGCTATTGTTCGGCTTGCTTTACTGGAGATTATCCCATTAATATTCCCGAAGATATAAAACAAGAAAAGTTAATGTTGGAAGAAGCTACGGTTTAGTTGACTGCTCCTCCTCCTCTGCTTTGTTAAAGGAGGGGGATTTTTAAGTAGTCCAGAAATAGACTCATCAACGGGGGCATGTCAGTTAGGTAAGAACAGATAAACTAAAGCAGTTAGAGACTATTATCAAGCAATACTCCGGACAGTTTTTCCTACGAGGCTACAAGACTTACAGGGCAATCATTGTCGCGATCGCTGATTTATTTGCAAGTTAGCACTTATCTGGAGTTTAGACTACGGAAAAGAACTCAGCTAAGAAAAGAAAGCTGAGAAGAGAAGAAAAGTACTGGCCGGCTGAAGGGGCGACAAGCAAGCTAGAAGACAGACTGTAAAAGGGAAACAGACCTCAAGCCCCTCTGATAATGTCAAAACCTTAAGTCAAAACCTTAAGCAGTGGTGTGTCTGGGAATGCCAGGAGGGAGATTTGAACTCCCGACACAAGGATTTTCAGTCATGTCAATAATTGAAATACTACAAATACTTTCAATGGTTTTGCACGTCACCGTCTCGTTAATGGCACAACAATATTGACACTGCTTAAGGTTTGCACGTTTTCGATCTCAGAGAATGTAAACAGAATGCGACTTAACCGAAATACTGATTTACCTGACGACATTGATACGGTAGAAAAATTACTGATGTGGTGTTCTATGGTTTTGGCTGATAGCTACAGCGATACTAAATTCGAGGAAACTCGCGGAAACTATGAGGCTGCAATGGCTGAAAATGTTTTTCCTGTTGACATCGCTGGCTCTACAAATCCATCGAGATTCTTATTCATCGTTCGAGGGGTTGTTCCTGTCGATAATGAGTACCGTCAGAGGAAATTTGACTATCAGAGCGCCCTACCTTTAGGCGACGCAAGTGACGTTGTTCCGTTGGCTTTTAGGACGGCTGCATAAAAAAAATGGGAATCAGACAAGAGCTACCCGCCGATCCGTGGAAGTCGCCCCGTCCCGCATGGGTTGACGATAAACTCAAAAAACCGCCTCGCGGGACACCGGGCTGGAAAAACGATTTTAATCGCAGGAATACGCCACACGAGGGCATCCCCCGTAAACCTAAATATCCAGCACAGAATTCAAAGCATTATGATGACCTAATCAAAAAAACACCGACACCGGGGGGAAAAATAAAAAATCCTCCTCACCCGTTTAAGACTCCACGCCCCAACCAAGGAAACCTAACCAACAAGCTGCCTTCTAAGCATCCCTTTAAAAATGGACTACCAAAAACAAAACCCAAAAGAAAACTGGGAAAACCCTCGGTAGGAGGTGCTGGAGTAAAGGGATTTGCTAACCAACCCTATCCGACGACGCTGAATAATGCCGATCCGTGGGAGTATTGTCAACTTACTGGTAGCTGTAGGGTAACGGATTCCCCCCCATTCAAGAGAGACAGCCCGGCATTTTATCCGCCTTTGAATGAGGACGGGAGTAGACCGGGTGTACCCGTTGAATTTGAAGATATTGGCTGGAGTGTAGCCCAATACGAAATCGATTTACTAGCTTGGAATGGTGTAGAAGAGTCCGATCCGTGGATGACCACAATCATTGAGTACGGACCAATTTACGGGGTAGGAAGGGTTTATTATGACCCCGATAATTCTACGGTCTGGCATTACGGATTAATTATGGGGCGGGGCAACCCGGATACATACAATGTGAGGTACGGGTTTACCCAGTCCCTAGGATCGCTCGCTAACGAGTTGGTTTCTATCGTGGATATTCGCACGCCAGAAGGGGAACTCCCTCCTGAACCCCAAAACTCTCCAACCAATCCCCAAAGACCCTCATACAATCCCGCTAAACCTCTACTGCCCGGTACAGCGACTCCAGCAAGTTCACCCGCCCCACCAGCTTCACCGTTCTTGCCTTTAGCACCCGGTGTAATCCCTCCTGCTCCAGCGACAATTACACCGGGTGTCACCCCCTCTCAATCACCGTTTCAAGCCCCGACAATCGAACCCACCGAGGAAGAGGAGAACCCCCTCACACCTCCTTTCCGCCCTCCGTTTGCGCCACCTAGCCCTTTATTTGGCCCGGGTAGCGCTCCAGAGACTCCAGTCGCAGGAAGCCCGGGCGGACAATCATCATCACCCGGCAACATGGGAGGTGCAGCACCCGGTGGGGGAACTGATACACCGCCGCAAGATAGCGGATCGAGTCCACCTGTTTCGCCACCCCCACCAAAGAAAAAGTGCAACTGTCAAGGTCTAGAAGAAGGAGAAGAACCAATGGTCGTTAAGCATGTACCGATTACAGTCATTGACCCAGCAACAGGAAAGCCTACTACTGTTCAGGTCATAAGGTCTGAATCCGGTTCTGATGCTGCGGTTACTCGACTGCTATTTAATGCTCTTCAGCAACAAAATTCACAGCGTAGCGTTATTCAAGATCAAGTCGCAGCTAATAACGTAATGCTTGTTACAGGTGTAGGTTCGGTTTTAGGAACAATTAGTAGTAATGTCGTCAAAGTTTGGAGCGGTATTAAGATATTGCTTAACAATCCTTTGATTGATAGATTTATCGCTATCATAAACTTGGTTTTTGCAATTCATAACGGTATTCAATTATCTAGTAATATCGGGCTAACAGTCGCTGAGACGATTGATATGGCGTTGAGCTTAATTAATTCCAACCGTGGAAACGTTTAGATGAAAATGGTAATGAGGTTCCTCTTTCTACAAGCGAGGCTGCATCTAGTAAAGTGAAAGAAATAATTGAGAAAATTGTTGGAAAAGAAAGATATATTGACTTTTCAGTAAAGTGGTTAAAAGCAAATAGAATCTACCAAACCGGCGCGAATGTACTCGACTCTACCAGAAATATAGCGGATACAATTTTACAACTCAACGAATTAACAGCAAACGCCACAGGTAAAATCGGGAACGGTTTAAAGCGTGCCGGTGTGGTCATGGAAGATGCTTATGAGTGGTTCGATGAAAATATCGAAAGATTCCGAGATTCGACTAGCAAATTCCGCTTTCTCGACAAACTTAGAGAAGTACAAGAGGGGGTAGAAACGATAGAAGAAATTGTCTCTAGTACCGTAGAAATCAAAGAATCAGTTATTGAATTTAACGAGGCAAGAGACGAATTCAGTAAAGCAGTAGAAGAAGCCCAAGACGTTAATAGCGACCTTTGGGAACAAGAAAAACGCAATAGTGAAGTAAGAATCAATCTTTCGGATTTAGAGTTATCGGAAATTGAAAGAGGTTAATTATGCCTTTTAATTTATCCAAAGCAAACGATATTGAGAGAATCCAAGATTTTCACAAAAAATATACTAACCGAAAAATTCGAGAATTTTTCCGTAATACACCTGACGATAATTCCACACCGGAAAGCCTTCTAAAAAATTTGTTGACCCATGACGAAAAAGATACGGCTCTACTGACACTATTAAGATTAAATCTGTGGGAGGAGACGAGAAAAGCAGAAGACCTGACAGAGCTATACTATGGGCTTCCTGCTACAACCTTTCACGATACAGTTAAATTTAAGCCTCAGTTGTTTTTGTTCTTCCGACAATCCCTGAAAGACCAAAAGCTAGACCGATTAAGATATCCAGTACAATTGAGAGTTAATATTCGTTTGACCTCAGAATTTTTGAGTAAAAATAAGGGTTTGCTTGAGGAGAAAATAGAGAATAATAAGAAGTTGGAACAATTAGCCAAAGATGTTTACACCATATTTAAGAATAACTATTATTACAAAGGAATTGAGCAATATAGCTATATTGATAATGAAAATTCTTATCAGTTGAGAATTATGGCTAAAACAGAAACTCACGCAAAAACTCTAATTGAAGATATTTTGAAAATTCAAAATCATAGACCGAACTGGCAATCCTATTTAAAACATCATAAGGATTCGGGAAAATTCAATCCGGTTACGGGAGAAGTGCGAGATACAGAAACTATTATTTTGTTTGGCGATCGCATCAAAAAAGATCCTCTCAAGCGACTGTCGGGGAAGGTTCGTTTGCATCATGCAGAGTTACAAGTTCACGGACAAACGCGATCGGTGCAGTTGGTCGAAACCCGAACAAAAACGGGGAAAGCGAGGCGACAAGCGTTTTATGCTTATGACTACCCCGGATAATTTACCACGTGACAATCACATTCCTTGGTCAAGTGTGTTACATTCATAATACATTTGATAAATGGGAGGGCTGTTTATGCCTAAAACTCAACAACAATTGACCGATGCTGATAAGGTCTTTGACCCCGGCGCGATCGGGGAATGGTCTTTGGATTTGGGAGCTTTTGAGAATCCGATTGAGGGTATCAGTGCATCGCTGAAATATATTGAAAATCTATCGGATCGCGTCTCTCGGGGTGACTTGGTGGCACGAGTTCGTCAGGATTGGGTACCGGCGAACTTAAACGACGCTGCAGTTGAGGCGCTTGACGGAGGATTCCTTTATTACGACAAAGAGACTTTCCCGACTGATGGGGATACGCCTTATCGGATCGTTCAATCAGGGACGGCTGACGCGGTAAACGCGACGGAATCTTTCACTCTCAGCTATCCAACCTATCCCGTGGTCTCGTGGGATGATGGCACAACGATGAATAAGTGTCGTATCAGTTTTGGGGTTTATGCAGCTATTCCTGCAAACCCTTAATTCCGGTTCTCCCCGTAGATTTTCCAGACGGAGAACCATCATTCAATGGGGGATATTTCCCCCCCCATTTTTCACTTTTATTGATCTTAAAGAGGAGCGCGACAAATGGCACGCAAGCAATATTACATGTCTATGACAGGGATTTCTAGCGTCGATCTCCAGTTTTCCCTCGGAGATTCGCAGTATTCTGCAGCGTTACTGGGAAAGATGGGTTTATCGGCTACCTCACCGACTGCTTCAGCGACTAAATTAATTATCCCGGTGACGGAGGAGAAAGCCGTAGAGATTTTCGGCTGTATTCCGGTCAACGTATCCATTGAACCCCCAACGGGTGCGACGGGTACCGCCGCAAGACCGAGAACGCAGACAATGGTAATCGCGCCGGGGCAAACGATTAATAGCTTGGTTGGGGAAACCTACGATGGTCGAAAAATCCTCACAGCCCGACCGTATACGCCTGAAGCGTGGAAGTAAGACCAAAAGCTCTCAATCTTAAATATTGAGAGCTTTTAAGGAATGTATCGGTTAATCTTGATTTCAAAAATAGGATAACTGATTTTAAATCCCAGACGAAATATAGGGGCTAAGTCTATAACTGGATAATAATTGATAGATGAATATAGCCTTTTCCAGTTATAAGGAATAAATTTGCCAGAATCTTCTATGAATTGAAAAACCCACCCCCCTCGTGAAAATTGCGAATTAACTTCTAAAATAAGACGATCGCTTGGCGTAAATATTGCATTGCTATGCTTTTCGTCGGGGGTCATGGGGTTGTTTCCTAGGCTTATTGTTTCTGTTAAAATCAAAGTCATTTTTTACAAGAATAAGATTAAATTAGATGTTACCAGAAAGCTATTATTTACTCTTAAACTTAGATTTTATCGAGGCTATTCCCCAATGGATTGAAGCTGTGTCCTTGTTTGGCAGTGGGGTTGGTGGTGCTTTATTGTTTTGGCGTAGGGAAGAGCAAAAGCGTCTGTCAGGACTGGAAAACGCAACTAATAAGATATTGGAGGGTTATGATTCTTTAATTGATGAGTTGCAACTCGCGAGACGAGAAAAAGACGCAAAGATTGATGAGTTAGAAAGCGAAAAACAACAATTAGTCAAGCGGTTATTTCGGGCTGAGTCGGTAATTGATAAGCAATTAACGACGATTGAAGGTTTAAAGTTTCTGAACAAGTTTATCGGTGAGGCTACTGACGCGCCTGATGAGGTTCGAGACTGGCTTTTAGGGTCTGCGTTGAAAGAGTTCTTAGATGGCGATCGCTCAATCCGAGATATTTTGCTCAGAAAAGTAGAAAGTATTCCCGATCGCAAGAATTAAAATCTCGCGATCGGTATCTCTTTACATGGCTTTCAATTCAGTAACGGCAACTGTGATGGGGCTTGACCAATCATCGCAAATAACTTTTACTTTACCTTTCTTGGCGAACTCGGTGACGGTTAGAGGCTTCCCTTGAGAAATCCCCATGCTTTCCCCGGTATAAGTGACCCGAGAGCCAATCTTGACGAGTTCTTTGGCTGGATGCACTAAGGGGTTAGAGGTACCGCTCCAGTTCACCTCGAGTTTCGCATCCCACCAGAGGAAGCCTTCAGAGGTGATTTTTTGAACGGTTCCGAGTCCCAATTCTGGACGAGTGAGCGAGACGACCATTTCTCCGGGGGAAATGTCGGGTTTTGGCTCTGGCTTGACTTGGTTGTTTTGATTTTTTTTGCGATTGCCTTGAGGAGCGAGGGCTAATTCTTCGAGGGCTACGGGAAAATCTTCTGTGATGTCTTTCCAGTTGACATGAACGGAACGATTGCCGACAACTTTTTTCACGAGACCGATTCCCCAATCGGGATGCTCGGGTGCGATAACGCGATCGCTTTTTTTGAGGTCGGTTGGGGGATGCCATGATTTCGGGGGATTGCTAAGGGTTTCGATTTTGGCTTGCTGTTCTGGACTGAGGCGGGAGAGGGCTGCGTCTAATAAGTTATTGCAGAGGATTCCCTCGCGGTTGAGGGCGTTCATCGTTTCGAGGGCCACATCAACGATATCCTCGTAAACTTCTGGGGAATCGCATAGCTCGAGCATTTCTGCTATGCCGATAATATTTTCCTCTTGCGCCAGTTGGGAGGAGGTGTCACAGCGATCGCGATCGCTAACGATCGCAACACGATCGCTAAGATGATCGATGACGGCATCTGTTGTTATAGCAGGGTTCAAGTCCTCTTTTTGGGGTTCATCGATCGTGCGATCGATGAGATCGGGGTGAGAAAATTTTTCTAGACCCCCATTTTTAGCGATCGCACGATCGATGAGGTCATTGTTTTGGCTCAATTCCTTGTCTGATAGGGGTTTCTGTTTGCGATCGTCTTTGCGATCCTTATCGATCGTTTTGCGATCGCGATCGCTAACCGCCAATGGCAAAAAATAAACTTTGGGGTTGCCCTTGATATCGAGAGTTTCGTGGCAAATGATGCCATCACCCTTTAGCTCGTTGGTGGCTCGTCGGATTGATTCTGCGTTTGCGTGGAGTTCGTCCTTAATATCTTTATTGCGATAACGAGTATTGGGATTTCCTCGGAGCAAATGTACGATACGGTCTTTAAGTGGGGCGCTGCTATCCACGAAATCTTTATTATCAACTCCCACTTCAGATAAGCAAGTCCATTGACCGGTTTCAGGGTAAAAGTTGAGGCGGTAAGATGCAGGACGGCGGGCGCGGGATTTTGTGAATGTGGCGATACGAAGGGTACTATCAGGGGCTTGAGCGTCTGGATCGCGAGTCAGTTGAATAACTTGGCTTACGGCTGCAACGATGGCGCTTGAGCCTCGGGCATCATTTTCCTTGTTTGAGTGATGAAGTAGAAGGATATGACAACCGAATTCTTTGGCAATATCATTCAGTGCAAGGATGGGGCGGGCGTATTCTACAGCATTCTCGGATACGGTTTCAAATTTGCTGGCTGAGGTCAGAGAGTCGATAATGATGAATTCGGGGCGGTGTTCTTCTACTTCTTTGTACAAATTGTGAATATGGCTGACTGTCCATTTTGTCTTGTACAGAATATCGTGACCATCATTAATACCTCGGGTTCTTAAATTCTCTAACATATCCGACGGCTGTTCGTCGGTTTGAATCATGAGGATTTTCTTTTTCCCCAAAACCGGAAATTCATTCCAGTTTGTCCCCGTCGCTAAGTGATAGGTGAAGTCATAGGATAAGCGAGTTTTTCCGATGCCTCCTTTGGCATAAAGTAGGGTAACAATTCCTTTGGGAAACCATCCATGCACTGTCCATTCTCGAACATCATTACCGTAAAGTCCTTTGAGTTCGTGGATGGTCATAAATTTTTCATTATGATCGCCGATTAAACTCTTGTAGTAAAGTCGCTCCAATGTTTCTTTTTTTCGCCCATATTGTTTTGCTAAATTATCGAGAAGATAGTCCCTAAATGCCGGGTCTTCTTCTTTTAAAACAATATCTCTCACTTCTTCTAGCTGTTTCTGAAATCTTTCTCGTTCGCGCTCTCTGGCTGTTTTCTTCGATGGGATGATACAGGTTTCATCAACTCTTAATTTAACGCGATGGAACAGTTCAGGAAGAGAATCTGTAGAGACAAGGGTTTCGTTTCCCCATGCTGTTAATTCGTTTCCAAGTTTGACGAGTTCTCTCTGGCGATATTTCGCCATGACAATCTCTGCCCATTGATTAATTTGTTCTCCGGTTGGATCTGATGAAAGGGTTGTCCATGCCGTTTGTGCTACCAGATCTGCAAGTATCCCATGCCCTCCAATACTTTCTATTTTGTCACGATCTAAAAGATGCGTGGTTAGAGTCATTAAGTCGCAATGCCTTCCTGTTTTCTTGATGGCGACGATTCCTTTCCAGATCGTTTCGTGGCGGGATACGTAAAAAGCCTTGGAGGTTGTTATAATGTCTTTAACAAGATCGTAGGCTTTTTCTTGAGAGATGCAATGACCTAGAATCAATTGTTCTGCTTCTACTCTTTGCAGTGGAAAGGTGAAGGGTTCGGCTTGATGTGTTAATTTCATAGTGATTATTTTGTTTGGGCGATCGCGTTCTTTGGTACAGAAAGCGATCGCTTTTTCTTTGGCTAAGTGTTGGGATCGATTTGCTCCTTGAGGGCTAGGAGCGTGGGAATGTGAGCGGGTTTGGTGGAGTAATACCTCGTCCCCATTGAAATCAGTCGAAATCCTTTTCTCATGTGATCCCACAGAGCGGGAGAGCAAGCTAGGGTAGCTGCTAAAGTCTCTTTGCTGTCACAGGAGAGGTGCAACATTCCTAGGCTGTGGATTGGGACGGGGTGAACGCCGTCTGGGAGTTTCGCGAGGAATTCGTAATAGTTGCTTTGAGTTCCCCAGAAGTATTCGATGTATTCTTTCTCTTCTTGGCTCATTAGTCGGTTTCGGCTGATTCTAGAAGGTCTAAGGTAAGATCGGGCATTCCACACTTATCAATCGTTTGGAGGATGATGATTCATTTTCATAACTCCATGAGGGATAGTTTACCACGCGATTCAAGTTGTGTTTTATCACGTGGTAAAAGAATAAAGAGCGATCGCGTTGGTTTAGTGCGATCGCTTTTTGTTGGGTTTAGTCAAGGTCAAAGCAGAACGGACGGAGCAGGAATGAGGCGACATCGTAGGCTCGGATTTCCCCTTCGTACCGGGCGATCTCTCTCAATGCCTCATCTGTGGCTTCGTAAGTGGTGGCTTTTTTGAGGTTAAGTTTCCATTTTTCAAGATTGTTTTCAGATTCTTCTTTTTCCTGTTCGATTGTTAACAGGACGCTTTCAGCAGAAAGGGTGATTCGTATTTCTTCTGACATTTATTTCTCCTTTTAATTGGTGTGCGAGATTCTTACAAAGCAAGTGATAGCAGGTTTTTTGCAGCTTTCTTGACTCTTCAGTTTCATGAAGTTCTGGGTCTTGTCCTATTCCCCAGTTGTAAGCCTGTTGTGCTGATTGGGGGAAGAGAGAATGAATGAATCTGAGTTCGTTTGCGATTCGTCGCATCGTTTTTTTAGAGAATTTGAATCGGTAAAGTGGTGCAGTTGGAGATACGAGGGCATAGTGTTCGATATTTTGAATATATCTATCTCCATCCCAAATAAAAACAGAGATTCCTGAAGGAATATGATTAATGTAATACCTTTCCCAAACCATCCCATCAATACAAAGTGCAAAATTTTTTTGTACTTTCTTTCCTTGAACTGAAAAGGTTTCTTGAGGATAAAATCTGTCGTGTCTGGGTAAGTTGATTCTCATCACTTTACTCCTCCAAGTAAATTCCGTTGTCTGAGAGAAGAGCGTTAAAACAGTCGAGGTCAGGGTCGTCAAAGTCTTCAAATTCGCCGGGTAATGGTTTGTCATTATCCTTGCTTTTAATGTGACCAATTCCCCAATCAATGCCTATCCAAAGTGCAGCTTTATTACCTTCAGAATCGGTGATTTGTTGCCCAAATAAGTCAGCATCGTTTACTATGAATCGTTCGAGTTTCCAGCCTATCGACTCAAATAGTTGGCAGATTTCTTGGTAGGTTTTCAGTTTATCGGGTGCGTTTTCAAATCGTTTGATTTTGGTGGTTACTTTTTTACGTTTGGTTCTTGTTCGTTCGTGGCGATCGCGTTGAATTTCTGCAACGAGATCGGCTAATTTCTTGAGGTCTCGATCTTTTGCTTCTTTTAAGTCCTTTTGGAACTCTGGACAGTTGATAATCATTTCAGGAGTAATCCCGATTAAGATTGCCATTTTTTTCTCCGTTTTAATTGTTGTCGTTCGGTTGTTGGTTGGTTAAGAATTCTGCTTTGAAGTACGATCGCCCGATCGTGCCGGCTGAATCCCAACCCATCGCGATCGCCTCTCGGGCTTCGGGGACTTCACTGCAAAGCAAGTCTGACATTCCGTCTACTATTTCCCTCATAACTTTAGCGGTTTCATCACTAAATTGAGGGTGATGAAGACTTGATTGCAGGTGAACGATTACTATGAATAATACAGATGGATTAAGCTCGACGAAGAGCCTCGAATCGTCCTTTTCCTGAAGTTTTGAGGCGACGAATTCATAGAGTTCAATGGGGTCGTTACTGTTCATTTTGGTTATTGAGTTGTCAAGGTTCAGAGAAGAGTTAAATACTTGGGCTTCGGTGGCTAAAACGGGTTTTCGTCGGTGTTGATTTTTGAGTCGTTATCAGTTTTGGCTTTGGGCTTTTTACCGAGTTTGTGAAGCTGTTTAATCTCTTCACATTCTTTTTCCAGTTGGGGGTAAGTTTCGGCGATCGCTTCTTTTAGGGTCACGGGGTTGGCTTGGCTGACATCAAAAAGGGCTTCTACTGTTACGTTTTCGTAGTTGCCAAGGTTGATGGCGCGACGGAGGCGAACCTCTTTCAAGTGGCAATTTTTGGTTTGTTCCATTGGTTTTGATTTTGTTGGTGAGCTAGGGTGTTTCAATTGTTTCGATGAAATCGAGAATGTTCTCGTAAGCGTCAATTTCTCCGGTGCAATAAGAGGTTATGATCCCTTGTTCCATAATCTTTTTAGCCTTGGTAATGCGAACTCTGGCAAGTTTCTTTACGTGTTCCAAGATTTCGCGATCGCGGTTTCTGGGTGATTTACTTGGGTCGTTCATTTGTTCCTGAGTGAGTTTGTGCGTGGGTTGCCCGGTTGGTTAACTTTCTGGCTTGCTGCGTGGCTACAGTTTCCTTTTGGGGATGGGGTTGGTTCGGGAGAGTTTAGCGCTACTCTGCGCTCTCTTGCCCAAGGGGTGTCCGTTTTCTTATATCTCAAAGTACCCCCACTTTGCATTACTGTCAACACACAGTCATTGTACAGTGTATTACTTCTGTTGTATACTTTGGGTAGATTTTTATGTAGAGTTTTGCTGGAGTGACAACACTATGACCGTGGCGACTGATAAAGCAAGGATTACAACTTATGTTGATGAAGACCTCAAGAAAAAAGCTGAGGCCTTGGCGAAAAATAGAGGGCGATCTTTGTCAAACTTGCTTGAGAGGGTTTTATTGAAAGAAGTTGAAGAAGCGATCGCGTCTGGAGAAATAAAAGAGGAAGAAAAAATATAATCTTCTTGTTGGTTTAATAAAAACCTTGATTCAAAAGGTAAAGCACCTCTAAAATAAAAGAACTGTCCTTGCAGTGGCAGTTCTTTTGTTTTAGAGGTAGCTATGGGTAAAAAAACAAGAATTCCAAAAACATTTTTATTGTTTGTTTTTGGAATTATATTATTAATTTCCTTGGGAGCAAATGTATTTTTGTTATTATTAGTCAACTTATCCAGCAACAATTCTACTAAAGACATCGCTACTTTTAGTGTAGAGAAAATCAATGCTCTTCAAGAAAATATGACTTTAGAGCAAGCTGAACAAGTAATAGGACAGAAAGGATATCTTTATACTTATGGCGATTCTTTCGGGCGTTATTCGATGTTTTATCAATGGCAAGATGAACAAGGAAATGATTTAACAGTTATGTTTCATGATGGACAGTTAAAAGGTCGGGTGTTGCGAGGGCGGGGAGGCTGGTCTCATTGTGAGCCAATGAGTCAGTTACCATCCGAGTTGGAGTATGCGATCGAGAATGGGTATTGAATACGAAAGCAATATATCGTTTAGAACGCGATCGCCACGTTTAAGTAATCACAATTAATTCAATAAAGAGGCGATCGCCATCAGTAAAGGAAAAGCGATCGCCTTATGCTCCCACGTGTTAATTTGAAATTGTTGTACGTGATCGGATTAACACTATGAACAAAGATATCATACCTACCCTCAAAACAGCATCTAACCCCTCTCCTTTTGAAGGAATCAAGCAAAATGACGAGATAGGTAGCGAGTATTGGATGGCACGAGAGCTAATGCCCTTGCTGGGTTATATCAAATGGCAAAAGTTTGAAAATGCGATCGAACGAGCAAAACTATCCTGTGAAAACTCGCAAGGGGATAGTGCAAACCACTTTACCGTCGCCGGTAATCTGGTGAAACGCCCTCAAGGTGGGGGTTCTATCCAACAAGATTACAAGCTCTCGCGTTTTGGTTCTTATCTCGTAGCCATGAACGGCGATCCGAGGAAGCCAGAAATCGCAGCAGCCCAAACCTATAATTAATTCAATAAAGAGGCGATCGCCATCAGTAAAGGAAAAGCGATCGCCGATTAATACCAGATAGAACAAGCCAAACAATGCAGCATTGTTGGTTTATTTTTTGTTCTTTTTCTTTTGAGATTGAATTTGAGCCAGATAAAGAGCGGCATTTTCCTCTAATGCCTCCATTTTATCCAGAACATTTTTCTGATGAGCATGATTTTCCTCAAGTCGTTTCTTGAGGCGATCCTCATGCGCCTTCACATAAGCCAGATGCTCTTGCTGCAATTCTTGCAACTGGCCTATGATTCCCCCAATAGTTTCTCCTCGGTCATCAGGGCAATTTTCTCGATCGAGATATCCCCCCGACAAATCAGGGTCATTAGCCGCGATCGGCTCAGCCCGATTTCCTTCGCCTTTGCCTCGAACATGAGCCAGTCCTTCTCGTCGAGAACCATCGTTGCATTTGTTTTCCCCGGTGGAAGCGATCGCTTTTTCTTCGCTTTTGGCTCTTTTTCTGGTTGCTTTGTCATCGTGATTGTTCATAATACTCTGTCTACAAAATTATGCCACGTGATCCGATTCACGTGAAACCCTTGACAAAACATTTTATCACGTGCTAAACGTTGTAGTTGTCACGTGGTAAAATCACTGACGACATTATCCTACTTTCACGTAAAACAAACGCGATCGGGACATCCCGAGGAGAAAAAATGACCGAAAATAACCGAACAATTACTTACACCGTTGGCAATCGCTATAAAGCCGGCTCCTACTATGACCTTGAGCCTTACAGTACGCTGACCCGAACTATTGAACTTAAAGAGGGGGAAGACTGGAAAGAAGCCGTCAAAAAGTTACAGCAAGAGGTTCATTCCGTACTCGGAGATCAAGATTATTTAAAGGAGCTTCAAAATGCGATCGGGCAATGTGAATTCACACTCGCAAAATATGGTGATGTATTAGAAAACGCTAACACGAAATACGAGGAAATGAAAGTATTTATGATAGCTCAAGGATTAGGCGATAAAATGAAAAATCCGCCTCGTCTTTTAGGAGTAGTTGATAAGTTAATAAAGCGCCTTCAACCCGCCGTAAATGTAGAAGTTGTTGAGGGTGAAGAGGAATATGCGTCTGATTATGATGATTAAGACAACGATTTTACTCAAGGATTGAAAAATTCTTAAAATTAACTTGGGGCTTTTTCTTTGGCCCCTTTTTCTTAAGATTAAGCAGAGGTAAAAATGCAACTTTGGTTTTTAGATTCTCAATTTGATTGGCAATTAGCCGATGATAATTTTTGGGCTGAAGGGATAGTATTTGGTGAGTGGAGGCGCTATCAACTTCGAGTAAATAGTTCAAGAATTACACAGCTCACCACGAAAGAAGAAATCGACCTTTATTACAAAGATTGTAAAGCAATTTTCAATCAACCACACTGGCAATTTGTCGAACAATTAAAAATATTTTGGTTCTCAATGTTTAATTTGATTTTGCCTCTTTTCATCGCGATACTCGGTATTTGTCTTAACTTAGTTTGTAAGACTTTTTCTCCTAATTTTAAAAAATAATTGATTCTGCGATCGCCTTATTTTAACAATCAGATCCATGACATCAAAACGCAGCAAAAAAGGCACAGTCAGATTAGAAGTAGTCAGAGGAAGATTGCGGTTAAGCCTTCCTCGTCAATTATATGGAGGCGTGCAAAAATATTTCTCTTTGAGTCTTCAGGACACAGAAGATAATAGAAAACTGGCAAAAGCAAAAGCAGAATTAATTGAATCTGACATCGCTTACGAACGCTTCGATCTCACCCTCCGAAAATATCAGCCCGACTACATCCAAGACAAATATCCCCCGCTCTTAGAACTCTGGGAAGAATTCACCCAAGTCAAAGCCAAAGAATTGACTAAAACTACTATTGATATTGATTACAAAAAAGTTAGAAATCATATTGCTCAACTTCCCGATTACTATACCTTAAATAATCCAAAAGGGATTCGTTCTTATCTGAAAAAACATCTATCAATTAATGCAGCTAAGCGTGTTTTAACCTACATTAACGCTTGCTGTGAATGGGCAGTAGAAGAGGAATTATTATCTGTTAATCCTTTCTTCGGAGTCAAAATCAAAGCGAAGCAACAAAGCCGAGACAATATTAATCCTTTTACGAAAACAGAGCGAGATATGATTATTAATGCTTTTGCTCATTCTCGCTATTACAAGCATTATTTAAACTATGTCAAATTCTTATTTTTTACAGGTTGCAGAACTTCTGAAGCGGTAGGATTGCAACGCAAACATATCGCACCCGATTTATCCTTAATTACTATCTCTGAAGCCGTTGTGAGAAAAAATCGTAAGGATACTAAAACTCGCAAAATCCGACGATTTCCTATCAATAACCAACTTAGACCCATTCTTCTCGATCAGCTTGCCAGTATCCCCAGTGAATCTGCGATCGTGTTCTTGTCGCCAAACGGCAACTTGATCGACGCTCACAACTTCCTCAACCGGGCATGGAAATCGATTCTCAAGACGTTACCAGAAATTGATTACAGACCTCAATACAACACGCGGCACACCTTTATCACCCTTTGCCTAGAAGAGGGTGTTCCCGTTCATACCGTCGCGCAATGGGTCGGAAACAGCCCCAAAACCGTCTACGCCCATTACGCCGGATTAGTCAGCAATTTGGGGGTTCCCGAACTCTAAACCATGAATGCGATCGCGATCGCCAAACTGTACTAATTTTTCACCGATTTCCCCTCGACCCCATACTACGGATCGTCAAAATCCTCTCGAGAACGGTTAAAGCCCTTGTAATCCCTAGAAAAACAGGATCGTCAAACGATAGTCAAAAATAGTCAAAATGGGTAAAAATTGGCGGTTTTGTCGTTTATCGTGTTACAATGTCAAAACCTTAAGCAGTGGTATGTCTGGGAATGCCAGGAGGGAGATTTGAACTCCCGACACAAGGATTTTCAGTCCTCTGCTCTACCAACTGAGCTATCCCGGCACGTCTTTTTCAAATGACGCTTTTCTAGTCTAACGAACGATCGCAAATTTTGCAACTCATTTTTTGACCTAAAAAATAAAAAACCAGCAGAAGCCCCTACTGGTTGGTCAAGTTCGTAGTCTGTCGTTTGAAATAGAGAAAATTCAAACCTCCCGTTCTCGACGGCGCGGCTTGTAATATTTCTTTACCGAGGAGTATTGTAGCAGCAAATACATATCTTGCCAAAACAATTCGTGAAACTAGGGACTATTGGAGAGCGTTGAGATACTCTTTTGCCTTTTGCGATCGCCCCCAAACCACTTGCTCTCGTTTATAAATGGCAATTCCAGGCTTGGCTCCCTTGGGTTTATAGACAAACTTGGGACGAGTATAAACCACCGGAACCCGATCGCTCTGTCTCCCCCGACTATAATACGCCGCCAAATCCGCCGCAAACTGTAGGTCGGTATCTTCTGCCACAGATCCCGGTTTTAAGCGCAATAAAACGTGACTCCCGGCGATCTCTTGGGCATGAAACCAAAGATCGTAATCCCCCGCAACCCCAAAAGAAAGGCGATCGTTTTGGCGATTGTTGCGCCCGATCCAGACTTCAAAGCCCGAGGGGGTTTGGTAGCGATGGGGTTGAGATTCCCGATCGCGATCGCGTCCCTTGCCAGTGTCGCCTTTTCTGGCTGCTAAATATCCCTGCTGTACCAGTTCCTCACGAATTTCCCGCAAAGCCTGCCAATCTTCTGCATTTTGATATCGATCTAGCTGACTCAATGCTGCCTCGACTTGCTCTAAATACTGTATCTCCGTCTCGACTGACTGCAAAAGGGGGGCGATCGCATCCCGAGCGCGTTTGAGTTTTTGGTGCTTCTTATATAATGCTTGGGCATTCTGGACGGCATTTTTTTCCGGGTTGAGAGGAATTATCACGGGTTCTCCCGTCTCAAAATCTGCAAGGGAAATCGATTTCATTCCCGGTTTCCATTGATGCAGATATGCCATCAACAAATCCCCACGGGTACGATATATCTCTGCATCCTCCGATTGGGCGAGGCGATCGCGAAATCCTTGCGCCTTCTGTGCCAATTTCTTACCTGCATTTTTGAGCTTTTGAGCGATTTGGTGATGTAACTGCTGAAATTGTTGGAGAGTTATGCGATCGCCATAGTAACGATCTAATAACTCCTGTACATTTTTTTCTGGTTTCACTAATCCCCAAGGTAAAACCGTATAACCTGCTTGAGTCCATCCGGGGGTAAAATTTTCCGTTGCGATCGCCGCCAACCATTCTCGCCACCGTTGAAATAATTGCTCCCATTCTGAGGAACTTAAATCCTCTGTCGATCGCGATGGTTCGATTCCAGCCATCTCTAGCATTAAATGAGCCAAGGTGGGACTCAAACCGCGATAAGTTTTCACTAATTGCTTACCGATCGCCCCGGGTACAAGACTGACTCGCTCTTGCCAACGCCCTTGCGTCTCCTCCAAATGCGGTATATCACCAAGGAGTGAGGGTGGGAGTTCGTAAGCTTGTCCCGTTTGCACCGTGCGAACCCGAGATTGTTTGGCACCGACTTGATGCGCCACCGTCACGATGCGATCGCGATCGTCTGTCAAAATTGCATTGCTATACTTACCGATCGCTTCCACGTAAAGATGCCACAAGGGAGCATCATCGGGACGTTGAGCAAATTGTAAATCAATCACCCGCTCCCAAGGAGCCACAGCCGCGATCGCAATTAAGGCTAACCCATTTAATTGATGTCGCAATTGATCGCTAAACGTAAAAGTATCGCGATCGTGCGGTGGGGGACTCCCCAAACAAATTCGCGCCGCTTGAGGATGCCAACAAATTGTCAGCCATCCCCGTCCTTCTAAGGTTCGCAAGGCGATAAAAATAGTCTGAACGTCGCGTTGATAAACTTGTTCGACTCGCGCGGGAAGCCAACGCGATCGTAAATCTGCACAAACGGCGGTTAGAGTGGTGAAGTCTACGGACTGCATGAGAAAAAATGAGGGAGATAAGGTAGAGGATTGCCAATTGAACTTAATTGTGGGACTCGAACCGTTTCCTGATTTTTCTAGATAACATGAAAGGAAGCCCGATCGTTGCTCCTGAAACGGTAAGCCGTTCGTTTCTCATGGATATTCACCCGATCAATATCGGTTTTGGCAATATTGTGGCTGCCAACCGCATAATTGCGATTGTTAGTCCCGAATCCGCGCCGATTAAGCGTATTATTACAGAAGCCCGCGATCGCGGACAACTGATTGATGCCACTTACGGTCGCCGTACTCGTGCAGTGATTATTACCGATTCCAGTCATGTTGTTTTATCAGCAATTCAACCGGAAACCGTAGCACATCGCTTTGTCAGTCATAAAGAAGGAAACTTTAATGCTTAACTCGAGTCTAGGGTTATTTCAATGAACAATGAACAATAAAAATGCCTGAAACACTTCCCCGAAAAGCAGCCCAACCCGATTGCCTCCTTCCAGACACAGAACGAGAAACCCTTGTCAGCGATCGACTCAAAGATCGAGAACGCGGTCAATTGATCGTTTTGGTGGGTCCCTCTGGTGTCGGCAAAGGCACCTTAATTAAAGCCTTACGCGATCGCCATACTAATCTTTATCTTTCCATTTCCGCCACCACTCGCCCGCCGCGACCGGGGGAAGTTTCCGGACGAGATTATTTTTTTATGGCGCGGGAAGCCTTTCAAACCGCCATTGAAAAGGAAGAGTTTTTAGAATGGGCGGAATATGCAGGCAATTATTACGGTACCCCTCGGCAAAATGTTGAAGAACAAATTGCCCTCGGTCAATGCGTTCTCTTAGAAATTGAGTTGGTGGGAGCAAGGGCAGTTGAAAAAAGTTTTCCCGAAGCCTATCGTATTTTTATACTCCCTCCCTCGCTAGAAGAATTAGAACGCCGATTGCGCGATCGCGGTACCGAATCCGAGGCGGCGATTACCCGCAGACTCGAACGCGCCCGAGCAGAATTAGATGCGAAGGAAGAATTTGACTTACAAATTGTTAACGACGACCTCGAAACCGCGATCGTCCAAATCGAACAAGCCATCTGGGGACGGAAAAATGAAGGCTAAAGGGTAGATGTCAAGATAAATATCTCCCTCATCACCCTCTCTTCCCTGTTCCCTGCTCAAGAGTTAAGATAAAAGCATAGACATATTATTATTGATTCGGTAAAAATCCTATGACATCGTATGCAGCTACTTCGGCAAGAGCGGAGATGAGCGAACTCCGACGCTTGAAAAGCCTACTTCCCCCAGAATTACAAAGCTGGGTCATGGTCGAGTCTGCCACGGATGTGAGTCCTCCCCTCATTCGCTGCGAAGAGTTGGGACGAGATGAAATTGAAATTCAAGTAGATTTAGCCAAATGGGATAATTTGGCGATCGATCAGCGCAACCTACTCTTCTGGCACGAGGTCGGACGCATCCAAAATGATACCATTCCCCGAGAAGGCTGGGAAATGGCTGCTCTGGCGATTGGTTTGGGAGGAGCAGTTGGGGAATTATGGGTACAAGACGGTTTGCTTTTGATCTTAGCGTTAGGATTATGCAGCTTTTCCGGGTTTCGCCTCTGGCAAAAAAACAATGGCGACAAACGCTTGGCAGAAAATATTGAGGCTGATGAAAAAGCGATCGCCCTCGCAACTCGTTTTGGCTACAGTTTGCCCAACGCTTACAAAAGTTTAGGCAGTGCATTGAAAACCTTGGTCGAACAAACCCCCAACCGCAAACAACGGAAGCGTTATGAAACCCGCTTACAGGCGCTTCGACGTAGTGCGGCTAAAGCAAAAGCAAAAATGGAGTCCCAACCCGGAACGCGGCCTGCACTTTAAAAACTAGAGGATATTTATGGCTGTAACCTTTGTTGTATATAGATGTAGCAACCGCAATGGTTCTGGGAAAAATAGGGATCGAAACCAAAACAAACGCGGAGTACGATACAGAGATGACCGAGACACCAACCAACCAACATTTTCCGATTGTCTTCTCTAACGATACTCCGATCGTTTCTCTTCCTCCTCGTTTGAGTATCCTCGAGGTCGTTGAATTTAAAACTGCTTATCAGATGCTCTTAGAAGCGGCCTCGACTCCCGAGGAGATCGTTCTCGATTTCCAAAATACGAATTTTATTGATAGTAGCGGTGTTGGCACTCTAGTCAGCAACTTTAAAACATCTGAATCTCAAAATGTTCGTCTCGTGCTCAAAAACGTTCGTCCCCCTGTCATGGCTGTTTTATCAATGACGGGACTCGATCGCGTTTTGACGATTCATCCTATTCCTGCGGAAGTTTCCCAAGGCACAGCAGCTAACATCGATCGCCGACTGCCGGAAACACATCCTTCCGTGCGGTCTTGGACGAAACGCGCCATTGATATTGTTGGTAGTTTAGTTGGATTGACCATTACGGGGATTTTATTTATTCCCATTGCGATCGCGATTAAACGAGACAGTCCGGGTCCGATTTTCTTCGCGCAAGAGCGCTGTGGGTGGTTAGGCAGAAGATTTCGCATCTGGAAATTTCGTTCCATGTGCAACAATGCCGAACAACTCAAAACGAAGGTAAAAAATCAGGCATCCGGAGCGTTTTTTAAGAATGATAAAGATTTTCGCGTCACCCAAGTTGGTAAATATTTACGGCGCACCAGTCTCGACGAACTCCCTCAATTTTGGAACGTTCTCAAGGGAGAAATGAGCTTGGTAGGGACGAGACCTCCCACGGCCAAAGAGGTAGAATCGTATAAAATACCAGAATGGCAGCGCTTGGATGTTAAACCCGGCATGACCGGAGAATGGCAGGTAAACGGGCGATCGAAAATCCGTAATTTCGAGGATGTCATCGAACTCGATTTGCGCTATCAGCGAAATTGGAGTCTAATGTACGATATTAAACTAATTTGGAAAACCATCTGGATTTTATTTCATAAGAATAGCGGTGCTGTTTAAACAAAGTATAAAAAAACGAAACCGACCCTTGAAAAAACTAGATCTGCGTTTGCAAACAGATTTAGGCGATCTGCCAAAAGTGTTGGATCGGTTTGAAAAACTGGTTTCTCCTCGCCTCTCCCGGAAATTATATTGGGAGTGTGAATTGGCATTGGCAGAAAGTTTTACGAACGTCGTGCGCCACGCTCATCGGAATTTGCCGCCCAATACACCGATCGATCTCGAAATCGCCCTATTCCCTCGCGGTTTGGAAATGCGAATTTGGGATTGCGGACAACCTTTTGACTGGGATAGACGGTTGCATGAAATATTGCAACGCGATGACGATCCTTGGGCTGTTGGAGGGCGAGGATTATGCTTAATTTATAAGGTGATGGATGATTGTCAATATATTCCGGCTGGGGATGGAACTTTTTCTCGTTGGCGCGATCGCAATTGTCTTATTTTATGCAAACAGCTACCTCAACACTCTTCTCAAAGAGCAGGCTTTATTTCTTTTCTCAAGCGTGTTATCAGAAAAATCGAACGAATTTTACGCAAAATAACGAGATTATTGCTCCGGAAGTTTTCAGCACTTGCTCTCAGGTTTAATTCAATTCGTTGAAATCTTTTCAATCGCAGCAGAATAAACGATAAAATCGTAGATCCGCTCTTGATTCTCGACGCAATGTAGATTCTGATGCAGCGATCGCACTTTGATGTCAAAACTAATCTCGAAGCCTTATTGCCAGTATTAGTAGAATTTGATCGGCTGGCTGGGACGAAACTGTCTGAGAAAGTCTATTTTAAATGTCGTTTGGCACTTGCAGAAGGGTTTACGAATGCCGTGCGTCACGCTCACGAACATTTGCCGGAGGAGACAATCATTGAGGTGGAGATGGTGTTAAGCAATCGTTTATTAGAGATCTGTATCTGGGATAAAGGAAAGCAGTTTGATTTGGCAGCAAGGTTGCAGGAAATTCAGCAAGAACCCGAAAATCCTCTGAAGGTGGGGGAACGAGGATTAGAGTGGATGAATGCGTTAATGGATGAAATCTGTTATGTTCGCGTGAAAGGGAAAGGAGGCTGCGATCGCAATTGTTTGATTTTACGCAAGTATTTACAAGATAGCGATCTGGGTTTCTCAGTTTAATTGTTTCTCAGTTTAATTCTTGGCGATCGCATTTGTATTATAAACTATCTTTGGCAATGCGATCGCGAGTTTTTCCGAGACTCAATGCAAAAATAGGGTGGGCATTGCCCACCCTACTAAATTACCCTAATAATTCAACAGCACGCTTCACAAAAGCATCGGCGGTTAAACCATTTAACGCCATTACTGCACTCGCACTCGCAGCCGTGTCTCCACGCTTCCAAGCAAAAGTATCTCGCTGACAAGAACTCCGCAACATCACTGGTTCTAACATCGCTGAAGAACCGCCAGTGATACCCAATAAAACATCACCGCCAAACAGCTGTTCAAAACCAGCATCATCTAGGAAACCGCCATCAGATTCCGAACAAGTTTTATAAGCCGTATCCGAAGGACGATATAAACGACGAGGACTGATAATACTGATAATTTTTGAGCCAATTCCTTGAGCTTTTAACTGCTCTGCTGCATCCAAAACAGGAATCAAAGTCATGTCGCCAATAACGGCAAAAACTACCGTTTTTTCTCCGGAAATTTCTTGCAGGATAAAACCGCCTTCTTCTAACCCTTGCCGCGTTTGTTCAAAAGTGTTGCGAATAGGTAAAGGCGACTTAGATGCTGTAATCGTAATGCCTTTATTTTTTGTGCCTAAAGCCCATTCATAACAAGCTTGAATACTATTGGCATCGCAAGGAAATAAAGGAAATACATTGCCATTTCGCATTAATGCAGCAAAATAGTTTTCAATTTCTGGACGTTGGTGCGTCCAACCATTACGCCCTTGCTCTAATGCTCCTGCCGTAAATAACGTAATGGTAGAAGGCGTTGGGCGGCGTAATTCTGCCATTGCTTGCGTTACAGTTTGCCAAATAGGTAAACCATTAATCGCAAAAGATTCATAAGAACACCACAAAGTCCGCGCTCCAAACAACGCTAAGCCTGCCGCTAAACCCGCACAAGCATCCTCGCTTAAAGGTTCGTAAACTTGTCCGTCTGGCTGTTGAAAATAGTCTTCATCAACCGTAGGATGAACAATTTTCAAGGCAATATTAACGTTATTAATTCCCGAGGCTGCATTTCCATCCGCATTAGTTAAAACAAAATTAGGATCGTTTTTTCCCACATAACCGACCAATGCACCCATTGCAGTTGTCGCAACTTTTTTATCACCGCCTACTACATATTCATCTAAAGGAAGTTGACCTAATGGAGGGATGGGATGCTCTTTTTCTGTCATCACCGTTTTCGCGGCGGGTCCACCATGCGATCGCGTGCAATTCGTTCGCACTAATTCCCACGCTTCGGGGGTTAATGCCCTTGCTTTTAACGCATCGACGATATAATCTTTTTCTGTTGTATCCCCCGGATACAGATTGTGTGATTTTGCTCCGCGCTTGTGAACTCCAGCCCCTTTCAACTGTTTGATAATTAAAACTGTTAATTCACCATTCAAAGCACATTTAGCCGCCCGATCCGTCGCATCTAAAACGGCTTCCATAAACGCTAAACGCTTGGGTAAAGAAAATGCGGTACTATCGACATAATCTCCCGCTTGTTGGGCATCGTCATAATCTTTTGCATCCACGAGGAAGATTTCTTTAAACCCATTTCCTCCCCAATACTCGATCATCTCATCATTGGTTTTTGTCGAAACCATGCTGTGATGTTCTTGAGAATAGCCATTCCAGACTAAAATGGGCAGGAAATTCGTCACTTTAGGGTAAGCTGTATTAAAATGCCCCATACTACTCACAATATAAGGCTCTCCTAAACCACCGTCCCCAATCGTGACTGGAAATAATGTTCCGGGATGTAACTTAGCTCCTGCCATTGCGAAATGCTGTCCTTGTCCTAAAGGTCCGGCGGGGTTGAGAAGACCGGGAATTTGACCGGATAAGTGACCGAGAAGACCGTCGGTTTCTCGATAGCGATCGCGCATCTGCTGTACATTTTCTATCCCCATCTCCTCCAAAGAGCGATCGAGGAACATGGTGCTGTAAAATCCAGGGGCGTGATGTCCGACCTCGGTAATAATATTCTTGTACCCTAACAGAATTAAAGCCGCGATTCCGTCAGCAATACTGGCAAATCCTCCGGGGTGTCCCGATGATTTTGAGGCGGTAATTTGCAAGGTTAAATAACGCAAAGCATCTGCCATCAGCATCGTTTGATAAACTGCAGCAGGATCTTTAGGAGAAGCGATCGCAGTTTGTCCTTCGCCAATAGCAGGGCTTTTTCCGTATTTCTCAAACTCTGGTAAGGTTTCGCTAAAATACTGAATTCCTTGACAAAATGCCGGGATTGCGGTAGCAACGGTCATACTGTAAGATTCCTCGTTAAATCGCTATAATTCTTAAGTCAATCTTACAGTTTGCCGGGTTCACAGGGAATCAATGTACCTCTCTAGAGGTAAAGAATAAAGAGTAGGAAAGCCGTTATCGATTATTGAATCACGACGCATAGCGCGATCCCGGAATAACATAATCCCAAGTGGTTTGTTGAGTAGGATTGACAAAAATATCGAGGGTGGGTGCATATTCGATTAACTTGCCTACCCGATCGCCTCGAACATTATTTTCTACATTAAAAAAAGCAACGCGATCGGTAATTAATGCGGCTTGTTTTAAATTATGAGTAATGAGAACGATCGTATAATATTGCCGCATTGTCATCAATAAATCATTCACTCTTCCCGCCGAAATAGGGTCTAAAGCTGCCGTGGGTTCGTCCATGAGAATCACCTCTGGATTAAGCGCGATCGTGCGGGCAATACACAATCTTTGTTGTTGTCCTCCAGACAAATCTAGCGCATTTTTCTTGAGTTTATTTTTCACCTCACGCCATAATCCTACGTGACGCAATGCTGTTTCGACGCGATCGTCGAGATTACCGCGATAGCCATTCACTCGTAAACCGACGGCAATATTATCGTAAATCGACTTCGGAAAAGGATTGGGACGTTGAAAAACCATGCCGATACGACGGCGAATTTCTACCGGGTTCATGCGGTGAATACTTTGACCGAAAAAGCGTATTTTTCCAGTCATTCGGGCTTCGGGAATGAGATCGTTAAGACGGTTAAAACATCTCAAAAATGTACTTTTTCCACATCCTGACGCTCCAATAAAACCCGTAATTTGATTTTTATAGATTTCTAGATTGACATTTTGTAATGCTGGAATTCCGTGGTAGGAAACAGAAACATCTTCTGCTTGTAAAATCACTTCATTAGTGATTGATTTTTGGTTATCGGTCGTCAATTGCTGGTTATTCATTGTTGTTAGTTATTAGTTGTTTATTGTTCATTAATTCTTCTTGGGCGGTGATAAAAATCTCGCAATAAGACCGCAAAAATATTCATCGCGAAAACGAGCGCACCCAACACGAGAATTGCTGCCGCCGCCAAATCGTGAAACTCTTTTTGAGGGCGAGCGACCCAATAGAAAATCTGTGTAGTCAGAGTCGTAAAATTACTCTGCAAGCCAGTCAGAGAAAATCCCGGAACAAAGGAGACAAAAGCAACTGCCCCGACAGCAATCAGAGGGGCAGTTTCACCAATGGCGCGGGATAATGCCAAGAGCATTCCTGTAATAATTCTGGGTAACGCCGAAGGTAAAATCACATTTTGGATGGCTTGCCATTGAGTCATTCCTACTGCAAAGGCTGCTTGACGCTGACCTGGAGGAACCGATCGCAAGGCTCCGCGCGTGGCGATAATGACGAGGGGCAAAACGATCGAGGCCAAAACGAGAGACGCCGAAAGCAAGCTGCGTCCTCCCGTTACAGGCTGCAAAACCCGGGCAAATAAAGCCAAACCCAGCAACCCATAGATAATTGAAGGTACGGCAGCGAGGTTGGCTAAGTGAATTTCTAAAATATAACTGAAGGTATTGCGAGGTAAATATTCCTCCAGATAAATTGCTGCCCCAACACCAATCGGAAAGACGATCGCTGCGGTCTGGACTAATAACCACAATGTTCCCGTCAGTGCTGCAAAAATTCCCGCATTCTCTGCATTCCGGGAAGCAAAGCTGGTAAAAAAGCCTCCATTCAGGACGGGAATTCCTCTAAATAGTACATTTGCCAGTAAAATAGTTAAGACGACAACCCCAATTAATGTGGCGAGCAAGGCAACGGCAAGAAAGAGGCGATCGTAACGCTGACGGCGCTTTAAGGCTTTCTCAAAGGATAAAGGCGTATCGAGGGGAAAATTTAATGTCGCGATCGCCCCCACCAAGCTAGATTGCATTGAGGCATCACGATCGAGTTCTGCGGAGGGAATGGTCAGCCCTTTCATCATCTGTTCGTGACGGTATACCAACCAATGTCCCAACCAGTTTAAAGCCAGAGTAAGAAGAAATAGGACGAAACCAACGGTAAACAGGGTATGAAAAATAAAAGAATTGCCGGAAATATCCCCCAAACTGACTTGAATAATAAACGCCGTCATACTCTCGATCGGAACGAGAGGATTAAGGGTTAAATTGGGATTTTGTCCCGCCGCGATCGAAGCGATCATCGTTTCCCCCAAGGCGCGGGAAGCCGCAAGGGTAATGGCAGCGATAATCCCCGGAAAAGCGATCGGTAAAATTGTTCGCAAGATGTTTTCTCGTTTGGTAAAGCCGAGGGAATATCCGGCTTCTCGCAATTCTGCTGGCACATTTTCGATCGCCTCTTCGCTAATTGCAGAAACGATGGGCGTAATTAAAATCCCTGTAACCAAGCCCGCACTCAAAGCATTAAATCCCCCAATACTGGGAATAAAATTTTTCAGTAGAGGAGTAACGAATAACAGGGCAAAATAGCCATAGACAATCGTGGGAATGCCCGATAAAGTCTCCAAAGCTGGTTTGAGGATTTGTCGCACTTGTTGGGGGGCATATTCGGCCAGATAGATTGCCGCGAGCAAGCCGAGAGGAATAGCCACGAGAATAGCAATACCGGCAATCGAAAACGTGGCGCTAGCAAGGACAAAAATGCCAAATTTTTGACTCGCAAAGAGGGGAGTCCATTGAGTATCCGTCAAAAACTGCCAAAAAGAGACTTCTCGAAAGAAAAAAGCAGCCTCGTACAGAAAAACCCCCAGAATGGCAAGGGAAATTAACACAGGTATTGCGGCAGCGATCGCTAAACTGACTTCAATAATGCGTTCTCTCATGAACAAACCAACCAACGATCCCTTTTTAAAACATTGAGAAGATGACTTTGAGGACAAGTGAGGGTCATTCATATAATATTATGGTCTCGTTTATTGCTTTGGCAAAAGAAATTCTGAGGCGTTTGTTTTGCATGAATTAAATGGATTTTCCTTAATTTTGTAACTTTGGACATCTTTCTATCTTTCCAAAAACTTTCCAACTTTTCGGTTAAAAATAGGTTAACTCGTGTTAAATCGAGAAAAACACGGACTTAAGGAGAACAATAAAAGGACTACTGATGCGACAGCCTTGGCAATTCCAGCACAAGTCGAGATAGCAAAAAGCGATCGCGTACTTTTGGTGCGGGATGGCAAATTGGCAATAAGTTAAAGCAAAACAGCGAAATCATGTCTTGCACCAAAAATTAAGCTAAAAAAATTAACAATTTCGAGCGATCGCATCCCCCAAAATAGAATCAGGCCAAATTTTCCGAACCTCAATGCTAGAACATGATGTCATTATCGTCGGTGGTGGACTCGCAGGCTGCCGCGCTGCCCTAGAAATTAAACGAATCGACCCTAAAATTGACGTGGGCTTAGTCGCCAAAACCCATCCTATCCGATCGCACTCCGTCGCTGCACAAGGAGGGATCGCTGCCAGTTTACAAAATGTCGATCCCGAGGATAATTGGCAGGCACATGCCTTCGATACCGTCAAAGGCTCCGACTACCTCGCCGATCAAGATGCCGTCGAGATTCTCACCAAAGAAGCCCCACAAGTCATCATTGACCTCGAACACCTCGGGGTTCTCTTTTCCCGCCTCGAAGACGGACGCATTTCCCAACGTGCTTTCGGGGGGCATTCTCACAAACGCACCTGCTACGCCGCCGATAAAACCGGCCATGCCATCCTGCACGAATTGGTTAACAATTTGCGCCGTAACGGAGTCACTATTTACGATGAATGGTATGTCCTGCAACCTATTATCGAAGAAAACGAAGTCAAAGGCATTGTCATGTACCGCATTCTTGACGGAACGATTGAAATCGTCCGCGCCAAAGCCGTTATGTTTGCAACGGGAGGATATGGGCGAGTCTTTAACACCACCTCCAACGATTTTGCCTCCACAGGAGACGGTTTGGCCATGTGTGCGATCGCGGGATTGCCCTTGGAAGACATGGAATTCGTCCAGTTTCACCCCACCGGATTGTACCCCGTTGGCGTATTGATTTCTGAAGCCGTGCGAGGAGAAGGAGCATATTTACGCAATAGCGATGGGGAACGGTTTATGGAACGTTACGCCCCTAAACAAATGGAACTCGCCCCTCGGGATATTACCTCTCGGGCAATTACGTTGGAAATTCGTGCCGGACGGGGCATTCATGCCGATGGGAGTGCGGGGGGATCTTTCGTCCATTTGGACTTGCGCCACATGGGAAAAGAAACCATTATGAGTCGCGTCCCTTTTTGTTGGGAAGAAGCGCATCGGTTAGTGGGGGTTGATGCCGTTAACGAACCCATGCCTGTGCGTCCCACTGCCCATTATTCGATGGGAGGCATCCCCGTCAATACCCAAGGACGGGTGCGAAGGAGTGGAAGTGAGGTCGTAGAAGGCTTTTTTGCGGCGGGGGAATGCGCCTGCGTCTCGGTTCACGGTGCCAACCGCCTTGGGAGTAATTCCCTGTTGGAATGCGTGGTCTACGGACGCAAAACCGGAGAAGCGATCGCCCATTACGTCCCCTCGCGCCCGATGCCTGCATTCGACGCTCAAACCTATCTCACCCGCGCCAAACAGCGCCTGCACGATCTGATTAACCAAAAAGGAACCATTCGTATTGCTGAGTTGCGTAACCAATTCCAAGACTGCATGAGCGAACATTGCGGCGTTTTTCGCACGGAAGAAATTATGCAGGAAGGTCTGAGGCAGTTGCAAGCATTGAAAGGCAAACTTTCGCAAATATATCTCGACGATCGCGATCTGTGTTGGAATACCGAGTTAGTGGAAGCCTTAGAATTGCAGAATTTAGCGATCGTGGCGGAAATGATTCTCACTTCTGCATTACGTCGGAAAGAAAGCCGAGGGGCGCATTCTCGAGAAGATTATCCCCAACGAGACGATCGCAATTTTCTCAAACATTCTCTCGCCTACTATTCTCCCAAAGCAATCGACCTCAAATATATGTTAGTGGTCATCAATCGCTTTGAACCCAAAGAGAGAAAATATTGATTCAATCACCAACCCATCATACCGCCATTGAATGTTAAAGCCGAAATTATCGCGACTACTGATTTTGGCTATCAAACACCTCTCACTTCGAGCAGAGATTAAGATTAGGTGAAAATGTATTGGATTTGACTAAAAAATATCATTATTTTTGGTAAAGGTCATTAGTTATTGTTATTCACAAACAAATTTATGGCAGGCGAAAGCGAATACATTCAGGAAATCGGAGCAACGCGGGTGCGAGTTTTGAGCGAAGCCCTTCCCTATATTCAACAGTTTGCCGGGCGAACGGTGGTCGTTAAATATGGCGGGGCAGCAATGAAAGATTCTCACTTGAAAGAGAGGGTGATTCGCGATATAGTCTTTCTGTCTTGTGTGGGCGTTCGTCCCGTCGTCGTTCACGGCGGCGGTCCGGAAATTAATACTTGGTTGGGCAAAATCGGTATTGAGCCTCAATTTAAGGATGGGTTACGCGTGACGGATGCCCCGACAATGGATGTGGTGGAAATGGTGTTAGTCGGACGAGTGAACAAAGAAATCGTTGCTCTCATAAATCATGCTGGTGGCTCGGCAGTTGGTTTGTGCGGCAAAGATGGTAACTTAATTACTGCTCGCCATGTCGGTCAAGAAGGGATCGGGTTTGTCGGAGAAGTCAGTAGCGTTGATATTAAGATCATCGAAACACTCACAGAACAAGGTTACGTTCCTGTTGTCTCTAGCGTTGCGGCGGATGCTGACGGACAAGCTCATAATATTAATGCCGATACCGTAGCTGGAGAAATTGCGGCAGCATTAGGGGCGGAAAAAATGATTTTACTCACGGATACGGCGGGAATTTTAGAAGACTATACAGACCCTTCGACCTTATTAACTAAATTAGATATTCAACAAGCCAGAAAATTAATTGATGCAGGCATTGTCGCTGGAGGAATGATCCCGAAAGTGAATTGCTGTGTGCGATCGCTTGCCCAAGGTGTGAAGGCTGCCCATATTATTGACGGGCGCATTCCTCATGCGTTGTTGTTAGAAATTTTTACCGATGAAGGGATCGGATCGATGATTGTTGCCTCGGGTTATTCCTCCTAAAAAAACTGTAGAGACGCTATGAATAGCGTCTCTACAAAAGAGGAGAAAACAATAAATTAAATCGAAGTCATATGAGTCAAACAACTAATACTCGGCGCAAAGAAATATTCTCCTCCCTTCATATTCACCCATAACTTAAAGGGAATATTTTCCTTGGGTTCTTGACCCCATTCTTTCGGCCAGTTTTGCGTCCCTTCCGGCGAACCAATGACCGGATCCGGACCCACACCAACTTCCACAAACTTCGGTTGATTTGACCAAACTGACTGCATGAAATTGAATTGATTTTCAATACTGGCTTGGAAACACAAAAAGAGTAAACCCGACCCCGTTTCCGGTTCGTGATTCATATCGTTATCCCCATAGCTGATCCCGCGACGGGCAATGCGATGGTTCAATTCCGCATCAAAGGCTTGATCGTAACTGGGAGCAGAAGGAGTGCGTCCGGTATCGCCGCGAGGATTCGTTTTGCGGATATGGGCGTGAAATGGGCATTTCGTGGCTTGCGTATCCTCATTAAAGTTGAAGTTATTGGTAGGGGTAACTGCATGGGAAGGCGTGTCCGCCATCGTGAGAGGAGTCCCATCTTGGAAGCGTCCCATCGTATACGCTCCGGCTAGCTCGGGTTCTACCTTCAAATTGTTCGCTAATCCCACCACATCTTCATTCCAACCTTTGACATTTTGTTCGAGTTTGCGGTACACCAAATAGCTGCCATAACTATCTTCTGTTTGACCGTTGCGATCTTGCTCCAAAATAATGTTTAAAGGCGCTCTGGGATCCCATTTGCTAAAATCGCAATTATTCACCCGCGATCGCACGATATCCCGCTTTAAAAATAACGGTTGGCTGACTCCATCCACAAAGCCAAAATGCTCGATGATTTGGCCTTTATTATTTCTGAGGATAAAACCATCTTCGCGATGAACGATTTCGGCAACTTTTCGCAAATCTTGGGTCATTTGATTGACCGCTTGCAACAAATCCACCACATCATCATCCGCCATGATAATTAAAGCGTGTAGAGGGGCTTGATAGCCCGTATCCCACTCATCTACTGCCGGATCGCCGAGTAAATTCTTCACGGATTCATTTTTCATGCCAAAGCGAAAAGGCTCATCTTTGGGGATTTTGAAGGGTTTAATACCGAAATACCGATACCCGTCATGGGATAAAAGAAAGTTAGCAAATAACCCTCCGCTTATCCCTTCTTTTCGGTAGCGGACGGCTTCATCAGATTGCTGTTTTGCCGATTTCACGTAGTTTTGAGCAAAATTTGCAATCCATTCTTTGGCGGCATCAACACTTCCTGCTTTAAATTGCAAAAATAAGTGAACGCTATGATCTCGTCCGTGACCTCGGAGAATATTGCCCTGCAAATCCTCCAGTAAATCGGCATATTTTCCCGGATTTTGCGGATCGATACCGTTTTCCAAAACTGCGCTCAAATCTTCTTCACTCAGTGCCATTTTGAAACTCCTTAATTTTGATGGTGTAGAGAGGCTGAGGTAGAAAGAAAGACGCTACCTCAACCCATGTTTTAGAGCTAACGCGACCCAATTGCGAATTGAGATTACGCGGTTAGCTGGACAATTTTCGCTACAGAAGGTTTGCCAATTTCATTGACGTAGAACATCATGTAATATCCGGGAGGATATAACCCGACATTTTCCGGTGTCGTAAATTTGATGCGGAATTTATGCTGTTTTTCGAGATCGACGACTTTGTTAATCTCTAAATCTGCCAAACGTTGCCCGTAGTCAAAAGAGTGGGTGATGGATCCCAGTTTTATCAACACTAAAGAGCCATTTTCGTCAGCATTCTTCACGACAATGCGATCGCGCTCTCCATAATGTAAAACCTCGGGGGCGCGTTTAATAATCGGTCGTCGTCCCGGTTTAAAGAGATAAGGGGGACTGAAAATTTCTGTCTGCCAAATTTCGGCAGGGACAAAAGGTAAGGGATCTCGCGTGCCATTACTATCTTCATCGGTGATGTAATAGGCTTGAGGATCTTGGTAATAAGCATTGATGTCGAAATCGACGCAATTCTCCCTTGCTTCATCGCAGACTTTTTCTACGACTTTATAGTAAACAGAAGGATCGGGATTGGGAATCACGTTGGTATAGACCTCTCCATCCAGAGAGCGAGCGCCTCGACTGGGATTTCCTCCCGTGACCAACACTCGCGCATCAGGTAAAAGAACGGCACCGTTATGATAGAGTCTTGGCAACCGTCCCGGGTTCATTTCCGTAGTGCCGTACCCTCCAGACGCGTCGGGATCTGGGGTCATTAATAAGGGGGTGTAAATGGGGTCGTATTCGGCATCTCGACCGCCGTTGATGGTGAGAATCTCTTTGGTGGGTAAAATGACGGCTTCATTCATGGCTCGGGGTTTGTCGAGAAAGTCTTCGACAATTTCCCATTGGCCATTTTCCCATTCGTCATCATCATCATCATCATCACCTACTGTGGGAGCAATCCACCGTTCTAAACTGCGAGCAATACTGACTCCACTTGCTTCGAGTTCTTGGTTGCGCTCTTCTTGGTAAGGACGACCGAAGTTAATGTCATTGGTGCCAATGATACCGCCAAGGAGCAAAATATCATCGGAGTTGGGATCGTCGAGGGCGGTACCGTAAACTCGCGAAATGGCTTTGCGATCGGGTCCGAGTTCAAAACTAATCTCGATTTCTCCATCTTCTTCTTCCTCAATGGACATCAAGTAACTTTTTTTGCTCTTGTGAACTTCGAGGGGGAATTTCCCGGCACCATCTCCAGTAATCAATAAGCGACCATCTGGGGTGGGCAGAATGCGAGGATAGAGATCGATACTATCGTAACCATCTGCAATTTCAACATTGAAAGGACTATCTTCGTAATCTCTTAAATCAAATAATTGAAATGATTGGGTATCGGGATCGTAAAGTTCCATTGTGGGGGTAATTTGACCCGGTTTCCCGAATTTCAAACCCGAGAAAATGGCAACTTTACCACTGGCGAGAGGAATAAGGCTGGGATACCAGCGACCTTCGTGCATTAAACCAACGGTACTCCATTCGTTGGTTTGCCAGTCGAAGACATTACTCTGTTTCGAGCCTTCAAATTGTTCTCCGGGATAGTAGCGGCTGCTGCCACTAATAAAGAGAACATTGCCATTTTCAAGATGAACGTGACCCGAACAAAAGAGATCGTTACTATATCCGTTTTGTTCTGCAATCGGAGAAGGGATGCGTTCGTATTCTTCCGTGACGGGATCGAAAAGAATAGTATTATTGACGGCGGCATAATCTGAAGTGTTTACGCCATCGATAAATTTATAGCCGTCTGCTGTCTTGTCAATTGTGTTACGATTGCTGCTTCCGTTTGCCATCAGTATCTTTCCATTGGGCAAAAGAGAGGTATGGACGGATTGCATCCAATCTTCAGGGTTGGGAGGTAACGGCACGAGATGCCATTCTCCCATTTCTTCTTTTGAACCGATAGGGTTGTAGTCTGCCGCGATCGCATTTCCATTACCGCAAAATACTGAAGTGACGGTAAATAGGAAGGCGATCGCCAAAGAAAACATTCGTCTCGGTCGCAGCGCGAGAATTTTGTCGATCGTCATTTTTTTACAGGTTTTTCAAATCGCATAATTGACTTGCTGTCAAATTACTACGAGTTGTAAGATTAACCAATACTGTGAGGCTGTTTTTAATATATTGTAACAAAATAGGATTTTTAAAATCTTTCTAAAAAGGAATTAAAATAATATTAAAGAAAAAAGAGTACCTCTGACTGAAATTAGAGATACTTTTTCCGATTGATTGAAATCGTTTATTGCAAATTTTCCAAGCGAATGCGAGGATCGACAGTTTTTAACAATAAGTCTGCCAATAGATTACCAATAATTAACATCATTGCCCCCATCATCAAACTCGCCATAACTAAATACAAATCTTGAGTCATGACTGCCTGTAAAATCAAGCGTCCCAACCCCGGCCAATTAAAGAAATATTCGGCAATAAACGAACCGCTTAATAAACTGGCAAATTCAAACCCCAAAATAGTAATTAAAGGATTCACTGCATTACGTAAAGCATGAACGTACATGACGCGATCTTCCGATAGACCTTTAGCTCGTGCGGTTTGAATATATTCTTGACGTAGAACGTCTAATAAGGATCCCCGCGTGAGGCGTTGCAATCCTGCAAAACTGGTAATACTCAAGGCAATGGTGGGGAGAATCATATGCCAAGCAATATCAAATATTCTGCCAATAAAAGGGAGTTCATTATGGTTGATACTGGTCATTCCGCCAACAGGCAACAATGGTGAGCATATTTGCGCCACAAATAGAAGCAATAATGCAGTGATGAAACTGGGGAATCCTTGACCGATATAACTGAGAATTCGCAATCCGCGATCGAGGGGTTGATTTTGTTTGACGGCACCGATAATTCCTAAAGGTAGCGCGATCGCCCAAGTTACGATAATAGAAGAAATTGCTAAAAGTAACGTATTGCCCATGCGTTCGAGAATCAGAGACCCCACCGATCGCGAATAGACAAAACTGCGACCGAAATCAAATCGCGTCACTACTCCCACCAACCACGTCCAATACTGAACTAAAACCGGACGATCCAGTCCGTATCTAGCAGTTAATTGCGCGATTGTCTCCTCGGAAATCGTCGGATCTTCTTTCAAAATATCCAGATAATTTCCGGGGGCAAGTTGTACGATCGCAAAGGAAAGCGCCGAAGCTAACAAGAGGGTTAACAGTGCTTGTAACAACCGCTTGAGAATATACAAGGTCGTTTCGCTAGTGAAAACCCCGCGAACCCTTTGTAGGGCAGAATCGCGGCGATCGCGTAATTTAGTAGCAGTCATTTCAATGAACAAAGATGTTTGCTAATACTGAATTAAACTTAAAATCGGGACATCGGGTAAGTTTTTACGTCCGTCCAAACCTGTTAGCTCGATGAGGAAAACAAAGCCTTCCAAATGCCCGCCACTTCGTTCCACCAACTCGGCAGTTGCTTTCGCGGTTCCCCCCGTCGCGATCAAATCGTCTACAATCACAACTCGCTTCCCTGCTTCAACTGCATCTTGGTGCATTTCAAGGCGATCGCTGCCATATTCTAACTCGTATTCTACAGCATGAACCGTTGACGGTAACTTACCGGGCTTGCGAACGGGAACGAACCCAGCCTCTAATTGATAAGCCAATAAGGGGGCAAAAATAAAACCGCGAGATTCCATGCCCAAAACATAATCCGGATTGAATCCTGTCTCTCGACATTGGTGGCCTAATGTATCTACAGTATGGCGCAGACCATCGGGATGCTTTAATAGAGTAGTAATATCTCGAAAAAGAATTCCGGGTTTGGGAAAATCGGGAATATTACGAACAAGCGATTGGATATCCATTAGGGACGCAAAATGATAAACCTAAGTTAAAGATAGTACACTAGGAATTCAATTCGTTCATTACTGACTTTTTTGCTTTTTCCACTTTTCAGTTCTCCCGTTCTCCATTTCTCCTACTTGGAATGAGTCAATCCGCAACCGTAAAGCCCGAACCCAATCCATCACCTCGTCCAAAACCCTTGATTTTGGAGAATTTGCCGAACTTACCCGGTGTTGAAGAATGTTCTCCCCGGGTGCAACAAAAAATCGACTTAATTTTGCTGGCTCTCGAAGCCTTAGAATTGGGGGGCTCGGAACAAATGCTCACCACTGTTCAAGACTTAGAGTTGCAGAATATTATCGACAATCGCGTGACGTTATGGCGTTTGCGCTGTTCCAATCCTTGGCGGCGATCGCATACTCGCGATTCCCTGACGTTGGATCAGGCGAAGGCATTGGCGATCGTTGCCAGCATTCGGGCGCGAAAATTAACGGTATTGATTCGCCAATTACTCGTAGCGCGACAGCAAATTCAACACAAAGGCTTGCCCTTAGAACAGCATTTTCGCCTCTCGGAATATTTAGAACGCTTTCGAGCGCATTTTCGCAGCCGCATGAATGCCAGACGGGCAAAAGTAGCTTTTTATCTCGCCAGTAACGATCGCTTGAACGATTTGGCCATGTCTTTACTGGGTCAACTGCTGTTCTGCACGGGAACGGCTGGAATGCAACGGTTTTGGGTTAGTTTGTTTGATGGAGAAGTTTTATGACAATTAAACGCCAGTATAATTTACCCAATTGTCGCCTTGTCCTCGAAGGTGTAGATGATGATAGTCCGGAAGGCAAGCGCCCCGATCGCCGACCCTTACTTTCCATCCTCATTCATGCGGAATGTCATTTTACGGGGATCGACCAACCTCTATCGGGGGGGAAAGACTTTCTCGAAAGTTTGGTGAAAGCAGTCAGTGCTTATGCTCAAGAATTTTTAAGTGGCATTCGCCATCCTGTCGAATTAACGCATCCCCATGAAGGCGTGCGATTTTCAAAGGGTAACGATCCCGATCGCCATCATCTCCTTTGGCAGCACAAATCTGAAACGAAGGAGACGGAAGCTGAGTCGAAACCCCTTCATTTCGATCTCAATACCATCCAGCTTTTCGATCTCGTGGAAGCAGTCGATCAGTTGTTTGCCGATAGTCGGACTTTACCGGATTTATCCCTACATTTAATTCCCGTTAGCCGTCGCCATCGCAAAGCGGATGTTCCTTTGGCAAAGCGGGCGACTCCGATGGTCGCGGGAATGGGAAGTTTGGCGATCGCGGCGGCATTGCTCTTTATGATACCGATTCCCGAGGTGAAGGAACCGGAGGTCATTCAAGGGGAAAACACCAGTGAGAATGCCTCGGAAGAGCCTTCTAATGAACCGACAGCAACCCCGATTCCCCCCGAAGATTTACAAGCATTATTGACAGAAGCTCCAGAAATTACCGATCCGACGGAAATGAACTTTCTTCAGCGCCATCTCCGTCGAGAAATTGAAAACGCATGGGACAATCGGGACGCGATCGAGCGGGATCTCACCTATAATCTCGTTGCCACTTTAGATGGTTCCATTATTGACTACGAACCCGTGGGAGATATTACTGAAGCGGAAACGGAATTAACGCCCTTGTCTTCCCTGCGCTTTCTGCCGACGGAAGACGACATTGCCCAACGCGAAGCGATCGCAAAATTTGAGTTCGTGTTTACCCAAAACGAAACCACCACCATTAGCCCTTTAGCCGGACGCAGAGGAGGGGGGACTTTAGGGGAACGCATTACCGATCCCGAAATTTTAGCGCCCTTGCAAGCGGAAATTCGCGAGAAATTAGAAGCAGCATGGACACCGGAAACTCCGGTAGCAGCAGATTTACCGTTCCGGATCGGGGTAACGGAAACCGGAGAAATTGCCGATTATGAGTATTTGGATGGGAATGCTTACCTCTTACAAAAAGAAACCCCTCTGCCACAATTGCTCGATCTCGAAGCTGCGGACATTGGCGAAGAAAGTGGCACTGTCGTCCCGCAAAAGCCTCTCGCACAATTCCGCGTTGTCTTTCTGCAAAATGGCGCGATCGAAATGAGTCGCTACTAAAAAAAAGAGGATATCGAGAAAATTCTCAATATCCTCCGTTAACAACCTACAGAGTTTCGCGCTTCACATATTTCTCTGGTGACTTTGGTTAAATTTATGCAGGGGGTATTTTTTTGTTACAGAACTTTACAGGGAGGCGATCGCTTAATGCCTTGCTAACTCGGGGGTGCGTCCCTTGAGTCCGGTCATCAACTGGAGTGCAAAAACTTTCAGGGGTTGAACGTCACGCAACAACCACAACCCCAAACGACGCAGGAGAATCAAAGGCAACCACTGATTTGAAAACATTCGATCGAGAAAATCTGTAAAGCCGAGAATGGTGAGGTTTTCCCCTTTGCGCCATTTTTCATAACGTTGCAATACCTGTAGATTACCGATATCGTCTCCGGCTTGATGCGCCGCTTGTAAGACCTGTGCCAATGCTGCCGCATCCCGCAACCCTAAATTTAAACCCTGTCCTCCTACTGGATGGCAGCAATGTGCTGCATCGCCGATCAAGGCGAGACGCGATCGCGCATAACAGTCACTCTGCATCAACTGTACGGGGAAGACCAAGCGATCGCTAATCATCTCAATCTTCCCTAAAACCCCACCCATGCGCCTCTCTAGCTCTTGCAGAAAACTCCCTTCATCCAAGTCCTTTAATGCTTTTGCTGTAGCGTGAGGAGCCGTGAGGACAATCTGACAGCGATTTTCCGGCAAGGGTAGCACTCCCATCGGTCCCGTATTCCAGAAACGCTCGAAGGCAGTATCATTGCAGGGATGTTGATGTTGAATTTCAAAAGTTAAACAAGATTGCCAATACTTCCAACCTCGCGTTGAGATGCGCGATCGCTCTCGCACCCGAGATTTAACGCCATCCGCACCAACAACGAGACGCGATCGCAATTGTTGTACTTCCCCTTCAACTCGTACCGCAACCGCGACCCCTGTTTCTTCCCACTGAATATCCATCACTTCTGCGGGACACAGCCACTGAATATGAGAACACTGGTGTGAAAATTCCTGCAATGCCTGCAAAGTTACTCCATGTTCGGCGACATATCCTAAAACCTCCATCCCTAAGTCTTTAGGGACAAACTCAACGACCCCGGGATATTCTCCATCAGACAGGCGAATATTACGATATTGAGCAATCTGCGGCAGGATTTTTCCCCAAACGCCAATGCCTGCTAAAATTCTCCCCGAAAGTAAAGATAAATTATAGGCACGCTTTCTCGCGGCGGCTTTCTCCAGAGTTTGCGCTTCGATAATAATCACCCGCAACCCCGAACCTTTTAAGGCACAGGCTAAAGTTACCCCGACAATGCCACCTCCGACAACGATCAAATCCCAATCTTTAGCAAATATTTGTTCTTGTGTCATGCTTTTTTAAGAAAAATTTGGAAAAAGATAGAAATATTTACCTTTATTATGACGCAAAGTGCAGAGCGATCGCGACTTGGCAAATTTGTAACAGCTATTATTCATTTTTATAGTTTTGGGAATATTGCTCGAATAGAGAACGGCGATCGCGAATAAACATCTCTCCTGCGTTCAATGCTTCCAATCTCGCTTTATTTTCCTCAACTTCGCCTCTAATCTGAATTGTTAATCGGTAGACACTATCTCCTACTAACACCATACAATCCCAAAAATTTTTCTGAATCCATTGAATAGAGGCTTCGAGTCGCTTACTCTCAACAAAATTTTTGCTTCCTAGACTAATTATCTTTTTCGCGATCGCTCATCTTAACTGTGAGAATTTTGATACACTTAACTATACGGTAAATGTATCAAAACTCCCATTAAAAAATGCTCAACTAACTTATATTGCCGTTTCAAATAAAGCAAGCCGCAGTCGTTCGCTCGCTTCTTCTAATTCTGCAAGAGATTCAATGCTGACAACCATACTATGGTCAAGTCCTAAAATTTTAGCTGCTTTAGCAACAGCTGCCTTTTCTTTCTCTTGGTAAACACCATCAGCACGGCTCATTTTTATCGCTTGGTACAGCATGGAACGACGAAAATTAAGAGGAAAATCATAACTGATTTCACCTAATAATTCCTCGATGTTGGCATTTTTCCAATCAAATTTGCGGAGAGTTTCAATGTACTCTGTCGAATTGACTGTTAAAAGTTCCTGTTCGTCAACATACCACTGAAATTCTTCTTCTGCCAGTTCGCCATCGGCACCGGCGATCGCCATCAATGCGCCGCCATATTTCAACGCCACCTCAAAATCTACTGGAGATGTGATGTTGTATTTACGTTTGGCATATTTAGTAGGTTGGAGACTTTTGCTCATTTTGCCTTCTTTAGTTATCTTGAAAATACATAAACTCTTAGAATCTTAAAGCATAAGACTTAACTAACAATTTTTCTTTAACAAAAAATAATATTAATATGTGATAAAAATACAATTAAAGGAAAAGCGATCGCACTCATTAAAAAATGCGATCGTCACAGGAAATTATTGCCCGAATTCATTCCGTGCTTGCTCCACAATTTCTACTGTCACCGTATCTGACCCAACTTCTCTCGCTAATTCTTCAATACGCTGACGAGCTTGGGTACGAACGAAAAAAGGAATATTTTTGAATTTGACTTTTGCTTCAGGAGTCCAATGTAATGTTCCTACAAAATCAGGATCTTCCATTAATATTTTTTCCTCTCAAATACCGACTGTCTCAGAGCAAAATGATAAGAGCAAACATTACCTTTTTATTTACTCTTTCCTTTAACGGCTTTCGGTTTCTTAGCAAACATGCGCTCTAAATTTTGACCCGCAACACCAATCGTTACGACTAACATTCCCAATAATTGTTTGGCTGCTAAAGATTTAGCAATGATCAACCAAGCTAAAAGTGAAGTTAATGCCGGACCGGTTGCACCAAAAATGGAAGCACGAGCAGCACCGATATAACTAATCCCAACATTATTAGCCAGATAACTTAATAAGGTTAATCCTCCTAAAACCAAGCTACTCACTAAAACATTCGTCCACATTTCGGGAGCGACATTCACTTGCATCGTTTCCGGTAGAGGAACCAGTAAACTTAATGCTGCAAAGATGAGAATAATCGCAAAATTAACAACGCTAAAAGGAATCGGATGTAGTTTTTTCGTGCAGGCTTGAATCAAGAGAACGTGAAATGCGAACGTAATCCCCGCCGCTAGTGCATAAATAATCCCTAAAGTAGAAACTCTAAGGGGAGCATTGGGGTCAGGATAAGCAATCAGAACGACTCCACCAAATACAGTTAAAGTTGATAGACTGCGAACGAGGGAAGGACGTTCTCCAAAGAGCAGCCATGACATCAATACCGTTACGATCGGGAAAACAAAGAATAAGGTTAGGGCAACTCCGGGGGTTAACGCTCCCAATGCCATGTAAATAAAAGCAGAGGAAGCAAAGAGGAAAAAGCCGCAAGCCGTGACGTTAAAAAAGCTCAGCCAATCTTTCGACCTTAAGTAGCGACCGATATCCGGCCAGCTTGAGGGATAAAGAATTTGCGCGATCGCTGCCATCAGAGGTACTACAACAATCATGCGAAAACAGAGAATCAGCAAAGAATTACCAAAACCGGGAGAAATAAAGCCTCCTGTTTTCCAAACCCCAAAGAGAGAAGATTGATTGAGAATGATCGAAATGACTACATTTTGTAGAGATAAGGCGAACGACGAAAACAGCACCAAAATGAAACCCAACTGCATTTGGGTTGCCGTCACTTTTCTTTGTTTGGGTGGAGCAGAGGGGGCAATATCTTCAGGAGGAGCGGGTTTAATCGTTTTAGACGGTGAAACGAAAGGTAACTTAACGCTTTGGGGTTCCGTCGGAATTGGCAAACTATCTCTTGTCCTGTCTTGAGGCTGGACGGGAAGTGCGGGAGAAAGCCCTTCAGTTTGAAAGTCTTCTTGAAATTCCTCGCGCAAGCGACCGACTAAGGCCTCTAAAATTGCCTCTCCTTGCTGTTCGAGAGTGTACATCTGTCCCAATTGCTGGGAGAGGGTGCTTTGATAGCTGTTGAGGTCTTGCTGTAATGTTCTAAACGTTGTTCTTAGGGTCGTATCGAGGGAAGAAATCAGGCGATGGGCATTATCGTTGTAACCGCTCAAGCGATCGCGATCGCCATCCATCTCGCCATTCAGATTCCCGACCCGGTATTGCAGCAATTCCACGATCTGTTCGACCAAAGCTGGGGCGATTTGCTTTGCAAGGTCGTGTTGCTGGCTCAATTGCTCTTGACGCTGTAGTTCTAACTGTTCGGTTTCTGCCAGCAAGCGAGTTTTTCGTGCTTGAAGTTGCTCGATTTCTCGAGACAACTGGAGAATGACGCTGTGTTTGAGGTGTTCGAGTTCCTCTGTAATTTCGTTTAGGCTCTTTTGTGCTGCGCCCGGTGCTTCGGGATTGAATTCCGGTTGCTTGTCCAGTTGCCCCATTTGCGTTTAACCTCTATTGCTGGTAGACCGAGATAGTTCGAGTGTCAAACCCGATCGCGTTATTGGGTATCTTACGCTTTTTCTGAACGTTCCGCCCTAGTTTTGCGGTTCTTTTCAAAAAATTTTATTATTTTCAGCGAATAAAATTCCCAGCGCGATCGCGAGTGCTGCTATTGTATTCGAGAAAATCTCTCTAAGGCTAGAGGGGTGTCATCCCAATTCATCACGAATCAAAGAATGGGAACGAGTGCGAGTATACTTTTAAAGCATTTGAGGAGTGTTGGGGCATCGTGAAATACTTTTTTCTCTCGGAAGGCTGGCGAGTGGGACGCGTTTGGGAGTTGGGGGGACTCTGGAATGAAATTGCGTGGCGGCGCAGACCGAAGATTCGCCGACTCTCTTTGGGACTGATCGACCAAGGAGAAAAACTCTGGCTCTATCAAGTTGAGGATGCCGTTCTCATGTTAGAAGTTGAACCCCCAGAAGATGCCGAGCGAGGCGCGATCTCTCAAGTCATTCTCAAACGGCTTATCAATGCCGAGCAAGCCCTCCAAAAATTAGCCGTCGCCGAAAGTCTATTGCAAAAGGAGTAACAGCCAAAGGCTTTTCCCTCACTGGTGACTGGTTCGATGCGCGTTCCCTTGGCGAATCGAATTCGCCAAGGGAACGCGCATCGCTGGTGACTGGTGACTGAATAACTGGTGACTGGTGACTGAATAACGTTCTTGCATTGAACTCTCGCGATCGTTTACACTTCTTTAAACAAAATCTAATTTTTTAGATAATAGATTCAATATTTTTTCGATAGGAGGAGCGTAGTCAATGGGACTACCTTGGTATCGAGTCCATACGGTCGTATTAAATGACCCCGGACGCTTGATTGCCGTCCACCTCATGCACACGGCTCTCGTCGCGGGCTGGGCTGGATCGATGGCACTTTACGAACTCGCAATTTACGATCCCAGCGATGTCGTTCTCAATCCCATGTGGCGACAAGGGATGTTCGTTCTACCCTTCATGTCACGCTTGGGAGTCGATTCTTCTTGGGCGGGCTGGAATGTCTCCGGACAACCTTATGTTGACCCCGGTTACTGGTCTTTTGAAGGCGTTGCGATCGCTCACATCATTCTGTCTGGATTCTTATTCTTAGCTGCCTGCTGGCACTGGGTTTATTGGGATCTGGAGCTTTTCAGAGATCCGCGCACGGGAGAACCCGCTCTCGACTTGCCAAAAATGTTTGGCATTCACCTGTTCTTATCCGGTTTACTTTGTTTCGGTTTTGGAGCCTTTCACCTCAGTGGTGTTTTCGGTCCCGGAATGTGGGTCTCCGATGGTTTTGGCTTAACCGGTCATATTGAACCCGTTGCCCCAGAATGGGGGCCGGCTGGTTTTAACCCCTTTAACCCCGGAGGCATTGTCGCTCACCACATTGCTGCGGGACTGGTGGGGATTATTGCCGGCTTGTTCCACCTCACGGTTCGTCCTCCCGAACGCTTATATAAAGCCTTGCGGATGGGGAATATCGAAACGGTTCTTTCTAGCAGTATTGCTGCCGTCTTCTTTGCCGCTTTTGTCGTTGCTGGAACGATGTGGTATGGCAACGCGGCAACCCCTATCGAACTTTTCGGACCGACCCGTTACCAATGGGATCAAGGTTATTTCCAAACGGAAATTCAACGACGGGTTGAGACCAATATCGCCGCAGGCGATACCCTTGCGGAAGCTTGGTCTAAGATTCCCGAACGACTGGCATTTTACGACTACATCGGCAATAGTCCCGCTAAAGGCGGTCTATTCCGTGTCGGTCCGATGATTAACGGTGATGGCATTCCTGAATATTGGCTGGGTCATCCTGTCTTTAAAGATGGTGAAGGTCGCGTCTTGAGCGTGCGCCGGATGCCGAATTTCTTTGAAACCTTCCCGGTTGTCTTAACTGATTCCGAAGGTATTGTTCGCGCTGACATTCCTTTCCGTCGTGCTGAATCTAAATATAGCTTTGAGCAAAATGGCGTAACTGTAAGTTTCTACGGTGGCGCTCTCGACGGTCAAACCATCACCGATCCCCGACAAGTGAAAGGGATTGCACGTAAAGCTCAACTTGGCGAACCTTTTGATTTCGATCGCGAGACTTTAGGATCTGATGGCGTATTCCGCACCTCGACTCGCGGTTGGTTTACCTTCGGTCACGCAGTCTTTGCTTTGCTCTTCTTCTTCGGTCACATCTGGCACGGTTCTCGGACTCTGTACCGAGATGTCTTTGCCGGAGTTGGCGCAGATTTGGAAGAACAAGTCGAATGGGGTCTCTTTGCGAAAGTGGGTGATAAAACCACTCGGGTTTCGTAAGCTCGCCAATCTTGGTATAAATTTCATTCAATAGAATTGAGGAAGGAAATTTCCCTTCCTCAATTTTTTTGTTATCGAGCTCGAGTCAATCCCAACAACTTCAACATCAATAACGAAAACGCGGAGAAATCTATTAGAATAACTTTGTATGGAGTTTGCCGATCGTGTATTTCTCTATACAATCGAATCCTTCGTTAATGTTTTTTAAGCAAACTAGCTATGGAAAGCGTCGCCTATATACTCGTGCTTGCTGTTGGCATCGGAATTCTCTTTTTTGCGATCGCATTTCGGGAACCTCCCCGGATTGAAAAATAATCTCGAAAAATAAGCGATCGAATTAGCGATCGCTTATTCTATCGAAAACGAAAATCGTAAAAATTTATCATCCATTCGCAGCAAGTTCTCTCATTCATAGAGAAACGTCTCAGCCGCAAAATTTCATTCGTCTCGCCATGTTTTATGGTAAATGAATGAGATTGTGCGGCTCAAACTGCTTTCTAGCAATTTTTTTGCTCATTCTCGATGTTTTGGTCAATTATTTTGGACGCGGATCATGCAATGTCCAGCTTGTCAGCATAACAAGAATCGCATCTTAGAATCTCGTTCTACAGAAGGAGGTAAAAGCGTTCGCCGACGGCGAGAATGTTTAGAGTGCAAACACCGCTTTACAACTTACGAACGAATTGAATTTGTTCCCATTATTGTGCTTAAGCGAGATGGGAGTCGCGAGTCGTTCGATCGCTCAAAACTATTACGCGGACTCATTCGCGCTTGTGAAAAAACGGGGATTTCTCATCAACGTCTCGAAACCTTTGTCAATGAAATTGAAGCACAACTTCAACAACGTTCTCTGCGGGAAGTGACAACACGGGAGATTGGAGAACTCGTTCTTGGCTATCTGCGCCAAGAAAATGAGGTTGCTTACATTCGTTTTGCTTCAGTTTATCGCCAATTTCAAGGGATTACAGATTTTATTGAAACTTTGAATCAACTGCAATCCCAACCGGAAACCTCGCAGAAAACAGAAGAATGGCAAGAATGCGATCGCCATGCACCCTCGGAAATTGCCACCTCGTCATTTCAATGAACAATGACCGACCTCTGAAGCGTGGGGGCTTGCAGTCCGGAATTTTCTGTGTTTTCCCCTTGAAAGAGGAGGCTTGAGGCCGCTTCTTTTTGGTCGTGAATTTGAGCAAGAACGACTAGGGAAATTTCTCATCTCGTTCTTGGGGTTGAACTCTTCAATATGTTAAAATAATAATTCTGTCTGTTAATGTTAAAATAACAATCTCAAACTCAAAAAATCCATCTTCCATCGTAAAATTCACGCACTTGAAGGGCTTAAAAAGTATTAAATCGGTCGCAATTGTCCACTTTGTTAATTTAAATTAACAATTGATAATTTTTACCGAATAATGCTAAGATATAATTTGGGTTAGTATATCTGTTATTTAAATAAGCAGAATGACTTAACTAAAGTATCAAAACTGTATGTTGCGATCGAAAGTATTGCGATAGAGCAAAGCAGTGAGAATTTTTCTCGATATGCAATGTTTCCTTCACAGTCAGTACATACGGAGCTAAAAAACCTAGGAAAAAATTACACATATGGTCAGTCAGAAAACAACCGCTACCAGAAACAAAGACATTGGCTTTACTCACGAAGATTTTGCTGCTCTCCTTGACAAATATGACTATCATTTTAGTCCTGGAGACATCGTACCGGGAACGGTTTTCAGCATGGAACCTAGAGGGGCGTTGATTGATATCGGCGCAAAAACGGCTGCTTTTATCCCCATCCAAGAGATGTCCATTAACCGAGTGGACGATCCCAGCGAAGTCTTGCAAGCAGAGGAAACGCGGGAGTTTTTCATTCTGACCGATGAAAATGAAGACGGACAATTAACCCTCTCCATTCGTCGTATCGAATATTTACGTGCTTGGGAGCGGGTGCGCCAATTGCAGGCAGAAGATGCTACCGTGCGGTCTAATGTTTTTGCGACTAACCGAGGAGGGGCTCTCGTTCGGATTGAAGGACTACGAGGTTTCATTCCGGGGTCTCATATTAGTACTCGTCAGGCTAAAGAAGATTTGGTCGGTCAAGATTTACCCCTGAAATTCTTAGAAGTTGATGAAGATCGCAACCGCCTCGTTTTAAGCCATCGCCGCGCATTAGTCGAACGGAAGATGAATGGTTTGCAGGTTGGAGAGGTCACGATTGGAGCGGTACGCGGCATCAAACCTTATGGTGCATTTATCGATATCGGTGGCGTGAGTGGACTGCTTCACATTTCAGAAATTTCCCACGATCATATCGATACACCTCACAGCGTTTTTGCCGTCAATGATGAATTGAAGGTCATGATCATCGATCTAGATGCAGAACGCGGTCGTATTTCTCTCTCGACCAAACAACTCGAACCCGAACCCGGTGATATGTTGAAAAATCGGGACATTGTTTTCGAAAAAGCAGAAGAGATGGCGGAAAAATATCGTCAAAAACTCTTGCAACAGGAACGAGGTGAAACTGGTCGCGATGACTCCTCCCCTGAAGCTTCAGAAGCAAGCGATATTCCCTCGGCTGTAGAAGAAACAACGGCTGTAGAAGAAACAACGGCTGTAGAAGAAACAACGGCTGTAGAAGAAACAAC